>JACRHE010000109.1 GCA_016217695.1 Nitrospirota bacterium | reverse complement strand
TTCCCGTATGCTATATTGGCCCGTACCGTATCATTAAAGAGGATGACCTCCTGGCTTACTATCCAGAACTGGCCCCTCAGTGAGCTGAAGGTGGCGAAGGAGATATCCTTGCCGTCAATAAGGATCTTTCCTTCCGAAGGGCGGTAGAACGCCGGAAGGAGGTTGACGAGAGTGGTCTTTCCCCCTCCGCTTTTGCCCACGATGGCTGTGATCTCCCCTTTGCGCACCAGGAGGTTGATATGCTCCAGGGCTGCGTGACGCGCTCCCGGATAAGTGAACGACACATCTCTGAGTTCGATTTCCCTGTCTATGGTCGTGAGTTTGTCTGTTCCGGCAGATTCCACCGGTTCTTCCAAAAGCTGGTTTATCCTTTCAAACGGGGCTCTTGCCTGCTGTATGCCGATGTTTACCCTGGCGAGCCTCTTTGCCGGCGTATAGATAAGGAAGATGGCGGTCAGGAAGGATGTGAAGTCTCCGACTGTGATGGTGTTCTGTATGATCAGCCGTCCGCCGTACCATATCACGAATGCGATCCCGAGCCCGCCGACCGTCTCCATCATCAGGGCTGCGAACTCAGAGACCCTTGTGGCGCGCATATTCTCCCTGTAGAAATCCCGGTTGATCCTTTCAAACCTTTCCTTCTCCGCGTTCTGCCTGCAAAAACCCTTTATAATCTTGATTCCGGAAAAACTCTCGCTGAGGAATTCCGTTATGATGGAGATCTTTTCCTGGGTGCGCTTGCTTATGAGCCGTATCCTCTTGCCGAGCCTTCCGACGCCATAGAAGGCCATTGGCAGGACAAGGATCGAGATGAGGGTGAGGTCCCACCTTCGCCAGAGGGCCACGGCAGTCAGGGCGATGACAGAGGAACTCTCGATAAACAGATCCTTGATTGTCAAGGATACGACTCCCTGAAGCACGGTAGTATCGTTGATCACCCTTGACATGAGCTCGCCGCTGGAGTTTTTCCCGAAATATCCCATCGGGAGTTCGAGGATATGTCCGTAGAGCCTGTCCCTGATATGCATAACCATCTTCTGTCCAGCCGACCGCATGAGATATTCATGGAAAAAATTGAAAACCCCTTTCATGAGGAAGATACCGAAGACAGCTGCAGGCAGCAGCAGAAGCAGTCTGATATCTTTTTTTATGAGGATGTCATCCATGACCGGCTTTACCAGCCATGCAAGGGACGCGTTAAGCCCTGAGACTATGAGACTGATGAGGCCGGCAAGGGCTACCCTCTGCCAGTATGGCTTTACGAGCCGGAATATCTTCCTGAAGTCTTCCAAAAGGCGTTGTTTTCCTTAATCTGTATTTCTGTTACGGGATGAATAATACTCTGCGACCTGGACAATATCCCATGGCCTGCAGTCTCCTTTTCTGAAGCCGAGTGCCTCGGCAGAGGCATATACGGTCCCGGTATCAGGACCTTCTATCTCCAGAAACTCAGGGATATACGCGTATGCTCCATGGTGCCTGTCGAATTCATAACGGACCCCTTTCAGTTCATAGGAGGTCCTGTGTTTTTTCATCTCAAGCCATGCAGTAAAGCCGCTTGATTCGAGTATGACCATCATGATATCAAAGTCGGATACCCCTACTTCTTTTTCTTCCCGGACCTTGGCCTCGCTGTCCTCAATATCTGTCTTCAGCGTAAGGACAGCCCGCTCGCCTTCTCTTCTAAGTCTGAGTGTCCCCGCTCTCTTTCTTACAGCACAATCAGCGGTATCGTAATAGAGGGCATGTATCTCGTCGTCGAATATCTTCCTGGCGCCCATGCAGATCAGTCTGTTTTCCAGGGTCTGCCTGTCTATTTCGAGGATCTTTATCTCCGTTTCGTACAGGGTAAAATCCCTCCCGGGGCCTCTGTCCTTCTTCTGCAGCGCACGGTAGATTATAGCCTATCCGGTCCATGAATGAAAATCATCCTCCCCTCGATACAGGCGGCGGCATCTATAAAACTATAATTTAAAGTGCGAGTAAAGAGGACGGTTGAGGCCCTCTGCGCCCTTTATTTTCAGGTGATTGGAACGATTTTTTGGCTTGACAAAAAAATAAGTTCTTGATAGTGTTATCTCAGTCATATTTCAAATAAACTATATCCGTGAAAGGGGGGAAGAGAATGACAAAGACGGAACTTATCGACAAGATTGCTGCAGGTGCTGGTCTCAGCAAGGCAGATGCATCAAGGTCTCTTGATGCAACACTGGATGCGGTCAAGGCCTCATTGAAGAAGGGACAGAAGGTTACACTCGTCGGCTTCGGTACGTTTGCAGTGACTAAGAGGAAGGCAAGAAAAGGCCGTAATCCCAGGACCGGCCAGGTGATCAATATCCCTGCTGCCAAGACTCCGAAATTTACCGCAGGCAAGGCCCTGAAAGACGCTGTAAAGAAATAAGATATTTCTTCCGCATGTATAAAAGGGACAAACTCTGTTTGTCCCTTTTATTTTTGAATCTTTTCTGATATGCTCTGTCTGTGAAACCTCTGAATATTCCCATAATTCTGCAAGGAGGAGAAGATGCTCATTGAATTCAGTATCGTTCCGATAGGATCCGGCAGCAGTATCGGAGACAGGCTTGCCGAGGTGCTGAAGATCGTGGATGAAAGCGGACTTCCCTATAAGGTGAACCCCATGGGCACTGTTGTTGAAGGGGAATGGGAAGCGCTGTTGAGGCTGGTTAAAAAATGCCATATGACTGTTCTCAAAAAAGAGGAAAGGCTTTTGACGACGATTACAATAGACGACCGGAAGGGAAAGCCGGAGAGGATCGACCGGAAAGTGAAGTCTGTTGAAAAAAGGCTCGGCAAGTCCCTGAAAAAGTGAGTACCTGCAGATGTATTGTTACAGGCATTGATCTTGGCCCTGATACGGAAAAAGTAGTCGCCTATACTTCCTATATCGCCTCTAAAACCCATGCCCCTGTGAGGCTGATCTATGTTATTGATTACCTCCTTACGCCGCCTTCCTATATTTCGTCCTATATTGAGGAAGAAAAAAAGAGGGACGAGGCTGAGATGTCGGTCTGGAAGAAGAAGCTCCTGGACATGGGGATACAGGTTGAAAGCGGCGTTATTCTGGGGCGGCTTCATGAATCCTTTGTCAGGGTAATCGAGGAGTCTGCCCCTGAGCTTCTCAGCCTGGGCTTCAAAAACCATCTTATGCGTCCGAGCAGTTCTGAGAGGCTTATAAAATCTCTGAATCTGCCCATGCTTGTTGTCCGGGGGGAGATGGCTGAAAAGGCATCGGTCGGAAACGTCACGATCAGGAAGATACTCTGTCCTGTTGATTTTTCCGACAATGCAGGGAAGGCGGTTGTCTTAGCTCGGAAATATGCCGGCCTTTTCTCTGCAGACCTGCGCCTCGTGCATATTGTGCCCCCTTTTCTCCCTGGGGAGAAACCGGGTGAAAAGGAACAGGAGATGTTAAGCATGCGCTCAGAAGCAGGGACTAAGATGGAATCATTGTGCCGGGAGATGGGGATAGGGGACAAAGGCGAAATATACGAGGGAAACCCCGCAGAGATGATATCGTCCATCGCAGGGGAATCCGGTTACGACCTCATTGTCATGGGAGCAAGGGGATTATCCTATGTCCAGGGCATCCTCATCGGAAGTACAACAGACGCAGTTCTGAAGACCTCTCCCTGTCCCCTGCTTATTGTGCGGTAATGGGTATACAGATCGTCTTTCTCCTGTCGGGACTTGTGATGATACTGTTTGCCGCCGAATTTTTTACGAACGGGATTGAGGCGTTTGGACGGCATTTTTCGTTTTCGCAGGCGGTTGTCGGGAGCATATTCGCTGCGGTCGGAACAGCCCTTCCCGAGACGATCCTGCCTGTGGTGGCAATCTTCTTTTACGGCGGGGAGGCTGCAAAGGATATCGGCGTCGGCGCGATACTCGGTGCTCCATTCATGCTTTCGACCCTTGCCTTTTTCCTCGTGGGGCTGACTGTCTCGGTTTCCAGCCTGAAAAACAGGAGGAAGTTTGAGCTGCTGGTGGAGGCAAAATCGATAAAGAGGGATATGTCCTTCTTCATAATCATGTATTCAGCAGCGGTTTTTCTGCCCATGTTATTCGGCAGACAAGCGCTCTTACCGGTTGCCATAGCACTTGTTGCCGGATATATCCTCTATGCCTGGCTGACCTTCAGGGGCGAGAGCGCCGACCTCGAACATTCAGAGGGGATGTATCTATGGAGGCTTGTTCAGCGGCTGATGCCTGCGACCCGGCAGGCACCGCCCCTGGCTGTTATCCTGATCCAGGTGGCTGCGGCCCTTGCAGTGATGATTAAGGGCGCCCATGCCTTTGTTCAAAGTCTTGAACAGATATCGGTTCAGTTCGGCATGGATCCCCTGATCTTTGCGCTGCTCCTTGCACCTGTTGCGACAGAACTGCCCGAAAAATTCAACAGCGTTACCTGGACATGGAAGGGGAGGGACACCCTGGCGATGGGGAATGTAACAGGCGCGATGGTATTTCAGTCGACCTTTCCGGTCTCTGTAGGGCTGCTTTTTACTGAGTGGCAGGTCACCGGCATGGCGCTTTTCTCTGCTGTGCTGGCGCTTCTGTCCTCCCTGACTGTCCTGGTAATGATTGCGCTGCGCGGGAGGATATCTCCTTTTGCATTGCTCTTCGGAGGATGCCTGTATCTTATTTATGCTCTCGTGCTTGTAATAACATAACAATGCTGTTCATGAAGCAACGACTATTTCACGGCCACTGCCTCAAAGAACTTTTCGTAAGCGTCAGTTTGTGGAATCTTCGCCTGTTTGACCAGGGCAGATAGTAGAATCATATAAAAGCGTTCCCTGTACTGACGAAAAGTTTTTCGTCATGCCCGCGAAATTTATGAAAAATCTGTCTTGCAATTCAGAACCTAAGGCGCCTGAAGGGTTTTATTTTTTAAAGAGGTCGTCCAGCTTTTTTCGCGCTGCATCTTTTTCATTGTCAGCGGACTGCGCAGGACGCTCCCTGAAGACGAAATAATCACAGAAATTGGCCTTTTCCCTGGATCTCTGGAATTCCGCCTTCGGCTCTCTGCATTTATTATGCGCCTTTTCGTCATAGAACCTGCAGTTCAGGCAGATATGAAGGTCACCACCGCATTTCCGGCATGCGGACTTCCGCGAAAAATACTTGTCGACTTCTATCTCTTTGCTGCACAATGCGCAGATATACATGACTGAATCCCTTCTCATATTGCAGGCGCATCATCGGCGCCATGCCAGGTGTGATTTTTAATTATATACACTTCAATATTGAATGAACAAGAGGGCATTGACAGGTATCATAGCCTGTGCTATGGTGAGATAAATACCGGGAAGAAGGAGGACTGACATGGCCTGTAAGTCAAAGGGCAGTACATGCGGGACGACAAAGAAGACCGCTGCAAAGGCTCCGAAAAAGACTAAGAAATAACCCCTGCCGATTCATGTACTTTTCTTAAAAAGGATGGCCGATGCCATCCTTTTTTTTCTTCGTTTGCTGTTATTCCCCTGATGCAGCCGATATGCTAATATGTAGCCGTGTTTGAGAAGGACTTAGAGGCACTAAAAAGGCTGGGCCTTTTCCGGGAGATTCTTTCCCTGGCAACCTCGCAGGGGCCATCGGTACGAATTGACGGCCGGGAGTATATAAACTTCTCTTCGAACGACTACCTGGGGTTTGCAGGCCGCAAGGAACTCATCAGGAGCGCAGCGAAGGCGCTCAGGGAGTTCGGGGCAGGTTCCGGAGCCTCAAGACTCCTCGCCGGAGGAACTGTTCTGCATCAGGAACTCGAGGAAAGGATCTCACGGTACAAGGGGACAGATGCGGCCCTGTTGTTTAATTCAGGATATTCCGCCAACACAGGGATCATACCGGCGATAGCAGGAGCCGGAGGCGTTATCTTCAGCGATGAGTTGAACCATGCGAGCATTATTGATGGCTGCAGACTGAGCAGGGCAAAGACGCTTGTATACCGTCACGGGGATGCGGCCCATCTGGAAAGTCTGATCAGGAGGGAAAAGACAGGGCGACGGAGAAAGATCGTCGTTACCGACTCTGTTTTCAGCATGGACGGCGACATCGCTCCTTTGAGCGAGATCAACGAGCTCTGTATAAGGCATAATGCCCTCCTGTATATAGACGATGCCCATGCTACGGGAGTGCTTGGCGCTGGAAGGGGAGGGCTTGCTCATTTCGGCATCAGCCCAAGGTCCGGTATACTGCAGATGGGTACTTTTTCTAAGGCGCTGGGTTCTTTCGGCGCTTTTGTTGCAGGCGACAGGGATCAGATAGCATGGATTTTAAACACCGCCAGGAGTTTTATATTTTCAACCGCCCTTCCGCCTTCTGTTGTCGCGGCTTCGATAAAAGCCATAGAGCTGATAGAAAAGGACCCGGCTCCCCTGAAGAGACTCTGGGCGAACAGGCAAAGACTTGCCGGAGCACTTAGCGCTGCCGGCTACGATATCATGGGGAGTGAGACCCCGATATTGCCGGTCAGGACAGGAGGAATCAGGAAAACCCTGCGGATGGCCCGGTTCTTATTTGAAGAGGGGATCTATGCCCCTGCCATACGTCCGCCTGCAGTGAAAGTGCCGAGGATCAGGTTGACCGTGACTGCGGCACATTCAGAAAAACATATACAGAGGCTTATTGGACTGCTGAAAAAATACGGATGAACTGAAAGAGTGCGTATTATGCCCTGGGGATTTTGTAAAGGCAGGAAGGAGAGCCGTCTGATATGGTATGCTCTCTCGTAACTTCTTTTCCGATAAGATCCCTGTATAGCTGCAGTTCATGCCTGCAGGCATCTTTGAATTCAGCCGATACCTTGTTTATGGGGCAGTGAAACTGTTTGAGATGATAATGGCCGTTGTTTCTGCTTAACTCGACGATGTGTCCCTCTGCTTCGAGGAGGTCTTTCAGGGCCTGAAGCGTATCATCGATATTTTCCTTATCAGTCAGGGCCGTCTGCTGAAACTTAAAGAGCCTCTCGCGCCGCCATTCGAATATCTTGTCTATCATCTCCTGGCCCTCGTGCTTTTTGATATCCCTCAATACGCCTAAGGCAAACTTGTCATAGGAGTTCGGAAAGAGTTCGGCTGACGACTCTGTCAGCTGGTAGATGAATCCGGGCCTGCCTATGCCGCGCTTCTGTGCAACATATGTCACGATGCCTTTTTTCTCAAGGGCAAGGAGGTGCTGACGGATACCCATGGGTGTTATATCGATGAGCTTGCTGAGATCATCGATAGACATGCTGCTGTTTTTCTTAAGCAGCAGCATGATGTTTCTCCTTGTCGAATTCTCCTCGATCAGCATTTCCATGCAGAGAACATAGCATAAATAGCATATTTTGTAAATATATTTTGTAAATATATTAATAGGAAAAGGCCGGTATATATTAGCTGGGCACCGGGGAGGCATACAATTATAATATACTGAAATGCCGAAGAAATATTATCACCTTATCATGCTCTTCCTTGTCGTCAAGGGTGCGCTGCTGTTATTTCTTTTTCTGGGAAATGACCTTATACCTTTCAGCAGGCAGGATTATGATTTCAATGCCTACCACTTTGACAAAGAACGATGTAGTAATTCTTTTTTTGATAACCTTGCTGCCTGGGACGGCCAGTATTATCTGAAGAATGCGGTTGAAGGCTATGTGCCCATGCCTGAGACAGGCCCGGACAGGAGGGCTTATGCCATGTTCCCACTGTATCCGCTGCTTATCAGGGGTTTTTCATCTGTTCTTCCGGTCAGTCCTCTTGCGGCCGGAATTACAATCAGCTCTTTTTTTTCCATTTTAGGACTGATATATGTCCATAAGCTTATAGTTCTGGATCATGAGGAAGAGACTGCAGACAGAAGCATCTTCTATCTGCTTGTCTGTCCAGCTGCGATTTTTTTCACTGCGGCATATACGGAGTCGTTATTTTTTTTCCTCTCTGTCGCTGCATTTTATCATGCGCTGAGGAGGAGGTGGTGGATTTGCGGGGCGTTCGGTCTTCTTTCGGCATTGTCACGACCACAGGGTATATTGCTGTTTATTCCGCTGGCTGTGGAATACGCGGTGTATCTCAGGGATCTCCGGAGAGAAGGCATGAGCTACTGCTCTGCGCTGAAAAGAGGCGATGTCCTCGGTATTTTTCTCATACCGGCAGGATTGATGACCTATCTGGTGTTCGCTTATTTTCAGACCGGAGACATCCTGTTCCCGGTCGAGATCCAGAAGGCATTCGGCAGAAGGCCTTCCGGCATCCAGAATATTTTCAGGGTCATGACAGACAACCTGGTGGATTTCCGGCAGTTGCCGGCGCATGGATATCTCCATTCGAAGCTCGACTTCTCATTCACCATATTCTTCCTGCTGCTGCTTCCCTTTATGATAAGGAAGATCAGGATTTCCTATGCTCTCTATGCCCTTTCCTTAATTATGCTCCCCCTCTCTACAGGGGTTACAGTTGCAATGACCAGGTACCTCTCCATATCTTTCCCCCATTTTCTGATGTTGGGAATCCTCGGCCGTAACAGGAGCGCCGACATTGCACTGAAGCTGATATTCCTTATTCTTATGTCCATTTTGAGCCTCGGGTTTGTTAACTGGTACTGGATAGGATAGACTTATATTAATGAGAAGGGTTATCTGCATGTATACCTGGCTATGCGTGGAAACAGGTCAGGGTGTTTTCGGTTCCCAATAATATGCTAATATTTTGAATAAGACGAGACTTAACTTACAGGGAAAAAGGAGCCAAACATGATAACAGGGAAGGAAGATCTGCTGCAGTCGCTTATTGAGGCCTTCTTGATGGAAAAGGGCACCAATATTTTTTACTCCCGGGCCGCACTCAAGGCTGAGAATGAGGAGGCGAAAGCGACCTTTAAGAACCTCTCTGCCTGGGAGGAACGGCACATGGATTATATCCAGGCACTTTATCTCGCTGTGCAGGATGAGAGGGATATTGAAAGGTTTGAAGACTTCAGCAGGAAGGCAGAGGCGCCTGTGACCGAGGCCGGAATCCCGGTAAGGGATCTCGAAGCCAGGGTCGAGGAGCACTCCTTTATTGACGACATAGGGGCGGTTGACCTTGCCCTCCAGATAGAAGGCAAGGCCTACAAACTCTACCTGGATCTATCGGAAAGGGCTGCGGACAGCAACGCACGGGTTGTGTTCAAGGAGATGATGGACCAGGAGCTCAAGCATGTTGATTATCTGAAAAAGATGAGGTTGAAACTTGCTGAAACTCCGTGACGGCATTGTTGAGCTCTACAGAAAGGTAGCCACTTCTCTGCCGCCGGATGTTGAGGAGGCTTTGAGATCGGCTCTGGATAAGGAGGAGGAGGGTTCCCCGGCTTTTTCATCCCTCTCTGTTACCCTTTCGAATATACGATCTGCGAGGGAGACTGCGCGTCCGCTCTGCCAGGATACGGGCGTGCCGGTATTTTTCCTGAAGGTACCGGCAGGTCTCAGCCATCTCGAACTGAAAGATACAATTATGGAGGCTACGCGGATCGCGACCGAAAAGGTTCCATTGCGTCCGAACGCGGTGGATGTGATCACAGAACAGAACTCCGGCGACAACACAGGAGCCGGTTTTCCTGTCATCTATCTTGAAGAGACTACAGCGACGACCCTCGCCATAGATCTTATGTTAAAAGGGGGAGGGAGTGAAAATGCGGGGCAGCTTTACAAACTCCCTGCCGAAGACTTGCGCGCGCAGCGTGATCTTGATGGGGTGAGAAAATGCGTTCTGGATGCCGTGCAGAAGGCTCAGGGCAGGGGCTGCCCTCCTTACATAATCGGGGTCGGACTCGGGGCTTCGAAGGACCAGGTCACGCGTCTTGCGAAGGATCAGCTCATGAGAAAACTTGCTGATATGAATAAGATTGACGCGCTGGCCGAACTGGAAACGCGCCTCCTCAAGGATATTAATGACCTCGGGATAGGACCGCAGGGGCTCGGGGGCAGGACAACCGCCATTGGAGTCAAGATCGGCGCCAATCACAGACACCCGGCATCCTATTTCGTCGACGTTTCCATAAGCTGCTGGGCGAACCGGAGAGGCAGGCTCATATGGTAAGGACAGTCAGCCTCAGAACTCCATTGACAACAGAAGATGTTCTCTCCCTTAAGGCAGGAGATATCGTATCCATCAGCGGGAGCATGGTGACCGGAAGGGACAGGGTGCATAAATTCCTCGTGGAGCAGCGGCCTCCAAAAGAAGATATCCCGTTTGATCTTGCCGGAACCATTCTTTACCACTGCGGTCCGCTCATGAAAAAAGGACAAGAGGGCTACAGCGCTGTATCAGCAGGCCCTACAACGAGTATGAGGGTCGAGATGTACGAAGCAGATGTCATCGGGCGTTATAAGATAAAAGGGGTGATGGGCAAGGGCGGCATGGGGGAAAGGACCAGGCAGGCATTGAAAGAAAATGCCTGTGTCTATTTCCATGCTATAGGCGGAGCAGCCGTCTATCTCGCTGACAGGATAAAGAAGACCCTGGGTGTCTGGAGGCTCGAGGAATTCGGCCCGACAGAGGCTATGTGGTGCTTCGAGGTTGAGGATTTTCCTGCGATCGTGACTATGGATGTCCACGGCAATGACATGCACAAGGGCATCGAGGATCTTTCGGCGCAGAGATTCCTGGAACTTATCAGAAAATGATCTTCATTGCAGGAGCCTCAGGTTTTGTCGGCGGTCATCTGGTTGATGACCTTATCTCAAAGGGTCATAAGCTCAAATGCCTGGCCAGGTCTGAAAAGGCCGGAACCTATCTCTCCGGAAAGGGAGTTAAGGTCATCCGCGGCGACATAACAGCGCCCGAGACTCTCAGCGGAGCCCTTCATCCCGGTGATTTTGTAATCCACCTTGTCGGCATCCTCGAGGAAAAAGGAAAGGCGACGTTTCAGTCCATTCATGTTGAAGGAACTGCGAACCTCCTGGAAGAGGCAAAGCGCGCGGGGGTGCGGCATTTCTTTTATCAGTCGGCACTGGGCGCTGACATCAACTCCTGGTCCGGTTATCTGAAGACAAAGGCAGGTGCTGAGGAACTCGTCAGGCAAAGCGGACTGTCGTACACGATCTTCAGGCCTTCTCTTATCATCGGACCATGGGACGGATTTACTAAAAAAATTGTGGAGATGCTCCGGCTCTCCCCCGTGCTTCCGATCCCGGGAGAGGGAAAGGCAAGGTTTCAGCCTGTCTATATCAAAGACTGGCTTAAGTGTATGAATGCCGTAATCGGAAATCCTGAAGGATTCGCCGGAACCTATGAGATCGGCGGGCCGGAACACCTCAGCTATAAAGAGATTGTCGAGACCCTTTCAAGATCTTTGGGGCACAGCAGGCCCTCGTTTACTATCCCGATGGGCCTGATGAAGCTCGGCGCCTCGCTTTTCGAAAAGATCCTTCCCTCGCCTCCTGTCACCTCTGACCAGCTCAGGCTCCTTGAGCAGGATAACATAACCAACCCTGATGCTGTCGAAAAATACTTTGCCTTCAAGCCTCTCAGATACGAAGATGCGCTCAGGGAATTTATAAAATAAGAGGAAATTTTCAGACAGCAGGGCGTTTCCTATTTCACCACCAGAACCGAGCAGTCCGCGTAGTCAACTATCTTTGAAGATACGCTCCCGAGTAGGAATTTCTGGGCGCCGTGCCTGCCGTGCGAGCCTGTTACGATTAGGCCCGCCTTTATTTTTTTTGCGGCCTTCAGTATCTCTTCGGCCGGGTTTCCCTGCAGAATGACCGTCTTTACCTGCCTGACGCCCTTTGCTTCGGTCCGGATCTTCTCCATCATCTTTTTTGCCTCTTCAGTGAGTGTCTCGAATATCCTGATCCTGTCCATCTCCATCAGTTCAGTCAGATACAGTTCCGGGATTACCGACACAACCGTAACGCCGGACCCGAATTTTTCGGCCAGTTCGAAGCCCTTTTTCAGTGCCTTCCCTGACGATTTCGATCCGTCATGAGCTACCAGTATTTTTTTCATAACTGACCTCCTTTGTTCAAATTCTATCAGATAAACGGCCTGTTGTGTTTTATTTTTTTGTCGATAAAGTATAGAATATACAATTCTTTTGAACGGGAGGAGAAGCTCTATGGCGAGAACGAACTATTTTTTCACTTCGGAGTCGGTTACCGAAGGTCATCCGGACAAGATTGCTGATCAGATATCCGATTCCATCCTTGATGCGATAATCGGCCAGGACCCTGTCGCGAGGGTAGCATGTGAGACTCTGGTGACCACCGGACTTGCATTTGTCGCAGGCGAGATATCGACTACCTGCTATGTTCATATACCTGACATCGTCAGGGAGACCATCAAGAATATAGGATACACGAGGGCGAAATACGGTTTTGATTATGAGACCTGCTCTGTAATTACCTCTATTGACCAGCAGTCCACTGATATAGCCATGGGTGTTGATGTAGGTGGTGCCGGAGACCAGGGCCTGATGTTCGGTTTTGCATGCAACGAGACCGAGGAGCTTATGCCGCTGCCCATCATGCTTGCGCATAAGATCGCGATGCGCCTTTCAGAGGTCAGAAAGCAGGATATCCTTCCCTATCTCAGGCCTGACGGCAAGTCCCAGGTAACTATCGAATACAGGGACGGCAGGCCCTTCAGGATAGACACGATTGTTGTCTCATCCCAGCACAGTCCTGATGTCCATCTGAAGGATATGAAGGATGATATCATCGAAAAGGTTATAAGACCGGTTGTGCCAAAAGAGCTTCTTGATGAAGAGGCGGTAAAGTATTACATAAACCCCACAGGACGTTTTGTTGTGGGCGGGCCCATGGGCGATACAGGCCTGACCGGAAGAAAGATCATAGTGGACAGCTATGGCGGCGTCGGCAGCCATGGCGGAGGGTGTTTCTCCGGCAAGGATCCGACAAAGGTGGACCGTTCCGGCGCGTATGTGTCCAGGTATATAGCAAAGAATATAGTTGCGGCTGGGATCGCTGACAGGGTCGAGGTCCAATTGGCTTACGCTATCGGCGTTCCTGAGCCTGTGTCAATACTTGTGGATACATTCGGGACCGGCAGGGTTGAGGAAGACACAATTGTGAAGCTTATACGTAAGAACTTTGACCTGACCCCGAAGGGGATCATAGAGAAATTGAAGCTCAGAAGACCCATCTATAAAAAGACCGCAGCATACGGCCACTTCGGCAAGAATGATCCGGATTTTACCTGGGAAACGGCTGACAAGGCAGAGACCCTGAAGAAAGAGGCGGGATTATGAGGAGGAGAGATGGTTAAACATGACGTAAAGGATATCGGACAGGCAGCAAAGGGAAAGCTGAGGATAGAGTGGGCAGCCCGGGAAATGCCTGTACTCAGAAGCATCGCAGACCGTTTTAAAAAGGAAAAGCCGCTCAAGGGTGTCAGGCTCTCGGCATGTCTTCATGTAACTACCGAGACGGCTAATCTCATGGAGACGCTCAAGGCCGGCGGTGCCGAGATCTATCTCTGCGCTTCCAATCCCCTGAGTACCCAGGATGATGTTGCCGCATCTCTTGCAAAAAACTCAGGCATCCCGGTCTTTGCCATTAAAGGGGAAGACCATAAAACCTATTACAGGCATATTATGGATGCCCTTTCTCTGAAGCCTAATATCACGATGGATGACGGGGCTGACCTTGTTTCCGTGCTTCATACCAAGAAAAAGGACCTTCTGCCCCACCTCATAGGCGGGACTGAGGAGACGACCACGGGCGTGATCAGGCTGAGGGCGATGGCTGAAAAGGGCGTGCTGAGGTATCCGATCATTGCTGTAAACGACGCATACACAAAGTACCTCTTCGACAACCGCTACGGTACAGGACAGTCCACGATTGATGGTATTCTCAGGGCTACTAACAGGCTGATAGCCGGCTCTGTCTTTGTGGTGGCCGGGTATGGATGGTGCAGCAAGGGAATAGCGATGAGGGCCAAGGGCATGGGCGCGCGCGTGATCGTTACAGAGGTCGATCCACTCAGGGGCCTTGAGGCGACTATGGATGGTTTTGATGTAATGCCGATGAAAGATGCCGCCGGACTCGGAGATATCTTTGTCACTGCCACCGGAGACATAGATGTAATATATAAGGACTGCTTCAGGCTCATGAAGGACGGAGCTATCTTCTGCAACTCGGGACATTTCAATGTCGAGATATCCATAGAGGAGTTGAAGAAACTCTCCAGGTCTCGCAGGCTCATAAGGGATTTCGTCGAGGAATATACCCTCAAAAACGGCAAGCGTATCTACCTGCTCGGCGAAGGCCGCCTTATAAACCTCGCTGCTGCCGAAGGCCATCCCTCGGCTGTTATGGATATGAGCTTTGCAAACCAGGCGTTATGCGCCGAGTATATGGCGAAGAATTACAAGAAACTCGAAAAAAAGGTTTACAGTGTGCCTGAAAAGATAGATAAGGACATAGCGCGGCTGAAACTGAAAGCGATGGGGATCAGGATCGATGTGCTCACCCAGGAGCAGCTGAAGTATCTCAAGAGCTGGGAGATGGGGACGTAGATTTTTTATAGTCCTTTTTAAATTCTTTGAAAAATCCCTCCTTTTCAGGAGGGATTTTTTTTGGATAAAAAAAGCTAAGCCTGACGAAGGCCATTTTTTTCTTGACAAGTAGCGTTATACCTGTTACATTAGTATCAAGCATAACACAAGGAGGTAAGAGGCCATGAGGAATCTGTCAGAAAGAGTAGAAGAGATGTTCATAGCGATAGCCTTTGCCGAGGAGAGGGAGGTCAACCACCTGAAGAATATTTCAGGTCGTTTCACTGAGCGGCTTGATGACCTTTTCACGGCCATAACCTTTGCCGAGGCCGGTGAATTCGCTACGGCAATTGATTTTGCGGGTGGAGACTCCGGACAGCCTGGATCTCATATTGATTACTGCATTCCTGGTCTCAGGCCGGGGATGGTTTAGAAGAGACATCTGAGTGATATGAAACAGGTCTCAAGAAAAAATGTCGGCAGGGGCCAGGGCTGGCTCCTGTTTTTTTATAGCATCCCCTCAAAGCCCGTAAGTAACCGCATGAAGATATGGAGGAAACTTTCGAAGGCCGGGACGGTCCTTCTCAAGGGAGCGGTCTATATCCTCCCCATGAGCGAAGAACACCATGAGTTTTTCCAGTGGCTGGTCTCTGAGGTCTCTTCCATGGGTGGAGAGGCGGCATTTACCCGGGTCGAGGCTGTTGACTCAATAAAGGATGAAGAGATCAAGGCGCTCTTTAATGTGCGCCAGGAGGGAGAGTACCAGGCAGTCGGCAGGTCTCTTGACGACATTGAAACAAGGGCCAACAGCATCCGGAAAGGGTCAAAGATTCAGAACGGGCAGGGTCTTTTAGCGCAGCTCGTCAAGGTGAGAAAGAGTTATGAAGAAACCCTCAAAACAGACTTCTTTTTCTCAACGGCCGGCGCTGCGCTCAGAGCAAGGATCGACGCCCTGGATGCCGGGATTAAGGGGCTTACCGGCACGACGGCCAAAGCGAAACCGGCGGTTGTCTCCTCAAGAAAGACAGAAGAGTATCAGGGGAGGATTTGGGTAAGCCGCAAGCGGCCGTTTGTGGACAGGATGGCTTCGGCCTGGCTGATCAGAAGGTTTATCGACAGGAACGCCGCATTTATGCTTGTGGATGAAAAAGACCTTGCCGCTGCAGGGCAAGCTCATGTCACATTTGATGTAAGCGGAGGAGCATTCACTCATCTGGGTGACCTTTGCACCTTCGAGGTACTCATGAAGTCATTTGGGTTGAGGGACAAGGCGGTGAGAAGGATCGCAGAGGTCGTTCATGAACTCGATATTAAAGACGACAAGTACAGGAACCCTGAAACAAGGGGCCTTGAGGATATACTTTCCGGACTCAGGAAGTCTGTGAAGGATGATATGAAACTGTTGGAGAAAGGCATGGCAGTGTTCGAAATGCTGTACGTGTCGAAAAGCTGATTATGCAAGGAGGTAAGTGATGAAGGAAGTAACAGAGATGGCGGTGAAGTTGATGGCAGCTTCTGCGAGGACAGCGCCGAAGGCTGGAGGAAAGGACTTCTTGGAGATTGTGGTAATTACAAGGGATGAAGATCTGAAGAAGATTGCGGAGGCAATGAAGGGGTATGCTCCGAAGAGCACGAACGAGGCCTTCTGGCTGAGGGACGCGTCCAATATCGAGAACTCACAGGCGCTTCTGCTTGTCGGTTTGAGTAAGCCTGTGACAGCAGGCTATGACTGCGGGGCCTGCGGATATCCCACGTGCGCCGAGTTTGCGAAGAACCGGAAGATTCAGGATAAGGAGATGGGTTACACAGGCCCGCACTGTGTTATGAGGATGATAGACATAGGCGTAGCTCTTTCGTCAGCAGCGAAGACCGCCAGCATCCTCAATGTCGACAACCGCATACAACAGAGAGTCGGCGCAACAGCACGGGCCATCGGTTTGATCCAGGGAGAAGTGGTCATGGGCATTCCCGTGAGCATCACAGGAAAAAGCATCTACTATGACAGACAGACCCCGGCCAAGCACTAACAGTTATGAAGTAGGCAGGGAATAATGAAGATATTTTTTTTTAAAATCCCTCCTATCCTCCCTTTGCTAAAGGGAGGGAATCCCCCTCTTTTGCAAAGAGGGGAAAGGGGAGATTTTCTCATCGATTCAAACTCGACTGCGAGAACCCTGCTATGAACAGACTTTCACCCTTTGCCTCCCTCTGTTTAGTCGGCTTTTTTGCCAGGCTCTCCTATGCGCTTGCCAGAAGCCCGGTGCTTCCTCTCTTTGCCCTTTACCTCGGAGCAGGTCCTGAGGCGATAGGCTTTGCAGTCGGAGTTTCGACCGTCACAGGAATCTTCTTCAAGCTCCCGGCAGGCGCGTTGTCCGACGTGATAGGTAGAAAAAGGACCATGCTGATTGGCCTGATCGTCTTTGCTGTTATGCCTTTTACCTATCTCTTTGTCAGGGACTATCAGCTGCTCATCGTAATACGCTTCATTCACGGCCTTGCGACTGCGATCTACGGCCCTGTGGCCATGGCGGTTGTGGCCGACATAGCAGGAAGGAATAAGGGAGAGATGCTTTCATGGTTCTCCTCAGTAACTATCATCGGAAATCTTCTGGGGGCGCCTCTCGGCGGCTTTATCCTGCACAGAGCGCCGGGAATATCAAACCCCTCAGCAGGAGACTTTCAGACCGCTTATCTCGTAAGCGGATTTGCGGGGTTAATGTCGCTTATCCTTGCCGTCGGCGTTCTCAGCAACGGAAATCATGTTGAGAAACACAACGGGTTGACAGAGGCATACAGAAAGTTCATATCAGGCATAAAGGAAGTGATGAGTGACAGGAGGGTAGTAGTCACCTCGAGTATGGAAGGGTTGCAGAATATGACTGTCGGCGCGCTGGAGGCCTTCCTCCCGATTTATGCAGTAAAGGTTGCCGGACTGAACGAGTTTCAGGCCGGGCTTCTTTGGGGTGTTCAGGTGGTGGTAACAATCCTTTCGAAGCCGGTAATGGGGAAGACTTCAGACAGATACGGAAGGAAACCGCTGATTACGATAGGGCTGATCCTATGCGCAGTCTCCTTTGCTGCAATACCCATGCTGAGGGAATTCTATCTTTTGGCAGCGGCTGCGATTGTGTTCGGTCTTGGCGAATCATTTGTAACTTCATCTTCCGCGGCACTGGTTGCGGACATATGCAAGGAAAAACATTTCGGGACCGCCATGGGAACCTTCGGGACCATATTTGACATTGGCCATGCCACCGGCCCGATCATGGCCGGATTTCTCCTGGCAAGCCACGATTACCTCTTTACGTTTTGGATTATGGCAGCCCTGTTGCTGCTGGCTGTACCGGTATTCATGATAACCGTGCAGGTCAAAGGTGAAAAATGAAGGCAATGTGGGCTTAGACAGACAAAAGGCGCTTTACCGGATTTTTTCGAGTAAGAAAAGCAGCTGGCCTTCCTGGACCGTATCATTGAGCTTAACGCATACTTCGACGATCTGAGCGTCAAAAGGGGCCAGGATCGCGTTTTCCATCTTCATCGCCTCAAGGTTGGCCATCTCTTCCCCTTTATGGACAATGTCATCAACCCTGAGAACGCCTCTTGCCGGGTTCCCGATTCTCCAGACATTACCGCTGATAGGGGCGCCTACATCATTGGGACCTTTAGCCATCCTGATCTCGATCTTTTTTGCCCTTGGAGTCTGAACCGGATAGACCCGTGTCTTGTTATTTACGCGCATTACAACATGGATGATCCCTTCGTGCTCAGCACCGATCGAGACGAGCTCTATGGAATAGGGTTTGCCCCAGAGTTCAAAATCGACCCTGTCCCCGGGGTTTTTCAGTCCCTCTCTCCAGACGTCGGTAGGCAGCACAAGCGGAGCTTCCCCGTATTTTTCCCTGGATTCAATATATTCGATTGCGTCTTTTGGATGCATCATAAATAGGATGAATTCTTCCTCTGTCGGAGCCCTGCCTATACTCTCAGTAAGGTCCCTTTTCAGTCGTTCTGTGTCGTCATCCTTAAGGAGTTCCAGTGGTGAGAGTTCCTTCCGTTCCTTTATCCTGGTTTCCCATTCCTCGCCAAAGGCGCTTTTATATACCCATTCATCCGGCCAGCCGACCGGAAGCCTGCCATAGTTGCCGAGGAGGAGATTTTTGAAGTCTCCCGGCGCATTCCTGAAGAGAAGAAGCAGTTCTTCCTGTTCCTCCTGCTTCATGGAGGCGAAGTCCTGCGCCTTATCCTCAACAAATTTTGTAAGGAGGCCGGTAATGTGTCTGACACCTGCATCTCCGCGTTCCTTGGCATACCTGTTTACAATGCCGCTGCATGTGACCCACGTGATCTGGGAGCCGGGAGTGACGTCGAAATACTTTACGATCCTGTTGAAAAGTGACATCGCCTTCAGTATCGCGGGCATGAGGTGGAGGAACTCTCCCCTGTCAGCCTGTTCAAAGGAACTCGGGAATGCGCCTCCAGGCATTTTATGGAGTGTTACAGTATGGTCATATCCCTTGAAAGGGGATTCTGCCCATTCATAGTGGCCTATCCACTCCCGGACCTTCTGGACCGCCTCTTCAGCCTCTTTTCTGTCGAGGTGCACAGGTATGCCGGACTCTTCAAAATATGCCTGCAGACTGAGTATCGGCGGATGTCCGTAAAAACGGACGAGTGAATCCTCCTGCACGTCAAAAATCTTTGCGCCGGCCTGGGCAGCAGCAAGCATAGCAGGCACTGCAAGCCCGTCCGTCATATGCCTGTGATACTGGATAACCAGATCAGGGTACTTCTGCTTGACTGCGTCGATGAGGGTCCTGATGCGCTTTGTATCACCTACCCCTGCCATGTCCTTTATGCAGAGGATTATCTCTCCGGTTCCCGCGCACAACTCCACAATATCCCGGACAACCCCGAGATAATAACCGTCTGTGGCCCAGTCAGCTACTGTAAACGAGATGGTTGGCTCGAAGAGTCTTCCCCTTTTCATAACCACCTCCGCTACCGCGCGCATGTTCCTGACGTCATTGAGGAAGGAGAAACATCTCCAGACGTCTATGTCTACCTTTGAAACGACATACTCTATGACATTTCTGGGGTAGGGCCTGTAGCCGAAGAGATTGGTCTCCCTGATAAGGGTCTGTAACAGGACGTTAGGCATGAGTTCCCTCAGCATTGCGATCTCCTCAAAAGGGCTTTCTCTCCTGTTCATGATACCCACATGCCAACGTGCGCCTCCGTGGCACTCTGCGCTGAAGAGCCCCATCTTTTCGTAATAGGGGGCAAGTGTTTTAAGGTCGTATATGCGATGGCGGTTCTTGTAATCGGACTGGCCTGCATCCCGCATGCCGGCTGAGGTGAAGCAGACGCCGTCGAGGGAGCGCACCGCTTCGACTATCTCTTTTGCAGCCATTCCCGGTTTTGCAAATATCATATTTCCCATGCCTGCCCTTACATCCATTTCTGAGGTCCGAGGGCTGTTATCTCCGCGACGTACCGCGCAATCTTCAGCACCTCGTCTTCGCTGCTTTTTTCCCTGAACATGGATATGAGCTCATCCATATGCTCTTCGATAAACCGGGTCGAAAAATCTCCCTCTATAAAGGACGGATGCCTGATGATGCTTAGAAGCAGCGGCTGAAGGGTTTTTACTCCTTCGACCCGCAGGTTTCTGCCGAGGGAGCGGTCCATAACCCTTATGGCGTCCTTCCTGTCGGCGCCTGCAGTCATCAGCAGCATAAACAGGGAATCATAATACGGCGGTATGTCGCCGCCTTCATAAACGCCTGACGCAACCCTCACGTTGGGACCCATCGGCACCTGAAGCCTGGTGATAGGTCCGAATGACGGACTGAAGGTCTTGGGGTCTTCTGCATTGAGGCGGACTTCAAGCGCCCACCGGTTAGGATGTATATCAGGCTGCTTAAACGGCAATGTCTTGCCCAGGGCCACATCGATCATGATGCCGACGATATCCAGGCCTGTTATCAGTTCGGTAATCCCGTGCTCCACCTGCAGCCGGGTATTGACCTCAAGAAAGTAGAACTTCCGTGTGGATGAGTCAAATATGAATTCCACCGTCCCTGCGCTTGTATAGCCTATCTCGCGCATCAGGCGGGTCGCGGTAAAACAGATCTCCCGGCGGAGACCTTCATCCAGCGACGGAGAGGGCGCCTCCTCGATAATCTTCTGATTGCGCCTCTGGATCGTGCATTCCCTTTCGAACAGATGCAGAACATTGCCGTGCTGATCCGCGATGATCTGGACCTCTATATGCCTGCCGCGTTCGATATATTTTTCGACCAGCACGGTTTCATTTCCAAAGGACTTTTTTGCCTCGGACCGGGCCTGGGCAAAGGCCTGTGCCATCTGTTCCTCGCTCTCTACCTTTACCATGCCTTTGCCGCCTCCGCCTGCAGCAGCCTTTATCATGATGGGGAAACTCACCGCTTCTTCCTTCATCCATCTGCTGATCCGGGCAATGTCCGTGACGTCGCTGATGCCGGGGATGGTCGGGACATCGGCCTTCTGTGCAAGCCGCTTTGC
>JACRHE010000110.1 GCA_016217695.1 Nitrospirota bacterium | reverse complement strand
TCGCTCCGCGCTTTCGGATTGGGCTACCTCCGCACATTGCCTCACGACAACGCACTTACCCTTCTCCTTGCCTTCGGCTCTGCTTCTACCTGGCACGGGGACTTTCACCCCGTAAGTTCTGTGCCATGTCCGGCACACACGCCATCGAGCCGACCGGGAATAGCCGCTGTTGGTTTTCATTCAATCGTCAGTGGCCCGGTCGGCTCATGGCCAGCGTTGAACCTGTAGAAAAGGTGCTTTTTATACAGACTCGTTCTCTAACAAGGAATCGAATTATGGATATGTCTAATTTAGATACTATTAAAAAAGAATCAGAAAAAGACGCTGCAATACAAAGAACCGTAGGGGGTAGCTTATATTGGATACAAGCAGTAATTTTTCAAGGTAAGCGCACTCTTGATGCTGAAAAGATTGAATTCCACGAATATACGATTACGCGTATGGAAGAACAATTTTTTTTGAATACATCTGTTAAAGCAATCGAGTGGGTTTCTGACACAAAAGAACAAGGCTGTCTTGTTGATGAAATAGAAGATTTTTTATCAATTCCGAGTATCGGCATGGAAGCAAAAAAGGTAATTGATAATCCAGCCGAATGTAGAAAAGGTGAACTTAAAAAGACAGTTATTAAATTGGTGCGTAATAAAAGAGAACATGATGTGGAGATTTTTGGCTCGCAGAAAAAAGAAGAAATTGTATTCAATACTTCAAGTCCGGGCAGCAAATTGAAATTAATATTAGGACACTCAATTACACAATTCAGAGGCGGTAGAATACTTCTTGGTGGTGTTATTGATGTTCAAGAGGTAATAGATGCAGCAGTAAAATTAGAAGTTCATTTAAGAAATAAACAACACGAATTGTGGAAAAAAAGATCTAAGGATGTCGATTTCTTTTTAGCACCGAAGGGATTAATTGCAAAATAACAATTTAAAGGTAACAAAATCGTGCATTGATTGATGCGAGGATTCCAACATGCCGGTCCACAGCGACGCGCCATAAGGCGGCGCGTGACCAGCGCGTTATACAAAAACGGAAGGTATTATGAAAAAACAAAAACACTACTGCAGCACAAAGTTCTCACAGCCTGTGATTGTGGATGCCTGGAATCTTTTTCTGACTTTGATAGATGAGAAGCAGAAACAAAAAGTGTCAGCATCATACGAAGTGAGATTTAATGATGAGATGTGGCAGCATGACACAGAGGCGGAGTTTTTTGCCGATTACAATAAAGAACCCAGGCAAGCAAGTTACTACAAGAGCTTCTACGGGCTTGATACAACTTTAAATCTCCATTATGAGAATTCTTGTACAACTGTAAGCATTACTGCACCGCAGCGATCTACCGTCGAGGCGATACATCAAGTTTTCGCAAAACATGCTCAAGCCTGTTTTGTCCCAGGGAAACAAAGCCATTCCTCAATAAAACCGATCATTTTTATTGGACACGGAAGAGATCTTCAATGGCGAGACTTGAAGGATCACCTTCAAGATAAACATGGCTACAGAATTGAAGCATATGAAGTCGGAGCAAGAGCTGGGCACACTATTCGTGATATTCTCGACGATATGTTATCAAAGAGTTCATTTGCAGTTATAGTTATGACCGCTGAAGATGTAGACGACGAAGGAAATTTACACGCAAGAGAGAATGTTATCCATGAACTGGGATTATTTCAGGGTAAGCTCGGATTTTCTCGCGCAATAATTCTACTTGAAGAAAGTACAAACGAATTCTCAAATATTCATGGCATTCATCAAGTCCGTTTTTCAAAAGGACGCATAAAGGAAACATTTGGAGAAGTTCTTGCAACTCTAAAACGCGAATTTAACAAAGATGAGGACTGACAGCATTTTTAGTTCAGCTAAAACGTAATGCGGCTCAGCTATAATAACCTGCGCCTCGACAGCGACGCGCCAAAAGCGGCGCGTCAGGCGCGGGTTAGACCTTCATAGCAGGAAATGATAATGATTGCGAAAAATCTGTCCTTCTTTTAGAATTATTCATGTTAAATAAAGTAAATAATAAAAATCATAGCTTTCATAACACATCCTCTGAATTTTAGGTGACAGAATCATGGGGTCAGACTTGCCTATTGACATTCTGCAAATCAATAGATAATATTTTGGCGTGGCAAGGAAGACAAGGATAGAGTTTGAGGGAGCCTTCTATCATGTGATAGCCAGGGGAAACCAGAGGCAAAAGATATTCAAGGACGCTGATGATTACCGTGTCTATCTCGATATCCTTACCGACTATAAGAAGCGCTATCATTACACCCTTCATGCCTATGTACTGATGAACAATCATGTGCACCTGCTGGTCGAGACCAAAGAGGTGCCCTTGTCAAAGATTCTTCAGGGGATCAACCAGCGCTATACGATGCATTTCAACAGGAAATACAGGACAGTCGGCCATCTCTTTCAGGGACGCTACAAGGCCCTGCTTTGCGACAAAGATGCCTATCTTCTGAGCCTCGTCAAATATATCCATCTGAACCCTGTGAGGACTAAGGTCGTCAAAACGCCAGAGGACTATCTCTGGAGCAGCCATTTGTCCTATACAAAAAGGGATAAAAGAGTGGAACTTGTTGACAGGGAAGCGGTACTCAGGATGTTTTCTGAAGATACTAATGCAGCTCGAAGGCTTTATCGGGCATTTATGGGCGACGGCATTGCAGTCAAGAAGGAAGACATCTATCAAAGCGTCGAGCAGAGGATAGTTGGCGATGAGAGGTTTGTAGATGAAGTCAAGGCACAATGTGATCTGACGCTGGAGCGTACGAAGAGACAGAGGGCGTATTCTTTAGATGAGATTGCAGCAGGGATTAGCAGATATCAGGGGGTGACGGTTGAACAGATGAGACGCAAGGGGAAAGAGCGTGAGGTTGCCCTGGCAAGAAAGCTCTTCAGTCTAACTGCTAAAGAATATGGCTATAAGGGAACGGAAATATCCGGGTATCTGAGAAAGGACCCTGCAGTGATAACGAGATATATTAAGTTTAAGGCGGAGTTGGAAGGTGATATGGAGCAGTGTTTTTATTTAATCGGCGGGAATGTCAATAGGCAAGTCTGACCCCAAACCCATATTTCCGAAACGTTCAAGCGGGGAACCCGCTTAACTCATTGTTGTACCGGAGTTCCATTATGAATAACTCAGACACATTGCCGTGGCCGGATGAATATAAAGGTCTATTTGTTCAAGGTGGTGATTATTACGAGTTCGCTCACTTCGGTTGGGGTGGCATTTGGCAGCAGTTCTCGGGCTACTGCAAAGGATATAAAGAAGGCGCTGATCGCCTGCTTGAGGATGCACTGGCAAGCCGAGATATTTCCCGATTAGACACAATCGTATTTCCATCATTAGGTACATTTTACTTCAAGTGCACCACCTGAACTACAATATAGGAGGAAAATAATATGCGGGCAACGATAAAAATGGATATTGAACAGGTCAAGGGCTTGATTTCTCAGTTTTCCAGTCGAGAAAAAGAAGACCTTGCCCGCTACCTCAACAGTTTGACCTTAAATAATCGCTTCAAGAGATTGCTTTCAGCAAAGAAAGACATTCCCATTTCATACGAGGAGATTACAAAAGAGGTCGAAAAAGTCAGGACTGCAAGATACAAGTGAAGGCAGTAATTGACACGAATATCTGGATCAGCTTTCTTATCGGCAAACTCCTTGCCTGGCTTGACGACTATATCCTCGTAGGTTTCAGAGAATTTGAAAATATTATAAAAGAGGCAATAAAGAAGGGGAAGTCTTAACAACACAATAGATTTTTCGATGCAAGTGGAATGGCACTGGGTCACTTCATACTGTTGCCTGCCACTGACAGGCTGCTATATAATGATTGCCTATGCGCTCTCGTCTGTCGCCCTACCTTGATGTGTTCAGAAGCCGCCGCATTGCGGTGATGCTGCTTATCGGGTTTTCCTCGGGTCTGCCGCTTTCCCTTACAGGCAGCACCCTTCAGGCATGGATGACCGTTGCAGGAGTCGACCTCCGTACCATAGGCATCTTTTCCCTCGTCGGCCTGCCCTATACCCTGAAATTCCTCTGGTCACCCTTTATGGACCGCTTTGTGCCGCCCTGGCTCGGAAGACGGCGCGGCTGGATAATTATTGCTCAGGTATGCCTTGTGGCAGGGATCGCGGCCATGGGATTCAGTTCGCCGAATACGGCGCCCCTGTCCCTCGCAATCCTTGCCCTGATAGTCGCCTTCACCTCCGCGTCCCAGGATATTGTTGTCGATGCCTACAGGACAGATGTACTTCGCGAAACAGAGCGGGGTGTCGGCGCAGCGGTCTTTGTCACGGGGTACCGGATAGCGATGCTCGTCTCCGGAGCCATTGCCCTTATCCTTTCAGACCGGATTGGGTGGCAGGATACCTATATCATCATGGCAGGTCTCATGATCGTTGGGATCCTGACTACCCTTTGGGGGCCTGAGCCTGAAGACAGCATAAAGCATCCTGAGACTCTGCAGGAAGCGGTATGGGGGCCGCTCAGGAACTTCTTCTCCAGGCCTGCTGCTTTCAGCCTGCTTTTCCTGATCGTTCTTTATAAGCTGGGAGATGCCTACGCAGGAACCATGACGACAGCGTTCTTAATCAGGGGAGTGGGTTTCACGCCAACTGATGTCGGCACAGTCAATAAGGGACTCGGCCTTGTATCCCTTATCATAGGAGCTGCTTTCGGTGGGACAATGATGGTCCGCCTCGGCCTCTTCCGCTCTCTCATGGCCTTCGGCCTGCTTCAGGCTGCTTCAAACCTATCGTTTATCCTCCTGGCCTGGACAGGCAAGAGCTATCCTGTCATGATCTTTGCCGTTGCCTTCGAGAATCTGACAGGAGGGATGGGCACCGCTGCCTTTGTCTCTCTGCTGATGGCGCTCTGCGATCACCGTTACAGCGCAACTCAGTTTGCACTGCTCTCATCACTTGCAGCCCTGGGACGCGTCTTTATATCACCCACGTCAGGATATGTTGTTGAACTGACAGGGTGGGGAACCTTTTTCTTCATAACTGCCCTGACCGCCCTGCCGGGCCTCTTCCTTCTCTGGCATATGCGTGAAGACATCGCCGGGCTGAAACAATCAAAAACCTGAACCCTTTTATTCATGAAGGTTATTTCACGGCCACTGCCTCAAAAACTTTTCGTAAGCGCCAGTTATTGGACTATCCCGCGACTTGATCAGAGCACACAATGCAAAATTATATAAGGCACGCAGTACTGACGAAAAGCTTTTTTCGGCATACCCATGAAATATTATTCCAATTATGCTGTTGAAGTAAAATCTCATGCGGGACCGTGCAGGCGGACCGAAAAGCCTTTCGCAGCGAGCCCTAAAGGCATCGGAAGCCACAACTGAGAGCAACGAGCAGTACATCATTTCCAAAAAACGCATGCTTACCCGAACCCATGCCATTGTCAAATCTCATCGCATTGAAAGGCTTTGAGATTTGCCTGCACGGTCAACTTCCACAATTACATCAATCGACTTCAGCTCTTAACCCTTTGGCCTCAAGATTACAAAACCGGGCTTGCCGGATAAATACGTGAGAAGATCCTCGTCAACGACCCTTCTCTTATCAGCCGACGATGAGGCATGCCTGAGAAAAACCGAGTCGTCTCTTTTTATGATGATGCCTACATGTGAAACATCAAGTCCGTCCAGTTCAGAATATATCCCGGCATAATCGCCTGTCTCCATCTTCTCAAGTATCTGCGCGTCAATACAATTGCCCGGTATATATGTAATCTCGCGCTGTTTCGGGGAAATGCCAGGCACAAAAGACGAGCCATCGCGCCGTCTGTTGAGAGTCCTGACAACCGTTACGGCCCTTTCCCCGCCGAGCATAGATGTTACGTCATCGATATTCCCGGACCGGGATTCCGGCCAGTCCGTAAAAAAGTGGTGCCTGCTTTCAAATGCAACATGCCCGCCGGTGTATCTCACCTTTTTCAGGTTCTCGGTAAATTCCGGGAAAGAAACAGAAAGCCTCATTGCCTCGACATAGTCGATGAATGTGAAGCAGTCCACCTCCTTCAGGTTCAACACCAGGGTCTCGGCTTCCTCTGCATTCCCAATGAGAGTTGATTCGGCATAGCCGGTGCCCAGGAATTGCTCAGAAAGGAATTCTATGCGCAGGCCGGCATCGGTTATGCGGGACGCTTCAGCTGTGATTCTCTCCAGCCCCTCCATGGTCCACTTGCCTAAAACGCTATGCATGCGCATTCACCTGATAAGCCATACAGGTAAAGGTAGCAGAAGGCCTGCAGAATATCAAGAAGACCGGAGGGAGATCGTCTTAAACTGCTTGAAATCCTCTTCTAACTGCAGACACTCTTCCCCGGCACTGTAATGAAAGAGGCCGTTGCCCTTTCCCAGTTCCCTGTTACAGGCATCGATGCAGGCGCCGCAATTAACGCAGGATATGTCCCGCTTGTTCTTCCTGGGCAGCACATTCATGAAACAGGCCCTGTCGCACCCCCTGCAGTTCGTGCATGCGTCAGCCCTCGCCGTATCCATCTTCAGGCGGAGGGAGACCGGGCTTATCCACCCGAAGAGCATCTGCATAAGGCCGGCAGCGCATATGTACTTGCAGAGCGAATGGCGCACCAGGATCGAGGTGACCAGCATATAGATCGAAACGCCGATGACACCTGCCTTTACGCCGAAGGTAAAATTCCAGGTTATGATCTGGTTCCAGATCGTCTCTGGGGCGACCAGATAGCCGGTGAGGGCAATGCCTCCCAGAAGCGGCAGAACCACCATACTCATAAGGGATAAGAATATATACAGGAGTTTCCTGTCACCAGAAACCTCAGGATCATTCGGCCGCTTTACAAAGAGGCTTCTCCTGCCAAGTAGTTTAAGGGTGAGGCGGTCAGCAAGTTCAAAGAGCGTGCCTTCGGGACAGAACCAGCCGCAGAAGAGCCTTCCTGTCAGGAATCCCAGAAGAGGAAAGATGGCCAGGACCACAAGCCAGGGCAGGATTGCCTTTAAAAAAAACTGCAGTGCAATGTGGCCGGCTGCGTGCATGCCGTGGTCAGCATAGAATGCCTCTTTCAGACCGAGGCTCCAGACCTGTCCAAAGATAATCAGCTCTCTTGCTGCCGTGTCATACCGGAAGATGTTCAGGACCGGCATGAGGAAGATCAGCAGAATGAAAGCGATCTGGGTGACCCTTCTGTAGTTCGTTATATTCATGCTCTTTTATATCATGCAGTAAGAGGAGAGGACCATGATCTGCATCATAAGGACAGGCATTTTTATCAGCGTGATCAAGTGAAGAAACTGTTGTAAAATATACCTGTTAGTGTTAATTTTATTGCATAAGAACCTATTGCGCGAGCGGTTGGATGAAACAGAAAGACAAAGCCCCGGATCACGATAAAGAACTGAAAGACCTCCGCAAACAGATTGCCAGGCTTGAGGCAGCATCGGCATTTGCGGGGAAGGACTGCGAAAAAGATACCTTTTCAGCCCTGAACTACCGCATGATCTACCACCAGGTCAACGATGCAATCCTCGTGCTCAACCTGGAGACAGGGACAATAATTGATGCAAACCGAAAGACGCTGGAGATGTTCGGCTATCCCCCGGAAGAGATAACAAAGCTCACGATAGAGGACCTGAGCGCAGGAGAGCCGCAGAAGGTAACCCTCAGCTGGATCATGGATGCTGCAAGGACAAAACCCCAGCTCTTTGAATGGATAGCCAGATCAAGGGAGGGAAAGCGCTTCTGGGTCGAAGTGAATCTAAAAAGGGTTGTTACAGCAGGCAATGACCATATCCTGGCTGTTGTCCGCGATATCACGGACCGGAAAAATATGGAGGAGACTCTCAGGCATTCAGAACAGAGATACCGGGACCTTTTCGAAAATGCAAATGATGCCATTTTCATTGTCGATTCCGGCCTGAATTATATCGATGTTAACAAAAAAGCAATAGAGATGCTTGGACATTCCAAAGAAGAACTCCTCACCATGAATATCCTCGACGTTATCCCTGAGGAACAGATCCCACGGTCAGAGGCCGAGTTCAGGAAACTGAAGGAAACAGGGTCGTATGAGAAGTTTATAGGAAAGATCAGGACAAAAGACGGACGGCTGATAGATGTCGAGGTGAATTCATCAGCAATCATGGACGGTAACAGGATAATAGGGTCAAGAGATATCGTACGGGACATCACGGAACGCAAAAAGATGGAGGAGGAGATAATCAAGGCCCAGAAGCTCGAATCCATCGGCATGCTTGCCGGAGG
>JACRHE010000012.1 GCA_016217695.1 Nitrospirota bacterium | reverse complement strand
GTAGTCTGACTAACTGAGGAGGCGTAATGAAGAAATCAACTGCTTTCTTTACAGAAGATGAAAAAAACAAGATCGAAAAAACCGTCCACGCAGTTGAATGCTGCACCATCGGCGAAGTTGCCGTCATGATAGTTGACAGCAGTGATGAATACCGTGAGGCAACAATGCTCGGCGGCATATTTCTCTCGGCGCTGGCTGCCTTTGCGCTTGCGGAGATGTTGTTCGACGCGTCGATCACCTTTTTCATTCCTCTCTGCATCCTGCTGTTCTTTCCTTTCAAAATGCTCTTCACGCTGATTCCAAAATTAAAAATATCCTTCATCGGCCGTATCAGAAAAGAAGAGGCTGTCAGACAGCGTGCAGTCAGGGCATTTTTCGAAAAAGGGTTATACAAGACAAAGGCAAATACCGGGGTCCTTTTCTTCCTTTCTCTGCTGGAAAGAAAAGTGTGGGTGCTGGCCGACAAGGGCATCTATGAGAAGATCGATCAGGAGACCTTAAACGGTTTTGCACAGACAGTCTCGCAGGGGGTAAAGGACAATCGGGCAGGCGAGGCACTCTGCACGGCGATCAAAGGGGCCGGAGATTTACTGGCAAAACACTTTCCCATAGTTCATGGAGATACCGACGAACTTTCCAATAAGATAATGACGGAATAGGCTCAGTCCGCTTTTTTCTTAGCAAGCTGAGATCTCAACCTCGCGAGGTTATTCTCGATTGCAGTAGTGTAATAATCTTCTTTGTCAGGCATGTGATATTTGATGTACTCGCCAAGGTAACCCATCTCCCTGAACTTGCTCTGCACCACGGTGTCATAAAAGAATGGAGTATTTTGCATGAGGGCCTCGGCACTCTCGAAGATAAAGGAGCCCTTTTCCCGCAGTTTCTCAAGCCCTTCATATTCGTATCCTTCCCTGAACTCCTGGTAAAGGTGGGGGAGCTTCGAAATATAGTTCTTCGCTGCCATCTGTCCTATGAAGTCTGCTGTTGCAAGGGCATATCCGCAGATCCTCTCCTCTTCAGAAGAAAAGGCAATAATGTCCGCCCTGTCATCAACCCCGGTGCACCGGATCATATTGCAGACTGAAGTAATCTCCTCCTGGGCAAATCCGCTGGCCGAAAGATATGCGCGAGCAAAGGAGATGCTTCTCTCAATATGGACAAACGTATATTTACCTCCTGTACCGTCATTGTCTCCGGTGAGTTTAATATAACCTGTATCATGAAGCATGACTGCGACAAGACCGAGCTCAAAATTCCTGGAAGAGATGGCTGGTTGTTTTCCGGACTTGTTCCAACCATCGATAATCTGTGCAAAGGGATTTATGACCTGAATCGTATGTTCCAGATCATGATAAAAGGTGTCGCATCCCTGATAATCAGCGTAGTCGCCGGCGAAAAGTCTCAGCAGATCGTTCTTTACGTGCTTGATCCTCGGGATGTCATCAACACGGTAGGCGGACTTTGCTATTGCAATGACCGTATCAAGGATTCCGTCATCTGCATTATGCCTCTTCATTTCTGCATCAGATAGTATCACAGGAAAGGCGACATATCAACCGTCGCTTTCTAAATTTCCTAAGATCACCGGCTGTTTCCCTTCTTCTCACGGGCAAAAAGGGAATCCATCAACCCGGTCATCTGCGTCTTCCATAAGGCCGCAGAGCTTCCGGGCTCGCCGAGGGCTGCTCCGGCCAAAACACCGGAGAACTGTTCGGACCACTCCTGCTCAACATCCAGGGCTAAAGCATAAGGAAGGTATTTTTCAAAGAGCTCAGGTGTCTTTTCAGGCGGGTTAAACAGGTTCATCCTGTCCTTTTCAGTCATCATGAGAAACTCTCTGAAGCCCTCGATCGCGTCCTGAATACCTCTGCCGGCACGGGTCGGCGCCTTCAAAAGCTGATAAAAGACATAATTGATGTAAACAGCGACTGCGAGGAAAAAGATCGAATACGGCGTGGCCATATCTATCATAAATGACAGGGCTTTTACTACAAAAGAAACCGGGATCACTGCAGTCAGGGTCAAAACCGACGCCTTTATAACTCTAAGCTGCCTGGCGCCGCCCGGGGCCAAGGCCGACTTCCAGCGCTTTAGTAGCTCCAGCAAATATACGATGAAAGGCGGGCTGATCATGGTCGCATAAACGGAAAAGGCTATGAACATCGCCATATCAAGAATATCCGAGAGATTGCCGAGGCCGCTGGCAACGACCACTAATGCAGAGAGGATGAGCCCCGCTGCAAAATACCTGAGGTTGCCGATAAAGAACCTTTTTTCGTAGGCCGTCCTGAGATGCTCAGTAAGCGCAGTGACAGCTGAGGCGACTGAGCTGCCCTCTGTCTCAAGCCTCAGTTCCTGTGTTTTATGGAGCAGATGATCCAGCACCTTCTCCTCGTCTTTTGACAGCGGGAGTCTGCCTGCGCTTCTGGTAATGACATAATCACCCTCCTTCTCCGAAATCCTCACATGTCCCTTAGCTGCAATATTGAGCAGGGCGGAGGTAAAACACCTGTCGTCGAATCCCATCTTCCGGATATACCGCATGGTAGCAGGTGACATGTTGTCTGGAGGCTCATACAGGACAACTATAGTACCTTTTGAAGGTCCTCTGCCTGCAATGAACCAGACAGAAAGATAATATAAAAGCAGGACGAAGATGCCTCCCAATCCGATCGGAAT
>JACRHE010000108.1 GCA_016217695.1 Nitrospirota bacterium | reverse complement strand
AAGTGCATAGCCCTTTTCCTGCGCATGGCCGGAATCCCGGACCTTCAGCACATCAAGGGTAAAACCGCAATAGGCGCAGGTGATCTCCTGCTGTTCATTTCTCACAACGGTACTGCAAGGAACATCCTCTCCGCAGCAGAGACAGTACTTTGTAATCCCCATGGCAAACATTATATAAAGCGTTTCTTCTTATTGCAACAAAGAAAATAACTCAGAAGCCACCATCAACTTTGCTGGGAGGCGCCGGCTACAATCTTCCTGAGCGTATGATCGAGATGATAAGCCATATGCCGAGCAGAAACGCAAACCCGAAGGCGGAGAGGCCGAGGATGGAGATGGAACTACCAAAGACAGTTACTGTCGGGCCTGCCCCGGTAGCATGCATGATGGCTGAGCTCAGAAGTATGGCGCTTATGATCATGCTGAAGGCGATCCTGTTGCTCGACCGGTCCATGTCCCGGATGAATCTGTCCATTCCGATATGGGTCATCTTGACGTGGACATCGTCCTTCAGTATCTTGCGTATGATGAGCTGAACCTGCTTGGGAAATAAAACGAAGAAATCGCTGACATCCATAAAGTTCTTCCTGGCGCGCTCGTAAAGCCTGGAGGGCCTGATCCTCTCCTTGATGAGCTTTGACGCATAAGGCTCCGCGGCTGCGATAAAATCAAAGTTAGGGTCAATCTCCCTGCCGAGGTTCTCGAGGATAAGCATCGCCTTATTTACAAGGATCAGATCTGCAGGGACTTTCAGCTTATGTTTAATAGCCAGGTGGGTTACGGTATCCATATATTCCGCGAAGTTGAGCTCCTTCAGAGTCAGGCCGTAGAGCGGTTCGAGAAAATCGGTGAGATCGGACCTGAACTCCTTCCTGAACCGTTCGAGGTCAACATGCTCCGGCACAAGGCCGAGCTCGACATACTGCTCAATGAGCTTGTCGAAATCCTTGTGTATAAGGGCAAGGAACGTATTGGCCATCGTTTCCCGCAATTCCGGGGTGACCCTCCCGACGATCCCGAAATCCATAAAACCCACCCTGCCGTCAGGCATGGCAAATATGTTGCCTGCGTGCGGGTCAGCATGGAAAAAACCGTCATCAAGCACCTGCTTGAAATATGCGTCGACCCCTATCCTTGCAAGTCTCTTCGGGTCGAGTCCAAGCCGTTTGATGCCCTCGATATCATCTATCCTCACCCCCTCGATCTTTTCCATCACAAGGATCCTGTCTGTGGTGAATTCGCTGAATATCTTCGGAATGCTGACATCAGGGTTACCCTCAAAGTTTCGCCTGAAACGGATGCAGTTCCTCGCCTCCTCGGTGAAATCGAGCTCTTTTCTTACGGTCCTCGAAAACTCCTCAACGATGCCGCTGGGGTTAAAAAAAACGCTCTCCGGAATATACTTTTCCATGAGCTGCCCTGCTATGGTAAGGATGTTGATGTCGGTCTCTATCTGGTCCTTGATACCGGGCCTCTGGACCTTTATGATGACATCGCTTCCATCGAGGAGTTTACCCGTATAAACCTGGGCTATCGAGGCGGCGGCAACAGGTTTCCGATCCAGAGAGGAAAATATCTGATCCGGCGGCAGATGGAATTCAGACTCAATGATCCTGATCGCCTCTTCAGTAGGAAAAGGCGGGACCTCGTCCTGAAGCTTCTTGAACTCGTCGGCAAAGGGCTTTGTGACCAGGTCGGGCCGCGTAGAGAGCAGCTGCGCAAGCTTTATGAAACTCGGGCCGAGTTCGGCAAAGGCCATCCTCAGCTTTTCAGGAGCTGTAGGGCTCTTAAGAGGGGGCCACTGCCCGAAGGTCTTAAGCCTCTTTCTGAAAGGGACGAACCTGTTGAGGTGAAGCTGATCGACGATCTTGCCGAAACCGTACTTCAGCAGCACATTGACGATCTGCCTGACCCTGTTTACATTTCTGTATGTCCTTCTGAAGCTGAGGAAGGTAAAAGGCATCTAAAGGCCTTTCCAGCCCTATCCCTTCGGCTCTTCCATCTTTGCTACGCGTGCAGTAAGAGCATCGATCTTCTCGTTGAGCTTTTCGATGTCGGCCTTGCTCGAAAGGATCATCTTCTCTATCGTCTTTGCCATTATCTCATTGATATTCTTGCCGATGTCTTCAGTGTTTTTCTCAACCTTTTCAGACCAGTCCTTTACGAGCTTTGCGCCCTGTGACTCGCTGAGCTCGCCCTTTTTCACAAGCTCATCCACGAATTCCTTAACCTTTTCCTGTACCCCGAAGCCTGCCAGCATCGCATTCCTTATGATGTCGAAAATAGTCATCTTCTTCTCCTCCTTAATGGTGTTTTAAAATCGTTCACTGTTATTTATGATTTACGATTATATTGTAATCAATAGAGGAGGGAAAAGCTATGGCTGAAGGCCTGGATTGTTATCTTACGACCCTACCACCAGTACGGGACAGGGGGCCTGACGTATCACTTTTTCCACAACATTGTCGCCGAAGATCTTCCTCATCCAGGTCCGCCTCTTGGCGCCCATGATAATTATATCGCAGCGTTCTTCTTCGGCGACCTCTATGATTTTTTTATGGGCCCCGCCCTGCTCCAGCCTTGCCTTAATGAGTGCTCCTTCAGACCTGGCCGTGTCATAAAGGTCCGATATGGCCTTATGGCCGTCGCTGTCCAGTACATCCTCAATATTTTTTACTCCTGTGAGGTTCAGGTCTCCTTCATTCGGAGGTATAACCTTTACGACTGTTACCCAGCATCTCTCATCGCTCGCAAGTCTCAGACCTTCAGTGAGAACCTCCTTTGAGCCTTTAACCGCTATCAATACCTTTCTGTATCCTCTCATCTCCTTCACCTCACTACAAGTATGGGACAGGCAGCGTCCAGTATGACGCGTTCAGCAGTGCTTCCTATTATCGCCTTGTTGACGCCCCTGTACCCGTGACTTCCCATAACGATCAGGTCATGGTTCTTACTTCTTGCCATATCGACTATCTTGTCTGATGTATATCCTTCTTCTATCTCTGTCTTCACAGTAATTCCCTGCAGGGCTGCAAAGGCCCCGGCAGTGCCTATGATCTTTGACGCCTCCTGAAAGAGACTGTTTCTTATGGAATCTGTCCTGAAGAAGTCGATCATCTCTTCATAGCGGGGTATGACATAAAGAACGGTCACTGTGCTGCCGTCCATTTTTGCAATCTGACAGGCCCTGTTCAGAGCCCTCTTGCTGAAGTCAGACCCGTCAAACGGGACAAGAACCGACCGGTACTCGCCGGTGCATGCGGTACAGGGCTTTTTCACCACAAGCACGTCCATGGGCGCATCCGAAATGACCCGTGAGGTTACGCTGCCCATCAGAAGCCTGTTAAGTCCTTTTCTTCCATAGGTGCCGAGAACGATAAGATCGGCCTTTTTCGACTCTGCTATATCAAGGAGGACATTCGGCGGATCGCCCTCGCACAGAAGCGACTGAATCTCTATGCCGAACTCGGAGGAGACCATCGCCTTTGACTGAACGCATACCTTTTCCCCGATCTTCAGTCTTTTTTCGAGCTGCTCCGGCGCAATCCCGAATTCCTCTGTATCGAAATATACGGCATGTACGAGGATCACCTTTCCGCCGTGCTTTTTTACGCGATTTGAGGCCTCGATGAGGGCTGCCTTGCTCGACAGGGAATCATCAAAGCCGACTACCAGTGTTTCATACATGATTAATGGGCACCTCCGCCTTTTTTGAATACCAGGCCGACCCCGAAACCGGCTCCAAGGGCCGAGATTATGGAGATAAGACCGTACAGGACGGCGTTGTTCTTTGCCATGCCCGCAAGGGTCTTAACCAATCCGACCTGCTCGACGTTCACCTTCGCCTCAGCAGTCTCGACGACTTTCCCGTTTTTAACTGCATAGACGGTCACCAGGTAGTCCCCGGGGGGAGCCTGATAGGGCCATTCAGTATTGATGTAATAAGACTGCTTCCCGTCTTTCTCCTTCATCTCGATCCTGCCGGATGAAGAGGCATAGAGTTTTGACGATTCCTTGTATTTGACGAACTCTCCGAACCACTTAGTTTTTTCATCTTCGCCGGAAGAGGGATTCAACTCTGCATGCCTGTTAAGCGCAGGAAGGCCGATAACGAACCTGTCGAGTTCCTTCTGCTCGAGCATCTCCTCGAGCTTCCTTGTGCTGTGAATAGAATACAGGTTCGGGACATGCTCAAACTTCAGGGTGCCGACGTTCATCCAGAGGATGCCTCCGACCTTTCCCTTCTGCTTCAGGCTCTCGTGGCCTTCCGGAGAGGCTATCTTTATTATGAGCTCGGTTCCGGGATCCGTTATGCCGCTGACGCTCACTGTGCTGCCGTGATAAAAGAAATTCACCTCTATATGGTCATGGTTTGCCTTTGCCGTCAGAGTTGCGGAGGCTGTATGCGCCGTCGCAAATATGCCGAGCAAGACCGTGATAATGAAGGCCGTTTTGCAATTTGAAATCTGATATTTGTAACGTCTCATCTTAGTGTCCTCCTGCCTGTGCTAAAAGTAATGAAGGGCTTAGTGTGAGTTCGAAGACGATCTTCACAGTTACCACCAGCACGATCACTGCGAGTATGATCTTGAGCTGTTCTCCCTTGAGTTTTCTTCCGAACACCGCGCCGATCTGGGCGCCGATGGTCGAGCCCAGCAGGAGCAGAACAGCAAGAATAAAGTCCACGTTATGGTTTGTATAAGCCTGCAAAAAGGTGACTTCTATGCAGTTGAAAAGGATCTGAAAGAGGCTTGTACCCACCACTACATGCATAGGCATCCTGAGTATATACACCATAACAGGCACCATCAGAAACCCGCCGCCGACTCCCATGATAGCTGCCAGCACGCCCACAAAACCGCCGAAGATCAGAGGCAGAAGCATGGAATGTGTCACGCCTGATTTTACATACTCTGTCTGGAAAGGAAGGGTCTTCAGAAATCTTGAGAAGCCGGACTCTCTTTCCTGCACTTTTTCTTCCTGTACCTTCTTTTTCCTCATGCTGCTGAGGCTCTCGATAAACATATAGGTGCCGACGATGCCCAGCATGAGCACATAGGTCATCTTGATGACAAAGTCGGCGTTGCCCATCGCATTAAGGACCTTTATGGCCTGCACGCCGAAAAGACCTCCGATGAAACCGCCGATGAGCAGATGAAGGCCCATCTTGAAATCTACATTGCCCACCTTCCAGTGCGCGTATGTCCCTGACGTAGACGCAGCCACTATCTGGTTGGAGTCAGTTGCCGCAGCCACTGTCGAGGGTATGCCGAACATGATCAGAAGCGGGGTCATGAGGAAACCGCCTCCTACTCCGAAGAGCCCTGATAATAGACCCACTGCAAGTCCGAGGCCCACAGGGATCAGGACGTTGATGCTTGTTAGTGCTACCGGTAAATACAGATACATCCAATTCCTCCTATTATTATTTAGACTGTATGCGGCTGCTTAGACATCGTGACGACGGGCCTGGATGCCGTCCTTACCAACCTTCTAAGTTCCCGGGATGATATCTTGCCGTTGTCGGTGATGTTCGGGCTCAGCAGCACCATGTCTATGCTGCTGTTGTGCTTCAGAAAATCATTCAGAGATGTTGTGGCGTCCCGAAAGGCCGTATGAACGGCAGCCGCTATTCCGGAAGTTCTGCATTTCTGCGCGATGATACTGGACATATCATCGCCTGCTTCCCCGGCCTTCATGATCTCCCGCGCCTTTTCAGGCTCGTCTGCCTCAGCAAAGGCAACAGCCGACATGATGTCCTCGAGCTTTTCCGAAAACCTCTTGTTGTTCACCAGCAGTACAGCCATGCCCTTGTCTGTCATCTTTGCAAGGTCCAGGGCATAGGCGAGACCCTCGTCAAAATCACTGTCCTGATAAGTCACAAACAACAGATTCCTTTTCATTTATTACCTCCGCTTCTTGAAATCATTCATCTACTTGTAGAGCATGCAGGATGCCAGCATGTAACTCATTGAATTTACTAAATTAAACCAAAGACGCATGATGAAGCGTTCATAATGTGAACGGCAGGAGAAGGAATGTATAGCGTTATATATGGACCGAGAATTCGCTCTAATAGCCTAATAAATAGGTGTTTTATGATCCTTGCCCTGCGAAGTTTAAAAAAAGAGATGGGGCGTTTAGAATATGAACAGCGTTAACAATAAAGACATAAGCAGTTACTTATATGTGGAGCCAGATCAAACTGCTTCACATAGTCCGAAAAAAATGATACTTTTAAAATATAAAGCGTGTGCATGGTTTCTTAGGGCATCATGCAGGAGGGTTGACATGAAGAAAAGACATATCGCCGGTCCATTTCTGATTCTTCTTATTATCTTTATGCTCTGCACAGATATTTTTGCTGCATCTTCACCGCAGCTTTCAGGCAGCGGCTGCTCAGTAAGCAACCTGGGCTATCTCAAGGACCTCGCAAAAGAATACGAGAAAAAGACCGGGGTCAAAATGTTCATCCGTGGCGGAGGGACTGTCATGGGAATGGAGGACCTGCATAGCGGAAAGGTGGACTTTGCAGCCTCATGCAGGGGAAGAAAGCCGGGAGACTACGATGATACTGAATTCATCAGGGTTGCCTGGGACGCTCTGGTCTTCATAGCGCATAAATCAAACCCTCTTGACAATATTTCGCTGGACAGTATCACAAATATTTACTCAGGCAGGATAACGAGCTGGAAAGAGCTTAACGGACCTAATGAGCCGATAAAGGTCTTCATCTCAAGGCAGCCCAAAGGCCTCAGCGGGGTGGAAGGATCCCTGAAGGATCTGGTGCTGAAAAATCAAAGTCCGTTAAAGGCGTCATCCCTGGTATATCTTGCCTCGACCGCCCTGGTCGAGCAGATGGTTGAAGACGTGCCTGCTGGCTTTGCTACAAGCGGGGTGTCCAGCAGCCGCAAGAGGGACGTAAAGATCCTTAAGGTTAACGGGATCTATCCGACAAAGGAAAATATCGCCTCAGGCAGATACCCCTTTCGCAGACCCCTCTATCTGCTCATATCGAAAAACCCGGGAAAGGAGCTGAAGAAGTTTATCGACTACGTTCTCAGCAAAGAGGGTCAGGGCCTTATCAGCTCATACGGAGTGGTACCGCTTATGGATGTAAAATGAGCATCTCCCTAAAGACAAAGGTCTCTTTGTTTGTCTCTCTTATTGTCGTCGTTATCAGCGCTGTAAGCACGTATCTGTTCATCTCTGAGCATCGGCATAATATGGAAAGGGAGCTCACGGCAAGGGGTACGGCCCTGATACATTCCCTTGCCCGCGCCTCCGAGGAAGGGCTTGCCGGCTCGGACCTTGACCTCATCAATAAGGCCGCTCACGTTGTCAAGGCAGCGGACGTGGAGCTTGTCCAGATCTATTCCCCGCTCTGGCAGTCGATAGATGCGTTTCCGGTTGAAAAAATAAATGAATGGCCTGATCGCGAGGCCATGGAGCATTTCAAAAAAAGCGACGAAAGATTCTTCATCAAAAAGCAGGCTCAATTCGACTTCTATGCGCCTATCATTTACAGACCTGCAGTAAGCCTTCCGAAGGCCACCATCGGATATGCGAGACTGACCCTTTCATCATCTTACATACATCAGGCCATGATCAAGTTCCTAATCGGCCATATAGCCATCGCGCTTTTTATAACATTTATAGCGATTATAGCTATCAGCGCTGTTATCCAGCGTCTTGTGATAAATCCCGTTATAAAGCTCCACAGCGCAGCCACCGCATACAAAAGCGGAGACCTCAAGAAGACCGTCTCAATTGAAGCCGCCGACGAGATAGGACAGTTAGCCGAAGAGTTCAACAAAATGAGCAGGGCTATAGACAGCAGGGAAAAGGAGCTGAAGTCTGCCAACGCCTTTGTGCAGTCAGTGCTGGACGGCGTTGCCGAGTCAGTCATGGTAATCGACCATGATTACCGCGTCATTGCGATGAACAGGGTTGCAAAAGAAGAGCATTTCGGAGATGGGCCCATACCGGAGAGGATCTTCTGCTTCCGGATTTCCCACCACAGAGACGAGCCGTGCAGGGGAGAAGACCACCCCTGCCCGCTGAAGGAGGTCTTAAGGACAAAGAAGCCGGTGGCTGTTGCTCATAATCATTTTAAGCAGGATGGGACCGAGGCTACCTATGACCTTCTTGCCTCACCTATATTCGACGAAAAGGGTGAGGTGATGTATGTCATCGAGATAAACAGGGATATAACTGATCAGATCATGAAGGAAAAAGAACAGAAAAAGCTTGAGGAGCGCCTCTTTGTGGAGCAGAAGGACCAGTCTATTTCAACACTCGCAGGCGGCATAGCACATGACTTTAACAATCTGCTGATGGGTGTTTTGGGAAATGCCGAGCTGCTCAGGATCAGGCTCAGGCCTGACAGAAAAGAAGAGGTGCTGATAGATAATATCGTCAAGTCGTCCGACAGGATGGCAAATCTCGTCAGGCAGCTCCTGGCATATGCAAAGGGCGGGAAATATGAGCTTCAGGTCCTCTCACTGAACGACCTTATACGCAAGGTCATGAATATGACCCATACAGGGAAGTTCAGAAAAGCTGACGTTGCCCTTGACCTTGCCGAAGACCTGTGGCCGGTTTATGCGGACCCCAGGCAGATAGACCAGACTCTCGTCAATCTCTTTACAAACGCGTTCGAGGCCATGGAGGAAAAAGGAGGAAGGCTGACGGTCCGCACAGCCAATATAAAGGGCAAGGTCAGTTGGGAATGCGCTTTGAAGCACAGTCATCCGGCAGGAGACTATGTCTATATAGGCGTTTCGGACACAGGCCATGGCATACACTCAAACATAAAAGAGAAGATCTTCGATCCTTTTTTTACAACCAAGTTTATGGGAAGGGGACTGGGACTCTCTGCTGTCGCAGGTATCATACAGAATCACGACGGCTGCGTGTCTGTCGATAGCCAGGAGGGTAAGGGGACTGAACTTCACATATTTCTTCCCAGAGCAGTAGAGAGAACTTCAGAGGCTGCCGCAATGACTGCTCAGGCTGAGAACAAAGGTCTCAAAAAGACCATCCTCATAGCCGAGGACGAACCACAGGTCGGCCAGCTTATCATTGAGGTCATCACCGACATGGGCTATGAACCGGTTCTGTCCGTCAATGGGCTTGATGCGTTTGAGATGTTCACGCAGAAAAAGGACACTATTCAACTGGTTATCCTTGACATCCAGATGCCGGGCATGGACGGAAAGCAGCTCTTCAGAGAGATACGGGCCATAGCGCCTGATATGAAGGTCCTCATATCAAGCGGCTACAATGAGAAAACCGCCCTTGAAGGCATAACAGCCGACGGCCCTGATGGTTTTATTCAGAAACCCTACCGGCTTGAGGCCCTGAAGAAGAAGATAGAGGATATTCTTTCGGTATAGCCGGCGTCACTCTTCTTTTAAAATCTTCCAGAGGCTTGTTCGGGAGATGCCCAGCAATTCGGCAGCCTTTGTGCGGTTGCCGCCGACCATCCTGACGACCTTTTCAGCATATTCCCTGGTCATCTCGTCAACGGTCTTAACCCTGTCAGGGTCTATAGTCTCGATCTCCAGCAGACGTATCCCGCGGGGCAGGCTATCCGGTGTTATGACAGTGCCCTTCTCAAGTATTATGGCCCTCTCGATTATATTTTCGAGTTCTCTCACATTGCCGGGAAAACTGTAGTGAAGCAGAATCTCCATCGCTCCGTCCGAGATGCCTGTTATCTTCTTGTTCGCTTTCGGCAGATGCTTT
>JACRHE010000107.1 GCA_016217695.1 Nitrospirota bacterium | reverse complement strand
ATCCTTCCATCTCGACTCTCGACAAGCTGAAGTTCACCAGGATCTCGATGCTGACGGACCCTGCCCTTGATGCGGGGAGGCACGAGTTCCGGATCAGAACATTGCTGGGCCGGGTCATGGCGCCTGAACAGATGCCCATTAAGGTTGAGGGCGGTAAGCTCGGCATAGACAAAAAAGCAGATGTATTTATACCTCCGGTCCGCGAGATATATCCGATCATGATCGGCAGCATGTCCATCGGCGCGCTTTCGCCTCCCATGTGGGAAGGGCTTGCCATGGGTATCGCCTATCTCAATGAGGTTGAGGGAATGCCTGTTGTCATGTGCTCCGGAGAAGGAGGCATGCCTCCGAGGCTTCTGAGGTCCAGGTATCTCAAATATTTCATCATACAGATAGCATCAGGGTATTTCGGGTGGGACGAGATCGTCCGCGCGCTTCCTCATATGGTCGAGGACCCTGCTGCGATTGAGATCAAGTACGGCCAGGGGGCAAAGCCGGGTGACGGCGGCCTTCTCATGGCCCAGAAGGTGCTCAAGCTGATCGCAGGGATAAGAGGGGTCCCTCAGTATGTGGATCTTGCCTCTCCTCCTACGCACCAGACCAAGTACTCGATCGAGGAGGCTGTCGCCAAGATGATCCAGTCCATGTCTATGGCCTGGGGATTCAGGGTCCCGGTATTTCCGAAGATATCAGGCACAAAGACCGCCAAGGCGGTTCTCAATAACCTTGCCAGAAATCCCTATGCAGCAGCTCTTTCGATAGACGGTGAGGACGGCGGGACAGGGGCAGCATATAATGTCTCGATGGACAAGATGGGCCATCCAATTGCGTCCAACCTCAGGGAATGCTATCTTGACCTGGTAAAACAGGGCAAACAAAATGAGCTTCCGCTTATTGCGGCCGGCGGTGTCGGCAAAAAAGGCAACTTAGCAGCCAATGCCGCAGCCCTTATCATGCTGGGCGCGTCCGCGGTCTCAATCGGCAAATATATCATGCAGACCGCTTCGGATTGTTTCGGCGACGAATATAACCGCTGCAATCTCTGTAATACAGGAAAGTGTCCGAGGGGAATAACTACCCAGGACCCGAAGCTCTACCGCAGGCTCGACTCAGACAGGGTTGCCGAACGCGTTGTCGAGGTCTTTAAGGCCGCTGACACAGAGCTCAAGAAGATCTTTGCGCCGATGGGCAGATCAACCGAACTCCCGATCGGAATGTCGGACGGGCTGAGCGTTGAGGATAAGGCCATAGCAGAGAGGCTGGGAATCAGCTATGCGTGCTAAAAAGAAAGCCAATCCCCAAACCCCAGCGACTAAACCTGTTGTTATAAAGGGCTCGGCCAACGGGCAGCGTGTTCCGTCCCGCATCCTCGAGGAGCATATACAGGAGGCGGTGAAGGACGGAGCCAGAGAAATTCGCATTATAGCCGACGGACAGCACGGCATCGGCGGACGGATCTGGCCGAGGGGCGAGACCGTTAAGATAACTGTTGAGGGAACGGCCGGACAGCGTCTCGGCAGCATGGGCATGGACGGGACCGAGATCATCGTAAAGGGCAGCTCCTCAGACGACATAGGATGGATCAACTGCGGCGCCAGGATTACCGTGCTCGGCGATGTCACAAACGGAGCCTTTAATGCCGCGGCGCAGGGAATTCTGTATGTTCAGGGCAGCGGCGGCGCGCGCTGCGATACCATGACAAAGCGGAACCCGCGTTTCGAGCACCCGCAGTCGTGGTACTTCAGGAACGTAGGCGATTCTTTTGCAGAGTTCAAGGCAGGCGGCATAGCAGTAATCTGCGGCGTGAATTCGAGGAACCCCGAAAATGTCCTGGGCTATCGCCCCTGCGTCGGCATGGTCGGAGGCGAGATATATTTCCGCGGACCTATCCAGGGCTACAGCGACAAAGATGTGAAACTCCTTGAGCTGACTGATCAGGACTGGGAATGGCTGACGAAGAATATGAGGCCCTATCTTGAGGCGATTGACAGGATGTCCCACTATGATGAGCTTACCAGCTCCCCCAAAGACTGGAAAAAGCTTATGGCGTACACCCCTGCGGAGAAGCGCAGCAGGAAATGGTTCAAGATGTCTACGTCAGAGTTCCGGAAAAACCAATGGGAAAAGGGAGTGGGCCAGGGAGGCATCTTTGCCGAATACCTCGACCACGACCTCACGATCCTTCCCTATATAACAACAGGCAAGGAAAGAAGGAACAAGCCGCTATGGGCAAACGAGAAGTACAATCCTCCCTGCGCCTATGCCTGCCCGACCCTTATACCGTCTCATAAGCGCGCGACTCTGATCAGGCAGGGTCTGATACAGGATGCTTTGGAGCTTGTTCTCAGATACAGCCCGCTTCCTGCCACTGTCTGCGGACAGGTCTGTCCGAATCTCTGCATGACGAGCTGCACAAGGGGCATGATAGATAAACCCCTTGCCATCGACAAACTCGGCAGCATGGCCCTTGACCTTCCTGCGCCTAAGAAGGAAAAGCCAACGGGCCATAAGGTTGCTGTTATCGGTGGAGGGCCGGGCGGACTGAGCGCAGCATGGCAGCTTGCCCTCAAGGGACATACAGTAGACCTCTACGAGGCCTCAGGCAAGCTCGGCGGAAAGATCGAACACTGCATACCCCGTGAGCGGCTTCCTCATCAGATTCTGGAAAAGGAGCTTTCGCGGTTCAGCGAGCTCGGGGTCAATCTGCATCTGAATTCGGCGATAGACAGAAATAAATTCGATGAGATATACGATGGCCATGAGATCGTGATCGTAGCTGTCGGGGCGCAGAAGGGACGTCTCATTCCGTTTCCGGGCTCAGAGCATGTGGCAACGGCCTATGACTTTCTGAAAGATACAAACAGCGGCAAGATCCATGACCTGAAGGGCAGGAAGGTAGTGGTAATAGGCGCCGGTAATGTCGGCATGGACGTCGCCTCAGAGGCATACAACTTCGGCGCGGAATCGGTTATCGCGGTCGATATCCAGAAGCCTGCGGCCTTCGGCAAGGAGATGGAGTCGGCTGTTGCAAAGGGCACACAGATTGTCTGGCCGAAATTTACCGAGCGCTATGATCAGAAAGAAAAGAAGCTTTACTTCAAAGACGGCTCGTCAATGGAGGCGGATGTTGTGGTTATGTCTGTCGGAGATGTGCCTGTACTTGACTTTCTGCCGCCTTCCGTCCATACAGAGCGCGGCTGGCTCGCGGTCAATAACATCAACCAGACCTCTGACGTTAAGGTCTTTGCAGTGGGCGACGCCACAGGCCTTGGCCTAGTGACCCATGCCATCGGCCAGGGCAGGACCGTTGCCGAGACAGTGCATTATCAGATGATGCATGCGCCGCGGTTCCCTGAGATCAAACAGGCCATTGCGTACGAACGGATCAAACGCGAATATTATGATGCCTGCACAGGCGACTTTACTGTTGAGGCGGAAGGCCAGAAATGCCTCTCCTGCGCCTCCTGCCGCGACTGCCATATGTGCGAGGCTACCTGTTACTGGGGCGCCATCAGCAGGGTTGACCACGAAGGCGGAGCCTATGAGTATGTGGTTGATGAAGACAAATGCATAGGCTGCGGGTTCTGCGCGGGTGTCTGCCCATGCGGGGTCTGGGAGATGGTCGAAAACGTTTAAGAAATTCTTTACCACCATGAATCCGAGTTCTTTAGCATGACCCCGCTTGATCGATTAATCGAGCTCTTTCCCTTGATGAAAGTGGTTCTGCCCTGGGTAAGTGACCACCTGCCCCTTCTGGTGGGCATCCCGTTTGTCCTCGTCATTGTTCTGGTTTTCATCTGGGCCGGTTACATTGCCCCCCGCCGGGCGAAACGCATTCTAAAGAGCATGCTTGCAAGAGAATACTCCCCTCTGCCGCTGGATGACCCTCATCTGCAGGAAGCGGTGACGCGGTTGACCCCGCTCATCTTCACCACCTACAGGGAGGAAACGGTGAGGGAAAAAGGCCCTTGGCGGGTGGAGCTGGCTTATGTGCAAACGCGTGCCGGGAGAACCCGCTTTTTCGCCCACCTGAGCCGGTTTGCTTCCATCTCCACTTCTCAAGTCACCAGAAGGGATCGTGATTTCAGCCTGGTCTTCCTGGAGACAGTCCGAATGCCGGTGGATAAGGAGGTGCATGTGGTGGGCGACGGCTATAGACTCGATCCTGAGCACGGCCTGCAAAAGGTAGAGGCCGGTATTGAAGCGCCGCTGCCGGCCTTGTTCGATTTCTATACTGAGGACGCTTCCCTGGCTGCTTTTCCTGCAGCGCTGAAGGAGGCTTTGCTGGAGTGCTCGCCGTTTCTCAGCCTTCGTGGCACCCGCAAGAAGGGTGCTAGCTACCTTTTCCATGCCAGGCTGAAGTTCACCCCGAACGGGTGGGGGCTTGTCTCCGATGAGTTTGTTCATAGCGCCAAGAAGATGGATGAACTGATGAACGCGGTGGAAAGAATTTCCCAATCGTTGTCCTGACCGATGGTTTGATTCATCTTTATGCGTTCTCATCTTCACCGGAGTTATAATAAAACATGAGCGGCAGGAACGATATGAAAAAGCCATTGATATTGCTGGCGACTATGCTGGCTGTCCTTGTTATCGGCAATGTGACAGGCATGAAGGAGAAAGGGAAAAAGGTGGAGAAGGTAAAGATATATAACGCAGCCAGGGGTGTTGTAGAAGAAGTGGATAAGGTTGTTAGGACGGACGAGGAATGGAAAAGGATTCTGACCCCCGAGCAGTATGAGATCACGAGAAAAAAGGGGACGGAGATGTCCTGCACCGGCTTATTTTACGATCATAAGGACAAGGGCATCTACCAGTGCGTTGGATGCAGCACCGACCTATTCATGTCCTCAGCGAAGTTTAACTCAGGAACCGGCTGGCCGAGCTTTCTGGAGCCTGTCTCAAAACATAATATCAGGACAGAGACGGACATCTCCCATTCGATGAAAAGGACCGAGGTGCTCTGCGCCAGATGCGACGCACACCTCGGTCATGTGTTCGACGACGGACCGCCGCCTACCGGCCTCCGCTACTGCATCAATTCAGCCGCCCTGAAGTTTGTCAAAAAAGGATAAAAGAGGCGCAAGACAGCAGCTTATCTGTAAATGACGGCTTCATCTTTTGAGACCCTTGTAGTGGGCTTCGGAGTCTTTTCAGGATAGCCGACCGGGATTATCGCAACAGGCCTGAGGTTCTCGGGTATGTTCATGACCCTTGAGACCTCTTCCTCCCTGAATGCGCCTACCCAGCATGTGCCCAGCCCCTGTTCGCAGGCTGCGAGCATCATGCACATGACGCTTACCGAGACATCCTGTATAGAATATAGCTCGATCCCCCGCTGGCCGTAATGCCGGCCGATGCCTGCGTCAGCGCAGCAGACAAAGACAGCAGGGGCATCCTTGATAAAGCCCTGAGAAAGCGCGGCCTCGGCAAGTCTTTTCTTTAGGTCATTATCACGGACAAGATAGAATTTCCTTGACTGGAGATTGCCTGCGCTCGGAGCCCAGATCAGGGAATCGATGAGCCTGTCTATGACCGGCTCAGGGATCTCTTTTTTAAGAAATGTGCGGACGCTTCTTCTCTCTTTGATTGCGCTGAAAACATCCATTATTTATCTCCTTTTTGTTGGCCGGTCTTTCTCAGCGTCTGATCAGGTTCAGGCCGATATTCGTGCCCATGCCCTGGCCGTATCCGAGCTGGATCATGAGCATTGCCAGGGGCTCCAGATATCGGGCACTTTTGAGACTGCCGCTATCTACGGGGTCGAGGCCGATCTCGATGATGAGTTTCGTTACCGTTTTCTTTGCAGTTTCATCATCGCCGCAGTAAAACATCGACAGCCTCCTGGAACCGAAGAGCCGTGTGCCTCCATGGTAGATCTCTGCAAACGCGGTATTAAAAGCCTTAACAACCTTCACACCCGGCGCCAGCCTCGCGATCTCCTCTGCTGCCGACGTCTCATGGCCTATGGCTAATCCGCTGAGGTCGGGTTTCAGAGGGTTGGTGCAGTCTATCAGGATCTTGCCGGCCATGGGACCGGCAGTCCTGATCGCCTCTTCCACCTCCGGCCATCGTACGGAGAGCAGGATGACTTCGCTGCGGCCTGCAGCCTCTGAAGGCGTTGCGGCCTCTGCGTTCGGGACAGAAGCGGCAAGTTCAGCAAGCTTCTCCGGATGGCGCGAATAACTGAAGATGACATGATGCCCTTTTCTGGCCCAGAGGCTTCCGAGACCGCTTCCCATATTCCCTGAGCCGATGATTCCGATATTCATGGATATCTCCTCTCTATTGTTCTCATGGCTTCCAGTGTTCCATGAACTTGCCGTCTTTTGTTATCCATACGACATACGGAGCGGCCGTGACATCGCCCTTTGAGTCGAATTTGATCTTTCCTATAGCACCGCTGAAATCAAGAGCATGCAGTCTGTCTATCACTGTCTTGCTGTCAGGGGAGTTAGCCGCCTTTATAGCGGTCAGCATGATATTGGCAGCATCATAGGCGTAAATGGAGTAGGGCCCGAGTTCTCCGTATTTGGCCTGGTATCTGCCGATGAACTCCTTTGCAGTCGGGATATTCTTTGGGTCAGGGCTGAATGTCAGATATGTGCCTTCAGCCGCCTTCGGACCTGCAATCTCGATGAACTTAGGGTCAATAGATCCGTCGCCGCTCATGAAGGGCGCGTTCAGGCCTAGCTCGCGCGCCTGTCTTACAAGCAACCCCATCTCGGGGTAGACGCCGCCGAAGAAGATGAGCTCAGGGTTCTTTTGTTTCATGGAGGTCAGAACGCTCTTGAAGTCCTTGTCTCCCTGGACAATTCCGCCGTAATAGACCACCTCTGCTGCGCTGCCGAGCGCTTTTCTGAATTCGTCCGCAAGCCCCTGGCCGTATGTTGTCTTGTCATGTATGACAGCAGTCTTTTTTATCTTGAGTTGTCCCGTGACAAAATCAGCGCCTATCCTGCCCTGCTGGTCATCCCTGCCGCAGACCCTGAAGACGCCTGCATAGCCCTTTTCCGTAAGCTGGGGGTTGGTCGAGCCCGGCGAGATCATCGGGATGCCGGCCCTGTCATAGATGTCGGAAGCCGGGATCGAGCAGCTGGAATTAAAATGACCGATGACGCCTGAGGCGCCTTCATTGACTATCTTGTTCGCTACTGATACCGCCTGCTTTGGATCATGCTGGTCGTCACCTATGATCAGCTCTATCTTTTTCCCGAGAACGCCTCCCTTTGCATTCCATTCCTCAACAGCGAGCGACACACCGTTTTTGAAGTCCATGCCCATCTTGCTCTGGTCGCCGGTCATAGGGCCTGCTACTCCGATCTTCACAACATCGGACTTCTTTCTGCAGCCAAGACCTGAGAAAACGGCCAGGCCTATCAAAAATGCAACCAGAAACAGTCTCCGCATATCTACCTCCGTACACTATGTTTTCAGCATATCCTTCAATTCTTCAACGAACTGACGGGCGTTATTCTCAATACTGCCCCTGCAGATGGCTGATGCCACAGCAGCTGCGTCAGCGCCTGCCCTTATCACTTCTCCTATGGTATCAATCGTTATTCCGCCGATCGCCACCACCGGAATACAGACATTTTGTTTAATCAGCCTGATATTGTCAACCCCTTTCGGTTTGCCTGCATCTTTCGTTGCAGTTTGAAAGACCGGACCGAACCCTATATAATCGGCCCCTCCTGCTTCGGCGTCCCTGGCCTGCTCAAGGCTGTGGGTTGAGATGCCGACAATTTTCCCGGACATGATCTTTCTTGCCTCTTTAAGCGGAAGGTCATCCTGACCGAGATGAACGCCGTCTGCTTTTACCGCGAGCGCTATGTCCGCGTGGTCGTTCATAATCAGCATTGCGCCGAAAGACCGGGTCAGCTCACGCAATCTTACAGCCTCTTTATATAGTTGGCGTCTTGTTCCGTCTTTGTCCCTGTACTGTATAAGACGTACCCCGGCTTTAAGCACGAGGGATACCATCTCGCAGGCGCTCAGGCTGCAATATGTCCTGTCAGTTATGAAATAGATGCCGTTTATCTGCATTATATATATTCCGACGCCATGCCCTTATCAAATCCTATCGCATTGAAAGGCTTTGGGGTTGCCTGCCCGGTCTCTTTCCGCAAGCATTCAAGTAAACTGTCCCTTCATTTTACTGGAAAAGGCATTATTTTTAAAATGAACGGTCTCTGTTACAACAGTACAAAACAATCGGAATAAGGGCTGAATGCCGGATAAAAACAGCAGCGACTCCTTGTAATAGGGCCGTCAGAAACGTCGTATAGGGCCGCATATATCCGGACACCAATGATGACCAAAAAGGTTTGCCGCCACAAGATATCGTCGATTTGCTGTTTTTAGGAGGTGTCAGGCCCTTGGGCCACGGCATTTTGGACAGGGGTTGGCCTCTGTAAAAAAATCTTAAACAGGGAAGGGTAAAGTGGTACTATTTTACAAGGAGGTTATCATGGAAGATATAGTCAGCGTATTCAACAAGGTTCTGGCCAAGTGCAAGGAGATCAACGCCTCTGATGTCCACCTCTGCGTCGGCACGCTCTGGAAATACCGTCTTCAGGGACAGATCATGCTGATACCACAGCTCCAGCCTTTGAGTATGGCAGACTGCGAGGAGATCGTCAGGCATATCATGCGCGGGACAAAGAGCGTGCCCGAAGAGGATTTAGCCAGGGATGTCCGGATACTGCAGGACATTGACTGCTCGTATTCCATTGCCGAACTCGCACGTTTTCGCGTTAATATCTGCAGGCAGCGAGGTACTTTTTCTGTTGTCCTGAGGCTGATTCCTTTTGAGGCTCCCACTATAGAGGGGCTCGGGCTTCCCAGGGTGATAAATGATATCTCGATGGAGGAAAGGGGTCTTGTGCTCGTTACGGGTGTCACCGGATGCGGAAAATCCACGACACTGGCATCCATGATAAACCTGATTAACCAGTCCAAACCGTGCAAGATAGTGACGATCGAGGACCCGATAGAATTTCTGCACAGGGAGATCAAGGCCGCGATTGTCCAGCGTGAGGTGGGTTCCGACACAGAGAGTTTTGCAAAGGCACTCCGCGCAGCGCTCCGCCAGGACCCCAATATAATACTTGTCGGAGAGATGCGCGACAGGACGACTATCGATACCGCCCTGAAAGCGGCAGAGACCGGCCATCTGGTGCTTTCGACGCTCCATACAGTTGACGCTCCAAAGACGATACAGAGGATCATCAGTTCGTTTGATCCCGGAGATGAAATGTCCGTCCGTCTGCGGCTGGGTGAGGCTCTGAGGGCCGTTGTCTCGCAGAGGCTCCTCCGCAGGAAAGATAATGCCGGTCGCGTGGCTGTTGTGGAGGTCATGAGGAATACTCTCAGTATCCGGGACTGCATAGAGAACCCTGAGAAGAGCGGGAATATGAGGGACTATATTGAATCAGGGACAGACCAGTACGGCATGCAGACCTTTGACCAGCATCTGATGGATCTGTTTAACCAGGGGGTCATCGATCTGGAGACGGCCAAGTCAGCTGCAACCAGCGCAGATGATTTTCAGCGTAATGTGCAGTTCGGATAATCGCTTCAGATCCTGATAAGTTTCCGAAGGAGAATGATCGAGAGCTGATAGTCCGACTGTTCTTCTTCTTCCACTTTCTTGTAAAAGTCACACTCGACGCAATCTCCGTATTTCATGGAGTATGAGCCCTGCACCTTGCCTTCGCACATGCTGCCTGCCACTACCCAGCATGCCCTTCCTGCATTTTTGCCGCCGTGAGCTCCTTCAAGTCTGATCTCGGTTGCCGCAGGGCAGACACCCAGCTCCCTGACGTTTACTCCGCCCGGTTCCCTTCCGCATTTTTTGAATTCCCAGCAGTTCAGTTTTGCCATCAGCCTGTTACCTCACGATATTATTGAATATAGTTCTAATGTATGCATATCTCAATATACAAGTTTGGATCAGCATCTTGTCAAGTGAATTGGCGAGAGGTGAAGGTGACCTCTCCATGCAAAATCAAAGCGCAGCAGGTCGATCTTGCCCTTACCTGTTCACAGGTTCGGCAGGGGCGTTCATCTTCTCCACGAATCCGGTATTGAAATTGCCATTAAAAAAGTCAGGATCGTTCAGCACCTTCTTATGGAAGGGGATCGTCGTCTTGATTCCTTCAATGATGAATTCATCCAGTGCCCTCTTCATCTTCATAATCGCCTCTGCCCGGTCCTTTCCGTGCACGATAAGCTTGGCGACAAGCGAATCATAATGAGACGGGATGACGCAGCCGTTATAAGCCGCAGTATCAACCCTTACCCCGGGGCCTCCGGGAAGGGCAAGAAAGGTTATCTTTCCGGGGCAGGGGATGAACCGTTCAGGGTCCTCGGCGTTGATCCTGCATTCGATGGAATGGCCGGATATCTTAATCTTCGTCTGTTTCAATTCCAGAGGGAAGCCGGCGGCAATCCTTATCTGTTCCTTTACGATGTCTACGCCGCTGACGAATTCCGTGACAGGATGCTCTACCTGCAGCCTGGTGTTCATCTCCATAAAATAGATATTTCCCTCAGTATCGACGATGAATTCTATTGTCCCGGCGTTCTTGTACTTTACTGCCCTCGCCGCCTTTACGGCATATTCACCGATTTTTTTCCTGAACTTTTCGGAAGCAACAGGCGATGGCGATTCCTCTATGAGTTTCTGGTGCCTCCTCTGAATGGAGCAGTCCCTCTCTCCGAGATGGATGATGTTTCCCTTGGTGTCTGCAAGGATCTGAACCTCGATATGCCTCATCTCAGGGATGAACTTCTCGACATAGAGCTCGCCGTTTCCGAATGCGGTGAGAGCCTCTCTCTGCGCCATGAAATACAGTTTCTCGAGTTCTTCTTCAGCCCTGACGATGCGCATGCCCCTTCCGCCGCCTCCTGCAGAGGCCTTAATGATGACCGGAAACCCGATCCTTTTTGCCGTCTTCAGGGCAGCCTCTTCCGAGACAACCGGACCATCGCTTCCGGGAACAACCGGGACGCCCCTGCGCTTCATCACCTGCCGGGCCTTTGCCTTGTCTCCGCCCAGTCTGATGCTCTCGGCAGAAGGGCCGATAAAGGTGATGCCTGATGTAAGGCAGGCCTCGGCAAAGTGGGGGTTCTCCGAAAGAAAGCCGTAGCCTGGATGAATCGCCTCTGAGTCCGTTATCTCCGCGGCAGTAAGGATGCTCGGTATATTGTTGTAGCTCTGGGCAGTGCTCGCCGGTCCAACGCAGATCGATTCATCTGCGATCTTTGTATGCAGCGACTCCCTGTCGACGTCGGAGTAGACCGCAACTGTCTTTACGCCGAGCTCCTTGCAGGCCCGTATGATCCTCACTGCGATCTCTCCGCGGTTTGCAACGAGTATCTTTCTGAATAATTTCATAGGGGATCGATGAGAAAGAGGGGCTCGCCGTATTCAACAGGCTGTCCGTTTTCGACGAGGATCTTCACGATGACGCCGTCGGCCTCGGATTCTATCTCGTTCATGAGCTTCATAGCCTCTATGATGCAGAGCACCTGTCCTTTTTTGACCTTTGTCCCGGATTCGACGAAGGACGGGGCTTCCGGAGTCGGCGATCGGTAGAAGGAACCTACGATCGGCGAGGTAACGGTGATCAGCCTCTGGGCGTCTTCGTCGGTCTCTTTTATGATATGTTCATGTACGGCTGCCGAGGGCTTAACAGTGGGGATCTCTATGCTCTGGAAGAATTTTTCCCGTCTGATCTTGACCTTGGTGCCGTCTTTCTCTACCTGCAGCTCCGTGATATCGGTTTCCTTGAGAAGTTCAATCAGATTTTTGAGGTCCTCAAGCTCCATCATTTTACCCTTTCTATATATTCAGACGTTCTCGTGTCAACCTTGATAGTGTCTCCTTCGTTGATATGGAACGGAACTCTTACCACAGCCCCTGTCTCTAGGGTCGCAGGCTTTCCGCCTCCTGATGCCGTGTCACCCTTAAAGCCCGGGTCAGTCTTTGCTATGACGAGCTCGATGAATGTGGGCAGTTCAACATTGAGCGGAATACCCCGGTAGGTGAGGATCTTTACCTCAATATTCTCCTTCAGGAAGAGTTTCACATTGCCTAGCTGCTCTGACGTCAGCGGTATCTGCTCGAAGGTCTCCTGGTCCATGAAATAATAAAGCCCGTCCTGCATATAGAGGTACTGCATCTTTCTTTCCTCAAGCTCGGGAGTCGGGAACTTCTCGCCCGAGCGTATAGTCTCTTCCACCACGCTGCCGGTCTTGAGGTTTTTCATCTTTGTCTTTACGATGGCGCCGCCCCTGCCCATCTTTACGTGCTGAAAATCGATTATCTCATAGGGATCTCCCTTAAATTCGAGCTTCAGGCCTTTTCTGAAATCAGATGTTGCAATCAATGATATATTCCTCCAAACTAGTGTAGTATTTCCAGCGTCTTCGGGATGGATGTCAGTATGGTGCATCCGGTCCTGCCGGCGACTATCATGTCCTCTATCCTGACCCCTCCGACACCGGGTATATAGATGCCGGGCTCTATGGTGAAGACCATTCCCGGCCTGATCGATTCTCTTCCCACCCGTGAGACGCGAGGGAGTTCGTGGATTTCAAGACCAACTCCATGTCCTGTGCCGTGACCGAAAAAATCATCGTACCCTGCCTTTTTTATAACATCTCTGGCTGCTTTGTCAACCATTCCCACAGGTATTCCTTCTCTGACAGACTCCAGCGCCCTGATATTTGCGGAGAGTACGGTCTCGTACATTTCCTTTTTCTTTTCGATGCCTTTGCCGTTAATCAGAAAGGTCCTCGTCATGTCCGAGAAGTATCCTCCTGCCTCGCCACCCCAGTCAATGACAACGAGGTCTCCAGCCTTAATCCTGTTGTCCGTCGGATCTGCATGCGGCATTGAAGAGTTCGGTCCTGAGGCAACTATTATATCAAAAGGAAGCACCCTGCATCCGCTTTTTTTCAGGCCTTCTTCGAGAAGGCCTGCTATCCGCCGCTCCGATGCACCCTGGCGGATATACGGCTTGACACCTGTGAATGCCTTCTCCGCCCTTACTATCGCCTTTTGAATCAGTTCAAGTTCAGCTCGGTCCTTGACCTTGCGCATGTCTTCAACGAGATTGCTCACAGCCTTCAGCCTGACGCCTTTTCGCAGGAGGGAGCGATAAAATACGTATGTTACGGATGACTCGAATCCGAGCACCCTGATTCCGGCTGCAGCCGCCCTCTTCAGGACCGATCGTGACAGGTCTTCCTTTGCAAGTACGATTTCAAATCCCCTCGTCTCTTTTCCTGCCTGCTCGATATACCGGGAATCGGTGAACAACAGCCTTTCCCTGCTGCTGATCAATAGACATGCGTGCGTTCCTCTGAAGTCTGAGAGATAGCGGATGTTTCTGATGTCGGAAACAAGTATGCCATCGACGCCTCTGCTGTTCAGGGCATCAATCAATGCCTGCAGGCGGTTCATTTCGACAGGATTTTCTGGGCGGCTCTGACAGCGAGGAGATATCCTTCAATGCCGAGCCCTGCGATCTGGCCTGTTGCGACCCCGGATATAAAAGATCTCTGTCTGAATTCCTCACGCGCGTGGATGTTTGAGATATGGACCTCTATTGCGGGTTTCCCGACAGCAGCGATAGCGTCCCTTATGGCTATGCTCGTATGAGTGTATGCTGCCGGGTTTATAATCAGGAGATCATATGCCTTTCCCTGTATTGCATCTACGATAGCGCCTTCACTGTTGGACTGGAAGATGTCGGCCCCGAGGCCCAGTTCAGAGGCAACTGCGACGATTTTCTTATTTATGTCGTCGAGCGAGACTGAGCCGTAAATGCCGGGTTCCCTTCTGCCGAGCATGTTCAGGTTTGGTCCGTGTATGACCAGTATTTTTTTCATCTTTTTATGTCCCATGCGGTTATCTTCCGTCAGGATATGATACCCCGGAGGTGCGGCTCTGAAAACCGCGAGCTAGAATTCGCTCTCTATCTTGGGGACTGTAGTTTTGAGAACAAAACGGCCTTTGCCGTAATTGCCTTCGGGTTTTATCACAAGGGCCAGATAGTATTCATCGTTTATCTTCCTCATTATGATGCCGCAGATATCGGAAATTATCGAGAACTCCCTTGCCTCGCCAAGTCCGAGGTTTTCAGCTGCCAAAGAGATGTCCCTGATCATCGCCGAGGCCTCTGCACCAAGCCCGGTAAGGTCGATCAGCCTTTCTGAAGCATACTCCTGGACAGGTATGCCGTCGGAGGCAATGATCATTGCAGAGACGGCGCCTTCTACCTTATCGACCGTCTCCTTAAGTACGTCTAAAAAATTCATCCCGTCCTTTCTTGATGCCGTCAAGGAAGGCGTTCAGTTTCCCTATCAATTCCTCCTTGTCCTTTCCCATGAGCTTTAAGAGTGCCCTGAGTTCCTCGATACGCTGTAAAACGGTCGTATCGTCAGGATTGACCTGAATGAGTCCTCGATAGATCTGTAATGCCTCACCGTAGCTGCCTTCGGATATCTTCTGTTCGGCCTCTTCCAGTCTGAAGTCCCTTCCGGACGTCTGTTTTCTCTCCGGGGATGTCTTTTCTTCTTTGGTGAAGATATCTTCTTCAGCGGCCTCACTGACTGAGGCTTCTTCTGCAATAGCCGTCTCTTGTTCGCCGGCTTTCAGCGCTTCGCCGACATCGCCGAATGAGATCTCTTTTTCAGCTTCAACTGTTTCTTCTTCTTCCAGTTCGAAGCCTTCCGTCAGTTCCTCTTTCTCCTGCTCCCTGACCCCAAAAATAGAATCTTTAAATGCGCTTAATTCCTCTTCAGAATGCGGGGCTATTTCCGCCTCATCTTCTCCGGTGACCGCATAGAGATCATCTTCAGGGATATGTTCCTCTGCCCTTGCGCTTTCCTCTGTCACGACCGCTTCTTCTGCGACCGCTGCCTCTGCCGGCGCAGTCGTCTCACCAGCCTGCTCTTCGGAGACAATGCCGCTTTCCATATCGTTGAGACTGGTTAGCGCCTCTTCATCCATGGCGTTGAGTTTCAAAACAGCCTTATATGACTGAATCGCGTGGTCCCTGTCGCCGGTCTCGCGGTAGATATCTGCCAGTTTCTTATGTGCATAAAGGTTGTCGGGTATAGCCTTTATAACATTTTCAAATTCTGCCTTTGCCTCCGGCAGCATGCTTTTTTCCAGGTATATCTTACCGAGAGCCACCCTGGCACTCATATATCCCGGCTGTTTTTCGATGCAGGTGAGAAGTACGCTGATGGCTTCATCCAGCAGGCCTTCTTTCCGGTATTCCTCGGCGAGGGGGACAAAGAGTTTCGAGTTCGGGTCCTTCTCTACTTTTTCTTTCAGCTTTTCTATATCTTTTAACGCCATAACCTTGTCAATTTTTTATCAAATAACAGGAATAAAGTCAAGCCTTGATTTCAGAGAACCTGTCCAGGATGGCTTCAGCTACGGAGTCTTTGCTCATGAGTTCAAGGCCTGTCTCGCCTTTTTTGTCGATTATGGTTACGCGGTTTGTGTCAAGATCGAATCCGGCTCCTGCCTCAGTGACATCGTTGAAAACGACCATATCCATCTTCTTTTTTTTCATCTTTTCTCTTGCCCTTTCGACACGGGCCCCGGTCTCGGCAGCAAATCCTATGATGAACGGCTTCCCTTTCCCTGCTGCAACCGACGAAATGATATCCGGGGTCTGCCTCAGGCGAATGAGAAGTTCCCCCGCTTTTTCGATCTTTGTCCCTGACTTTTCGGAAGGTGAAAAATCGGCCACGGCAGCTGCCATGATCAGTGCGGAGGCTCCGGAGCGCACCTCTTTTTCAACCGCTTCTGCCATCTCCAGCGCAGTCTCCACCTGTATGAATCGCATGCCGGCTGGAGCTGCGAGCGAGGTGGGGCCGCTTATTAGCGTCACGTCAGCCCCACGGTTTCGTGCAGCCTTTGCTATCGCAAATCCCATCTTTCCTGAAGACCTGTTTGAGATGAACCTCACGGGATCGAGATATTCCCGCGTCGGGCCTGCCGTCACGACGATCTTCTCATGCTCAAGATCTCTTTTTGAGAACGCTGTTCTGACGGCATCGATAATGTCGGGTATCTCGGCCATTCTCCCGGGGCCTTCTTCCCCGCAGGCCAGGCTCCCTTGTCCGGGGCCAACCTGTATCACGCCGAGGGAAGTGAGCTTTTCAAGATTTTGCCTGAAGATCCTGTTTTCATACATCCGCCAGTTCATGGAAGGGGCTATTACCGTCTTTCCGCTGAAAGAGAGGAAACAGGTGCTGAGCAGGTCGTCAGCTATGCCGTTGGCGAATTTCCCGATGATGTTTGCCGTTGCAGGAGCGATGACCATCAGCTCAGCCTGCTGGGGCAGCGTTATATGCGCCATAGGTTCTTCATAGAGCGAGGAAAAGACCTTGTGCATGGAGGCGACTTCAAGGGAAAGGGGGGTTACAAAGTTTTTTGAGGCATCGGTCATGACTACGGAGACCGACGCCTCTTCATCTCTTAATCTTCTGCAAAGCTCTATGGCTTTGTAGGCGGCTACGCCGCCCGAAACACCCAGAAGTATAGACTTATTCTTCAGGCTCGTCTGCGGCTTCTTCTTTTTTGTCGCTGAAGAGTTCATCGAAGGCCCTCTTGTCCACCATCGTTTCTTTCTCGTGGAGATAGACCTTCAGGTCTTTTTCGAGTTCGGTCAGGTCTTCACTTGCTGCCAACTTCCGGCTGTCTTCGAGGAGTTTCCTGTAATCGAATTTGCCGGCCTCTTCCTTGGCTATCCTCGCCTCTTCGCCTGTAAGGTATTCGAGATGCTTGTCCAGGGCCTCTTCGATCGCGATGCTCGTGACCTTTTTTGTCCGCGTCTGTATCTTAGGTTTGGCTCCCATCGAGATCTCTTTTGCCCTTTGAGAGGCGATTATGACAAGCCTGAATTTGCTGTCGATATTTGTTTCATCATACTCAACAGGCAGGGAAATGATGTCCATTGCTTCCTCCTAGCTTAAAAAGTTTTTCTTTATCCATCCGGGGTCTATCTTTTCATTCCTGAGCCGTTCAGATGTAATGATCGACTCAAGTTTCCTGATAGAGATCGAAAGTTCGTCGTTAACTATAACATAATCATAGAGTTTATAGTCTCTTATTTCGTCCACGGAGCGCCGCAGACGCCTTTCGATATCGGCTTTATCCTCTTTTGTCCGGGTCTTTCGTTTTTCGAGCCGTTCCCTTAGGGCATCCATGGAAGGAGGGAGGATAAACACGAATACCCCACCGCCGTATGAGTTTCGAATCTGTTTGGCCCCCTGCGTATCGATGTCAAGTATCACATCGAACCCCGCGGCCATGAGCTTTTCGAGCCGTTTCCGGGAAGTCCCGTAGAGGTTGCCGTGCACCTCCGCCCATTCTACAAAGTCACCACTGCCGGCCATCTTCCTGAAGGCCTTCTCTCCGATATAGGTATAATCGACATCTTCGACCTCTCCCTTGCGTGGCAGCCTGGTAGTGTAGGAGACGGACTGCTGAACATTTTCCATCTTCATGATAATCTTCCTGCAGATAGTCGTCTTTCCTGCGCCCGAGGGCGCGGAGATGATGAATATGCTTCCTTCACTCTTCTTCTGCAAGGCCGCTCTTTCCTTCCTGGAATCTCTGCGTGATCGTTTCCGCCTGCAGAGCGGAAAGGATTATATGATTGCTGTCGGTAACTATGATTGAACGAGTCCGCCGTCCCTGGGTCGCGTCAACGAGCCTCCGGTCTTTCTTCGCCTCTTCGCGCAGGCGCTTTATGGGCGCTGAGCCCGGTGTTACTATCGCGACAACCTTTGATGAGGCGACTACATTGCCGAACCCGATATTTACAAGAATGGGACTTACATCACCTTTTTTCATCTTTCACAATTCACCCTTCATAATTGCAGCTTATTGAATGTTCTGGACCTGTTCCCTGATCTTCTCGATCTCGGTCTTCATATCAACAGTGAGGCTGGAGACGCCATAGTCGGATGATTTCGATGCTATGGTGTTTACCTCTCGGTTCAGCTCCTGCAGGATGAAATCCAGCTTTCTGCCTATTATACCACCTTCGGCAAGTATTGCCCTGAATTGCCTGATATGGCTCCCGATTCTCGTTATCTCTTCGGATATATCCAGCCTGGCCGCGATGACCGCCGCTTCCTGAAGTATCCTGCTGCCGTCAACCTCTTTTCCTTCAAGGAGCACCTTAATCCTCTCAACGAATTTGGCCCTGGTGTCGGAGAGGACCTTTTCGCAAGAGCCGCTGATCTTTTCATTCATGCCGGCCAGAGAGTCTATCATGCGATGAATCTCAGCAGCGAGAGATCCGCCTTCCCTCGCTCTCATGGCCCGGAGGTCGAACAGGGCTTCCCTGAATACGTCCTGGACTGTTCCTGCATCATATTTCTGGCTTGTCTCTATGAACATGCCGTGAAGGTTGATAAGAGCGTTGATATCTATTTCTCCGGGGATGGAAAGCTCGTCCTGGATATCCCTGAATGCAGTGTGGATCTTTTTGACAAGGTCTGTCTTAATATCCAGTTCTGTAGATGCCTGCTCAGACACCGTGATGAAGATATCGAACTTCCCCCGTGAAAAGTTTTCCTTAACCAGAGTCCTGAGGGACATCTCGATCTGGTTTAGAAAAGATGGCGCCTTCAGAACGATATCAAGGTGCCGGTGGTTTATTGAACGGATCTCTACCCTGCAGTATTCCTTTTCGGCGCTTCCAAATCCCGTCATGCTCTGTACCATTGTAATTGAAACTATAAAATAGTCTCCTTGTTTTGGTCAAATGCATTAATAATTTAAATATATTCATAACATTATTGAAAAAGGTCTTGAAAATACATTAAAATTTAAATTCATTTCATCATCTGGAGGAGAATATGGCTGAAACAACAGAAATTAGATGGCATGGCAGAGGCGGGCAGGGCACGGTAACTGCGGCCAAGGTGCTCGCTGACACCTGTCTGAGCGGCGGCAGATACGTCCAGGCTTTTCCCGAGTATGGGCCTGAAAGGGCCGGTGCACCCCTCAGGGCGTACAATCGCATAAGTTCGAAGGAACTCAGGATGCACTGTCCTGTGCTTAATCCTGACGTGGTTACGGTCGTGGATGCCACTCTCCTCGACAGTATAAATATTGCTGAGGGCGCCAAAGAGAACACTATTTTTATCATCAACACAACGAAAGCTCCCATGGAGATGAGGGAAAAGCTCGGTGCAGGTTCAAAACAGAGGGTCATAACGGTTGATGCGACAAAGATCGCGCTGGACTGCTTCGGAAGGGCGCTCCCGAACTCTCCGATGCTCGGCGCCTTATGCAAGGCGACGGGCCTGGTAGCCATTGAACACCTCCTGGAGGACGTAAAGAAAAGCTTCGGCAAGAAATTCTCCCAGAAGATCATAGATGGAAACCTTGAGGCAACGAAGAGAGGATATGAGGAGGTAAAAGAGGCATGAAACCAAAGGGATGGAAGGATTTGACCCCCGGCGCCGTTGTCCTCGAAGGAGGAAGCGCCTGTAATTTCAAGACGGGTTCCTGGAGGGCCTTCAGGCCGGTATGGATAGAGGAAAACTGCATCCAGTGCATGTGGTGCTGGCTATACTGTCCTGACATGGCGATTAAGGTAAAAGACGGCAAGAGAGCAGAGTTTAATTATGATTTCTGCAAGGGATGCGGCATCTGTGCCCTTGAATGTCCCGGGAAAAAAGGGAAAAAGGCTATCGAGATGATAGAGGAGGGCAAATAGATGGCAAAGGTTGTTGCTGTTACAGGAAACGAGGCGGTTGCCAATGCGCTCCGCCAGGTGAACCCGGATGTCTGCGGGATCTACCCGATCACGCCGCAGACCGACATGATGCAGAGATACGCGTCGTTTATCTCCAACGGCAAGGTCGATACAGAGGCTATTTTGGTTGAGAGCGAGCACAGCTCTATGAGCGCCTGTATCGGGGCGTCGGCCGCCGGCGGCAGGGTGGTAACCGCCACGTCTTCACAGGGGCTTGCTCTCATGTGGGAGATGCTCCATATTGCGTCGGGCGACAGGCTGCCGATTATCATGCCTGTTGTCAACCGCGCGCTTTCCGCCCCCCTCAACATACACGGGGACCATTCGGATGCGATGGGCGCGAGGGACACCGGCTGGATACAGATCTGGTCGGAAAACGCCCAGGAGGCTTATGACAACACAGTCCAGTCCTTCAGGGTCGGCGAGCATATGGATATCAGACTGCCGGTGATGGTATGCCTTGACGGTTTCATCATCAGCCATTCGATAGAGAGGATGGAGTATCTGGAGGATGCCGAGGTGAAGAAATTCGTAGGCGAGTTCAAAAACCTTTTCCCTCTTCTTGATCTCGATAAGCCCAAGAGCTACGGGCCTCTGATCCTTACAGATCTCTATCATGAATATAAGAGAGCCCAGCATGAAGTGATGACAAAGGTGAAGGACGTGGTCCTCGATGTTGCGAAGGACTTTGAGAAACTGAGCGGCAGGAAGTACGGCCTTTTCGAGACATACCGGCTCGAGGATGCCGAGATCGCCCTGGTTATCCTGAACTCGGCTGCAGGCACGTCAAAGGACGTGGTTGACGAATTCAGGAATAAGGGTATCAAGGCAGGTCTTCTTAAGCCGAGGCTCTTCAGGCCATTCCCTTATGAAGAGGTTGCAGAGGCGCTCGGGAACACGAAGGCTGTATGCGTCATGGACAGGGCCGACTCCTTCGGAGGATATGGCCCCCTGTTTATGGAGGTGAGTTCCGCTCTTTATCATCTGAAGGAGAGGCCTCTGCTTATAAATAAGATCTACGGCCTGGGAGGAAGGGACTATATGCCTTCCCACGCGGAGTTGGTTCTCAACGAACTGGCGGAGATTGCAAAGAGCGGCAAGATCAGAACTTACAAAGAATACATCGGAGTGAGGGAATAACATGGCAACACTAAATTTAAAAGAACTTTCGAAAAAAGAGGACCTTCTTACCCACGGCCACCGGATGTGTTCCGGTTGCGGCGCTCCCACGGTCGTAAAGATGGTGCTGCTGGCGACTGAGTATCCGGTTATTGCTTCCAATGCCACGGGATGTCTGGAGGTCTCGACCTGCATATCTGAATATACGGCCTGGAAGATCCCCTGGATCCACACGGCATTTGAGAATGCTGCAGCCACTTTATCAGGCGTTGAAACCATGTACCGGTCGCTCAAGAAGCAGGGCAAGATAGACAAGGATATAAAGTTCATCGCCTTCGGAGGCGACGGCGGCACCTATGACATCGGTTTTCAGAGCCTTTCGGGCGCTATGGAGCGCGGCCATGACATGATCTATATATGTTATGACAACGGCGCTTACATGAACACGGGCATCCAGCGTTCGAGCGCAACCCCTCTTGGCGCCGATACAACGACCTGTCCAGCAGGCGACGTGATCCCCGGAAAGCTGAGGGCAAGAAAGAATCTCACGAAGATCATGGCGGCCCATAATATCCCGTATGCTGCGCAGGCATCTCCTTCCCACTGGATGGACCTGATGAAAAAGGTGCAGAAGGCCCATGAGATACCAGGGCCGAAATTCATCAATATCCTCTCTCCCTGCAACAGGGGTTGGAGGTCAAAGACCAACGACGCCATCACACTCAGCAGGTTAGGAGTGAATTCCTGCTACTGGCCGCTTTACGAGATAGAAAACGGGGTGACAAAGATAACCTATACTCCAAAGGACAAAGTCCCTGTGGCAGACTTCATGAAACCCCAGGGAAGATTCAAGCACCTCTTTGATCCGCAGAACGCAGAACTCCTCAAGCGGGTGCAGGATGAGGTCGACGCCGAATGGGCAAAATTGCAGAAAGAGGAAAAATGCGGTTGATAAAGCACTATGAAGTGTGATATTTTTGAGGTGTTATGAGCGGTTCTGACCTGATAATGTATGAGGAGGAGTTCAAGAAGATCGATGAAGAGCTCCAGAAGCTCTATCTACAGACGAATGCAAAGGTCGTATTCCTTGTCGACAAGAACGGCCAGCTGATCGCATCAGCAGGCGAGACCCAGGACATTGATACGACCTCTCTTGCATCCCTTACAGCCGGGAACATAGCGGCTACGGGCGGCATAGCCAGGCTGCTCGGAGAAAAGGAGTTTTCCATCCTGTTTCATGAGGGAGAAAAGGACAATATCCACATCTCCCTCATCGGACAGAGGGTGATCCTTGTAGTGATATTCGACAAGAGGTCTTCTCTTGGCCTTGTGAGGCTGAGGGTGAAGAAATCGTCCGAGGCCCTCGTAGGCATCTTTGGCGACATCACGTCAAAGTCGGAGAAAGAGAAGGTCGAGGGCAGGCTTGACGAATCTCCGTTTGCAGAGATCAGTGATGAAGACATCGACAATCTATTCAGGTAGGTATTCCGTTACGTGTCTTTTATAAACTATTCCTCCCGCGAGATCAACTGCAAGATCGTCTACTATGGTCCCGGTCTCTGCGGAAAGACAACAAATCTCCAGTACGTCTACAAAAAGACCAACCCTGACCAGAAGGGAAAGCTCATCTCCCTGGCTACCGAGACAGAGAGGACGCTTTTTTTCGACTTCCTGCCCCTTGCCCTGGGCGACATCAAGGGCTTCAAGGTCAGGTTTCACCTGTATACCGTGCCTGGACAGGTCTTCTATGCCGCCAGCAGAAAGCTTATCCTCAAAGGTGTTGACGGTGTTGTCTTTGTCGCCGACAGCCAGATCGAAAGGATGGAGGCGAATATGGAGAGCCTCGATGACCTCAAGATCAACCTGGCGGAACAGGGGTACGAACTTGAGAAGCTGCCCTATACGATTCAGTTCAATAAGAGAGACCTGCCGAACGTGGCCCCCGTCGAAAACATGAACAAGCTGCTCAATCCCAGGAACGTCCCCTGTTTCGATGGCTGCGCAGTGACCGGCATAGGTGTCTTTGAGACCCTCAAGAACGTTGCAAAACAGGTACTCATAGAGTTAAAGAAGCACTACTAGTTCCGCTTTCAAAGGCCTCTTTTCCTTTTTCCCTCAAATCTTCATGAGCCTTGTAATTATCAATATCTGAGGCGCCGGATTACTGTTGCTCATCCTTCCTTGACAACCTCTCAACGGAGAGGGAGAATTTTAGCATAAGAGCTATACATGGTCAGTGGAGGCACCGGTGAAAAGACGGAAGGTTATCATAATGGGAGCAGCAGGCAGAGACTTCCACAACTTTAACATGGTCTTCCGGAACAATCCTTCCTATGAAGTGAAGGCATTTACAGCGACCCAGATTCCCTTTATCGGAGGACGGGTCTATCCGCAGGAATTGGCCGGCTACCTCTATCCCGAAGGGATACCTGTTTATCCGGAAAACAGACTCAAGGCGCTTATCTCCCAGTTGGGGATAGACGAGGTGATTTTTTCTTATAGCGATATCTCCCATGAGCACGTGATGCACAGGGCATCACTCTGCCTTTCCCTTGGAACTGACTTTGTCCTTCTCGGTCCGGGAAGGACTATGATAGAGACGAGGCTGCCTGTAATTTCCGTATGCGCAGTAAGGACAGGATGCGGGAAAAGCGGCATAACGAGGTACATCCTGAAGGTACTTCAGGGCAGGGGCATATCACCGGTCGTGATCAGGCATCCAATGCCCTATTGCGATCTTTCGATAGGCAGCTGCCAGCGGTTTGGAAACCGGGAGGACCTTGACCTCTTTAACTGCACTATAGAGGAGAGGGAAGAGTTTGAGCCCCTCATCGATGCCGGGGCGGTGGTCTATGCAGGGGTTGACTATGAGAAGATCGTAAAAAAGGCTGAGGAAGAGTCTGAGGTTATTCTCTGGGACGGAGGCAATAATGATCTGCCCTTCATACATCCCGGTATTGAGATTGTTGTCTTTGACCCTCATCGGCCAGGGCATGAGCTGGCATATCATCCGGGTGAGACGAACATGAGAAGGGCCGACATCGCCGTGATAAACAAGGTCGATACTGCCCGGAAGGAGAATATCCGGCTGGTCGAAGAGAACATCAGGAGGTTTAGTCCTGAGGCGATCATCGTGCATACCGCATCGCTGATAATGGCCGATGCGCCGGGAGAGATACAGGGCAGGAAGGTCCTGGTTGTGGAGGACGGGCCTACACTTACCCATGGCAATATGGCCTTTGGCGCAGGATACCTCGCTGCAAAGAGATTCGGGGCAGCAGAGATTGTTGATCCCCGGCCATATGCACAAGGCTCCCTCAGGGATACATTCAGGAGATATACTCACCTATATGCCGTTCTCCCGGCAATGGGATACGGAGCCCGGCAGATGAACGAACTAAGAGAGACTATCGAGAATACCCCCTGTGACCTCGTGCTGATAGCAACTCCCATAGACCTCCGCGGCCTGTTGAGTCTCACAAGAGATACGGTCAGGATACGTTACGAAATAAAGGAGACAGACGGTATGGAACTCAGGGGGTGCATAGAGGGATTTGTCGACAGCCATTTCCGGAGAGATATGAAGTAATCCTTTGTAATATCAAAACCGGACATTTCTACCCCAATACACCATCAAGAAACCCTGTATTTGCGCGGAGACAGCATTGTCGCTCATTCTCGTCCCGATCTGATCGGGACTCCGAGGCACCGGCGTCCATCACCGTCCCGGTGATGCGATACACGCCGCTGAATCCGCTCCAATGCATCCCCCGCAAAGTTGATGGTGGATGCTGGTCTAAATTGTCACAGCACTGCGAAAAAAAATATTGACAAGCCAGGGCAGTTCTTAGTATAGTCCAGCATATAAAACATTACCGATAATAGCAAACTATCTGTAAGGGTAGGGCGCAAAGCTACCGGTCCAGAGGGAAAAGCTGGACAGCGGGGTTGCCGAAGTAATTATAAGGAAAAGACGCCCAGCCATTAGATGGTATGGGCTTTTTTTTTGGGCCTGCGAAAAATCTGAGGAGGTCAAATGGAGGCAAGCAGTGAAAAAAGGATGCATGAAAGGATAAAGTATTCCGGTTCAATATGCTTTACCATCCTCTTTATGCAGTCGTCCGAGTTCAAGCGGATGCGGTCCTGCGGAGAGATTTTAGATGTCAGCAGGTCCGGGCTGGGTTTAAAGACGGAATTTCCGCTGGACGCCGGCTATATCCTGGAATGGGACGACGAACACAGAAAAGGGAAGCTTCATGTCGCAATGGTGAAGTGGTCACAAAAAACTGACGACTCTTACAGGGCGGGCCTGAAGTTTATCTGAGGCGATACCTTATGAAAAAAAATAAAAGAAACTGCTGGGAATTTATGCTCTGCGGCCGGGAATTGGGAGGAACGAATGCATATATCACGGGCGTATGCCCTGCTTCAACGGATATAAGGTTCGATGGCATTCATGGTGGAGACAACGCAGGCAGGGCCTGCTGGGTCATAGTCGGAACCATGTGCGGCGGAGAGGTGCAGGGAACCTTTGAGCAGAAGATGAAGGGATGCGCAATATGTGATTTCTATGCGCTTGTCAGGGAGGAAGAGCACATTGAGATGGAGAGGACGATTATCCTCCTTGAACTGGTGAATAAGAATATGAGACATCACACGCCCCGAAGCGAATAAATAATCCTTGTCTGATATCTTCCGGTCGGCCCTACGTAGCTCTATCAGGCTTTTAACGGTATACTGTTGGTATCAACCATGACCCAACAAGACAAGCATCCGTTGTGTGTTGTCTCTCTCGGCGGGAATGCCCTGATCAGGAGGGGCGAGAGAGGGACAATAGAGGAACAGTTCAGTCACACCCGCGCCTGCACAAGCCAAATCTCCGGAATGATCAGGAAGGGCTGGAGGATCGTGATAACCCATGGAAACGGCCCGATTGTCGGCAACATCGTGCTTCGCAATGAGGCAGCAAAGAATACAATTCCGCCGATGCCCCTGTATATTTGCGATGCCGACTCCGAAGGAGGGATAGGTTATATGATCCAGCAAACACTTTATAACCAGCTGCGGGGCATTGCAAGCATAGTGACAATTATTACACAGGTCGTTGTGGACGTGGAGGACGGCGCTTTCAGTAATCCAACTAAGCCGATAGGACCTTTTTACAGTGCTGAGGAGGCGGTGACACTCGGGCGTACCAAAGGCTGGAAACTGATAGAGGATAGCGGCAGGGGATATAGACGTGTGGTGCCGTCGCCAAGGCCGGGCAGGATTGTCGAGGCCGACGTCATAAAGAGTCTCTCGCAGCAGGGTGTTATCGTGATCGCAGCGGGAGGCGGAGGGATTCCGGTAAGAGAGCTGCCGGGGGGTAGTCTCCAGGGCGTGGACGCCGTGATCGATAAGGACTTTTCAACAGGCCTTCTTGCCCGGGAGATCAAGGCGGTACGCCTTATTAACCTCACCGACGTAGACAGGGTATACCTCGATTATGGGAAGCCAGGTCAGAGGGGGTTAAATGATGTGAGACTTGATGAGATCCGGGGATATTTTCAGCAGGATCATTTCCCTGCAGGGAGCATGGGGCCGAAGATAGTGGCGGCAATAGAGTTCCTCGAAGGAGAGGGGGAAGAGGTTATCATAACAAGCCCCGAACTTGTTGAGGATGCGATGAAGGGTAAGGCAGGCACGCGGATTACTTCGCGCTGAGGAGTCTGTTTTTTTTGTCCAGCTTGATGATTTTCGGTCTGAAATTTTTTGTCTTGCTGTCCTCAAAATAGCTGTAGCAGAAGATGATAACCTTGTCTCCGACAACGCCTTTCCTTGCCGTAGGCCCGTTCAGGCAGATCTCCCCGGAATTTTTCCTGCCTGGGATCACATATGTCTCAAAGCGCTCACCGTTATTCATGTTGCTTATCATCACCTGCTCAAAGGCGAGTATGCCCACCTTATTCAGGATGGTCTCATCGATGGTGATGCTGCCCTCATATTCGAGGTTGGATTCTGTCACTGTTGCCATGTGTATTTTAGCCCTGAGCATGCACCTCAGCATGATGTCGCCCTCATTCTATTATCTTCGGTACCCGGTAGAATTTCTCGGTACCATCCGGTGCGTTCGTAAGCGCGTCTTCACGGCTGAGTGAAGGCCTGGGAAGATCCTCTCTGAGTACATTTATTATAGATATGACGTGGGAGGTCGGCTCAACGTCTTTTGTATCCAGTTCGTTCAGTTTTTCCATATAGGTCAGGATACCGTCCAACTGGATTCCGAAGAGATCCTTTTCGCTGTCCGAGACATGTAATCTTGCCAGCCGTGCCAGGTGTTCAACCGAGATCTTCATTCCGCAGGTCCTAGATCTTTGTCAGGTTGGCAAGCTTCAGCGAGAGCCTTTTTATCCCGATGCTTGGGAAGTTGACCATTACCTTCTGGTCTTCCCCGTCGCCGTAACAATCTCGGATAACGCCTATGCCCCATACAGGATGCTTCACTCTGCAGCCTGAGGAAAAAAGAGGTCTAACCTTTTTAACCTCTATCTTCTTCTTATCGTGCCTGCCCTGGAAAGGATGTGGTTCCGTCACTTTTTCTATCCAGTGACAGTAATCTTTCGGCATATCCTTGAGAAACCTGGAAGGCTCCTGATCCTGGACTCTCGCATAGAGTCTCCTCTTGCGAGCACCTGTGAGGAATAAGAGATCCTTGGCACGAGTCATACCGACATAGAAGAGCCGCCGCTCCTCGGAGATTTCATCATCATTGCCGTTAGCTTTGAAATAAGGAAGAAGTCCTTCTTCCAGTCCTATCACGAATACGACCGGAAACTCAAGTCCCTTGGCATTATGCAGGGTCATGAGCGAGATGTGGTTGCGATCAGACGATTCATCCGTATTCGTCAGAAGCGAAACTTTGTCTATGAACTCCCGGATATCCTTGCCTTCTGCCGAGGTTAGCAGTTCACTGACGTTCTGCCTCCTTTCGTCATCCAGGCCTTCCAGATATCCGGTTTTCTCCGAGATGGCCTTTAGAAGATCAGACGCGGAATGATAATTCTTGGACGAAAGCCTGTCTATGAGAATAGCAAAATTGCTCAGCTTGTCCTTTGTCGCCGTCACAATTCCGTTATTCCGGATACATAGCTTCAGCGTATCGAAGAGGCAGAGCGACTTTTTCTTGGCCTCGTTTTCGATCTTTGACAGTGTTGCTGCGCCTATGCCCCGGGGAGGGCAGTTCAGTATCCTCCTCATGCTCACATTGTCCCCATGGTTCAGGACAAGCCGGGCATAGGCTATGACGTCCTTGATCTCCTTGCGCTGATAAAAGCTTAAGCCTCCCAAAACATGATAGGGAAGTCCTGTCTCGCGGAGCGCATCCTCTATAGCCCTCGATTGAAGGTTTACCCTGTACAGGATGCCGATGTCTTTATATGAGTATGCACCTTTTAAGAATTGCTCCTTGATGAGTTTTGCAATATGTTTGGCTTCCTCTTCTTCATTATTGAGCCAGCAGAAATGGACCTTCTCTCCTCTGCCCCTCTCTGTCCAGAGCTTCTTTTCCTTCCGGTTGGTATTCAGCGCTATGACCGCATGAGACACATCGAGGATATTCTGAGTAGAGCGGTAGTTTCTCTCAAGCCTGACGACTCTTGCGCCGGGAAAGTCTTTTTCAAACTTCAGGATATTCCGGGAGTCAGCCCCTCTAAATTTGTAAATGCTCTGATCATCATCACCAACGGCACAGATATTTTTGTGCAGCTTAGCTATCAGCTTGACCAGCTGGTACTGGGCAAAATTGAGGTCCTGGAATTCGTCAACCAGAATATGTGAAAATGAACCCTGATATTTTTTCAGGATTTCAGGGTGCTCCTGAAAGAGTTTTACCACGAGCATGATCAGGTCATCGAAGTCCAGGGCATTGCTCCTTTTGAGCTCGTCCTGGTATCTGACATAGACCTTTGCAAGTTTTTCATCAAAGCCGAAGCCTTCACCGGCAGACAGAAAATCCTCAGGGCCTACCAGGGAGGCCTTCAAAAAGTTGATTCTCGACGAGACGCCCTTGTAAAGGGCCTCGTAGATCTTGAATTCCTTCAGGATGTGGCGAATGAGATTACAACGGTCGTCTTCGTCGTATATCGAAAAATCCTGGCTGTAACCGAGGCTTCTGATCTCCCTGCGGAGGATCCTTCCACACTGAGCATGCAAGGTGCCTACCCATGAGTTCCTGAGTTCCTTGCCGAGGAGGTTTTTGATCCTGCCTTTCATCTCACTGGCAGCCTTGTTCGTGAAGGTGACGGTCAGGATGGATTCCGGTGAGACCTTTTGTGCTTTTACGAGGTATGCGAATTTGTGGGTAATTACCTTTGTCTTCCCACTCCCTGCGCCTGCCAATACCAATAACGGACCTTCTGTATGCTTTAAAGCCTCTCTTTGCTGCGGATTCAGATCTTGCATTAAACCTTCTTTGGACATCTATTTGCTCCGGTTACTCTAAGCGTTATAGAATAACAAATCCCGGCCCTTTTAGTCTACAGCGCCGCTAATTTTGCCGTTACTCCACGGTCACGCTCTTTGCCAGATTCCTCGGCTGGTCTACGTCGCATCCCCTGAGAACAGCTATGTGATATGCAAGCAGCTGCAGGGGGACCGCCAGAAGCAGTGAGGACAGATAGGGGTTTGAGTCAGAGACCAGGATGCAGTTTTTTGAGAGACCGCAGACATCCTGGTTACGCTCACTGGATATTGTGATGACGTTTCCTCCCCTGCTGTTTACCTCCTGAATGCTGGTCAGCATCTTTTCGTAGAGCGCGTCCCTTGGAGCAAGGATCACTACAGGCAGTTCTTCGTCAATCAGTGCGATCGGCCCGTGTTTCATCTCGCCGGCAGGATATCCCTCGGCATGTATGTAAGATATCTCTTTAAGCTTCAGGGCACCCTCGAGAGCAACAGGATATTGAATGCCCCGGCCCAGATAAATGAAGCCCCTTGCCTTGAAATATTCCCTTGCGATGGACTTGATAGCCTCTGCAGAGGAGAGGGCCCGCTCTATCTTGCCCGGCAGGGAAAGCAGGTCCTGAAGCAGATCCCTTGCCTGTTGAGCGTTCAGGGTCTCTTTCACCCTTGCGAGCCCGACAGCCAGAAGATAAAGGCCGGTTACCTGTGTCAAAAAGGCCTTTGTTGACGCAACTCCGATCTCCGGGCCTGAATGCGTGTAAAATACGGCGTCAGCCTCGCGCGCCGACGTGCTGCCGACAACATTACATATGCTCAATATCCTTGCCCCCAGCCTCTTTCCCTCTCTCTGGGCCGCCAGCGTGTCAGCAGTCTCGCCTGACTGGGTAATGACGACCATAAGGTCTTCACTGGTTATGAGAGGACGCCGGTATCTGAATTCCGATGCTATGTCGACCTCGACCGAGATTCTTGAGAGATCCTCGATCATGTATTTGCCGATCAGGGCCGAATGCCATGAAGTGCCGCACGCCACGATGAAGATCTTTCTTATGCCTGTCACCGCGTCAATTGAAAGTCCGAATTCCTCAAGGTTGATCTCACCGCTTTCGAGAGAGAACCTGCCCCTGATAGTATCGCTGACAGCCCGGGGCTGTTCAAAGATCTCTTTCAGCATAAAGTGGCGATAGCCCCCCTTCTCTGCCATTGCAGGGCTCCAGGTAATGGACGTGACCTCTTTCTGCACAGGTGTGCCGTCGATAGTTGTGACGACGACGCCATCATCGGTAAGCACGACCATCTCCTCTTCGTCAAGGAACATCACCTCCCGCGAGAAGTTCAGAAAGGCAGGGACGTCCGAGGCGATGAAATATTCTCCGTCGCCGAGTCCGACTACAAGCGGGCTGTCTTTCCTGACTCCTATGATCTTGCCGGGCTCTTTTTCACTGATTACAGCAATCGCGTACGCCCCTTTTACCTCTTTCAGCGCTTCCCTCACAGCATCCTCCAGAGGGAGGGCGTCTGCAAAATCCCTTATAAGATGGCAAAGCACTTCGGTATCAGTATCTGACTGGAAGGTATATCCTCTGTCTGAAAGTTTTTTCCTGAGCTGGAGATAGTTTTCTATAATCCCGTTATGAACAACAACGATTCCGCCTGACCTGTGAGGATGGGCGTTTTCCTCCGATGGTTTGCCATGTGTAGCCCACCTGGTATGTCCTATTGCGCACGTACTCGACACGGTCTTTGCATCAATAAGGGATGCAAGTTCCCTTATCTTCCCCTTGCACCTGATCACTTCGATACCCTTGTCAGAGAAAAAGGCGATGCCGGCAGAGTCATATCCTCTGTATTCCAGGCGCTTCAGCCCCTCAAGGATTACAGTGACGGCATTTTTATTGCCCGTATACCCGATTATTCCGCACATAACGGCTCTATAATAATCATCTCTTTTTTTCTGTCCGCCGGCCCTTTGTCCCGACCCAGCCGTTTATTATCTTCTGGGGTGACCTGCTCAGAGCAAGCGCCCCGGCCGGCACGTCCTTCGTTATTGTCGAACCGGCACCTATATACGCCTTTTCCCCGATTATAACCGGCGCAACGAGTTGAGAATCACTTCCGATAAAAACGCCGTCCCGGATCACTGTACGGTGTTTTTTCGATCCGTCGTAATTGCAGGTTATTGTGCCTGCCCCGATATTGACGCCCTTTCCTATATCCGTATCCCCGAGGTAACTAAGATGTGATGCCTTAGATGAATCTCCGACGCTCGCCTTTTTCAGTTCAACGAAGTTGCCGATCTTTGCCAGCCTTCCGATGCGTGAACCCGGACGTATATGGGCAAACGGACCGACCGATGCCCCGTCTTCAACGACCGAGTCCTCAATCACCGAGGAGTCCTTAATGGTTACATCTCTGCCGATCCTGGCATCCCTGATCCTGACATTCGGAAAGACGGTTGAGCCGCTGCCTATCCTTGTCCTGCCTTCAATACATACGTGTGGATATATCGTGACGTCCCTGCTGAGGGAAACTCCCGCATCGATGAAGGCTGAACCTGAATCGATAAAGTCCACGCCTTTGGCGGTCCATCCAGCGACGATGCCCTTTCTCATAAGCTGTGCGGCTCTGTGCAGCTCTGCCCGCGTATTTACACCCATGAACTCTTCTTCTGTTCCGATGCAGTAGGCTGCTGATCTTAATCTTTCTCTGACGGCCCCGGCAACTATATCTGTCAGATAGTATTCGCCTCTTGCACGGTTAAGCGGTATCTTCTCAACAAGTGAGAGGGCCGCATGGCTGATGGCGTAGACGCCGCTGTTTGCCTCCGTGATTTTTTTCTGGCGTATATCGGCATCTTTTTGCTCGACGACGGATACAATCTCTCCATCACTGCTCCTTACGATCCTGCCGTAACCGGCGGGGTTTCGGGGAATGAAAGAAAGGACCGAAAGTATGTTCCTGTTTTTTTGATGCAGCCTGAGGAACTCCCTGAGGGTGCGGGTTCGGATAAGGGGGGTATCACCGTTGACGACCAGGACATCTCCCCTGAAGCCTTTCAGCGCAGGGGCGGCGCAACGAAGCGCATGACCTGTTCCCCTCGGCTCAGCCTGATGAGCAAAGAGGACGTCTCCTGCTTCCACAGACTCCTGTATCCGATCCATGTGCTTTCCGGCAACTACGATGATTCTTTGCGGGCGCAGGGTTGTGACGGTATTCAGAACGCTTTGGATCATGGGGATTCCGCAAATGCTGTGCAGGACCTTGGGGAGGGAAGACCTCATTCTCTTCCCAAGGCCGGCAGCCAGTATTACACATGCCAGGTTCACTCCCTTGCCTCGGATATCCTGTTCGGGGTCGCGATCCCTCCTGAGAGGATGATCTTTATGCCGTCATCGATTGGGATGTCAGTATAAAAGACGTCTTCATCGCTGACAAGGACGATCTCCCCGAGATAGAGATTGTTGGTAGGCACATACACGGCCCTGAGGTGTGACTCATTTCCGCTCAGGGCGGCCTTGACTATGCTTTCCTTGGTGAGAAATCCGAAGGCGAACGCCCCCTGCCTCGGGTACTCTATGATCACGAATTTTTTGAAGGAGTCTGTCTTGTTCTCCGGGGAAAATGCGTCCACGAGGTGTTTAACAGCAGTATAGAACCCCTTGAAAACAGGTATCCGGAGAAAGATGTTTTCGAGAAACCGTATGATCTTCTTTCCGAAGACATTTGTCGATATGATGCCGACGACGAAGACGAGTATGATTGCCGATATAAACCCGAGACCAGGGGTATGATACCCGAGTATCCTGAAGTAGACCGGCTCGAGCAGGCCGTCCACAAAGCGAAAAAACCATCCTATTATGAGAATCGTTATGATGGCAGGTATCGAAACGAAGAGGCCTGCTATGAATCTTCTCTTAAACGTAGCCCGTATGGAGATGGCCATATTATTTTTTATGACAGATCTCCAGATGACATTATCTCACTGCCTGCGACTGTAACTGCCGGATCGTCTTTTTCAGGAGCATCATTTATTTTTGGTGTCGTCATTCTGGTCTATTTGCCGAGCTTCTCAGCCACGTCATCCGGTATGTCGAAGTTGGCATAAACGTTCTGGATATCGTCATGGTCTTCCAGGGTATCCATAAGCCTCACCATCTGCTCAGCCGACTTTGCATCCAGGACCACATAATTTTTCGGAAGCATCGTCACTTCTTCTGATTCAATGGGTATGCCGGCCTTTTCAACGGCCTCCTTTACCGTAGCGAAATCCTCGGGAGAGGTGATGATCTCGTAATTGTCCTCCCCCGGGTCGTTTTTCATGTCTTCGGCGCCTGCGTCCAGGGCCGCGGTCATGACGGTATCTTCAGAAGCCTTTGCCTTGCTGACAAGGATATACCCCTTTTTGTCGAATATCCATGAAACGCAGCCTGTCTCGCCGAGACTGCCGCCGTTTTTGCCCAATATATGTCTAATCTCCGGCACGGTCCTGTTTTTGTTGTCCGTCATAACCTCTATCATAAGGGCAACGCCGGCCGGCCCGTATCCCTCGTACACGAATTCTTCATAAGTGACACCCGGGAGTTCTCCGGTACCCTTCATGATTGCCTTTTTTATGTTATCATGCGGCATGTTGACTTCCTTTGCCTTTTCTATGGCTGCGCGAAGCCGCGGATTACCGTCCTGGTCGCCGCCGCCCAGCCTGGCTGCGATCGATATCTCCTTTACGATCTTCGTGAACGCCCTTCCCCTCTTGGCGTCGGTGTGAGCCTTTTTATGCTTGATCTGAGACCATTTGGAATGTCCTGACACTAATACCTCCGGAACTATTGTTTGTATTTTATTCTCTTGAGCGCTTCGAGCCTGTATTTGGCCATATCGCTTTCCCGTGAGAGTGGGAATAAGGCGATGACGATTCTGTAGCCCTTCTCGGCCTCATCGATATCGCCCAGGTTCATCTTTGCATCTGCATAGGCAAACATCAATTGGGGTCTGGCCAGTTTTCCTGTATCGATATACTGCTTGACGACGGGTGTGCTGAATTTTATCAGGTCCTGCCATTTCGCATGCCTTGCATAGGAAGTTGCTATCATGTCCTCAACCTCATTTCTGAACTGCGACTGGGGATATGAGAGTGTAAATCCGGCATACAGTACCTCTATCTTGTCAAAGAGGGGGGGATTATAATCTTCCAGATAGATAAGTATCAGCCTCCAGTAGGACTCCTGACTGAGCGCTGCGTCAGGATAGTTGTCGATGATCTCCTTATACATCTGTTCTAAGCGGGGAAGAACGGCCTTTCTCTCTGAATCCTCAAGAAGGCTGAAGATATTCTGGAAGGTGTCCATAGCCCTTTTATTCTGCTCGTCAAGACTTAATTTCTGCGGAAGTCTCTCTCTTTCTTCCCGTTCCCTGTCAGCTGCTGTTCTGCATGAAACCGCTGAAAGAGAAAGAGATAAGATTAACAAGATTGGGAGAAAATGGCGCTTATCCATAACTTTTATATTAATTCCAGGGGGTTCAAGCTGTCAAGGCAGCCGCTGTGAGCAGATGTGAGACCGCTATGACTCTATCCCGTAATCCTTGATTTTTGTGAGGAGGGTCTTATAACTTACCTGCAGGAGTTCCGAGGCCCTGCTCTTGTTCCCCCTGGTTTCTTTCAGGGCCAGGGTAATTCTCCTGGTCTCGGCGATCCTCATCGCCTCTTTCGAAGCGTCTTCAAGAGAACCTGCCATGCAGATGTTTGCCATGGAGCTCTCGATCATAACCTGAGGATTCAGTGCGATATGCTCGGGGGTAATAGAATCACCGTCACAGAGGATTATCGCCCTTTCTATGCAGTTTTCAAGTTCACGTATGTTCCCTTTCCACGGGTAGCGCATCAGGAGCTCAAGCGCACCTGCGGCGATGGCCTTAGTGCGGGTTTTCAGCTCCATGCAATATTTGTTGATAAAATATTCAATCAACAGGGGTATGTCATCTCTCCTCTCACGCAGCGGCGGTATCCTGATCGGGAAGACGTTCAGGCGATAAAACAGGTCTTCCCTGAAGAGTCTGTCCTCGACTGCCTTTTCGATATCCTTGTTTGTCGCTGCAACGATGCGGACATCGATCTGTATTGATTTCAGTCCGCCGACACGTTCTATCTCTCCCTCCTGAAGTACCCTTAACATCTTTGCCTGGAGGGATAGGTCCATCTCCGAGATCTCGTCCAGAAATACAGTGCCATGGTCTGCCAGTTCGAATTTGCCGAGTTTCCTCGATTCGGCTCCTGTAAAGGAGCCTCTTTCGTGACCGAATAGTTCGCTCTCGAGAAGTTCCCTCGGGATCGCTGCACAGTTAATAGGCACAAAGGGATACGAATTTCTGGGACTGAGGTTATGGATAGCCCGGGCAAAGAGCTCTTTTCCTGTGCCGCTCTCGCCCAGAAGCAGGACCGTCGTTCTGCCGGGGGCCACTTTCTGGACCTTCTGGGCAACGTCGACTATCCCGCTGCTTTTGCCTATGATCTTCGGCGCCCCGACCTTTGCAGCCAGTTCGTCTTTCAGAAGAATGTTCTCGGCGAGGAGCCTCTGGGTTTCCAGTGCGCGTTTTATCAGCAGGAGCAGATGGTCCGTATCAAAAGGCTTGGTTATGAAATCGTAGGCCCCCTCTTTCATGGCGGTAACGGCGGTTTCGATCGTTCCAAAGGCAGTCATAAGGATAACAGGCGTCAGAGGT
>JACRHE010000010.1 GCA_016217695.1 Nitrospirota bacterium | reverse complement strand
GCAGGGATGAGCTTGGGCTTTCGTCGGCTGAGATAGCCCGTCACGTCGGTATAAATACTTCGAGCATTATAAGGTCCATCGAAAGGGCGGAGAGGCACAACACTGATGCAAAGCATAATTAGAAACAACGTCCCCAAAGTATACAGTACTGATAATCGAGGCGACTATTCATTTGCTGACTTTAGGCAGTCGCATTTATATTGTTTTTCGAAGTGTTATGGAAACTCACACGTTGATCCTATTTCACCGGTGCAGTGAGGATGGAAATGAAAAAGAAGATTATATTTGCAATATGCATCGGAGTGTTCGCTGAAATCATTTATATGCTTAGTTTGAGAGGCGCTTATCCATCTAATTTTGTTCTCGCCTTGTTACCTCTATCGGTAATAGAGAGTTGCCTTATCACTTTTATTTTCCATAGGTTATGTTTTCTCAGCAACTTAAAACGTCTTATTTCTTTTGCATTATTTTATGTCGTTATTAGAATCCCGACGAGAGTATTTGCGGTTTTTTGTGCAACAGGAATAGTGCTATTAATTGCTGACAGCTTGCCGAATCAGGGAGGCATGGAAACCGTGCAAATTCTAATAGCTTTTTTAATTGATGTAGTGATGTTATGTGTAATTATGTATATGCCGTTTGCGCTTATACGCCGATGCTTAAAAGGAAAGGGTGTTAATGGAGGCAGACTTGTCCATTGACATATTTTGTATAAATGGCAGCTACATAGAGTATCAATACTATGACCAGCCAAACCAGATGAAGAATCTGAAGGCAGTCATCAACAAAAAAACCACCGGCGATGTTATCAACAAGTTCGAATACACGTACAACACTCGGGATTTGATAGAGACGGAGACGATAACCGACGGCCAGATCATAGACAACTTCATCACTGGCTCGACGACAGAGACGCCGAACATATTGAATCAAATCATGAGCAGGACAGCACAGGACCAGACAAAGACCTATGTGTACGACCTCGACGGAAACATGGCCACTGGGTTTACGCCTGAAGGTTATCCGATCACGATGACGTATGATGCGCAAAACAGGATGACCTCGGCACAGTATGCTGATAGTGGAAGTGTAGTTCACAGAAACGAATCCACCTATGCAGGTAACAGCCTTCTCGCTGAATTGAAGAAATACGACGCAGGTGCGTTGACTGCAACCACGAAATATCTCCGCGCTGGCTTCCTCCCCATGCAGGAGCGCGATGCCGCTAACACTATCTCAAGAGAATACACCTGGGGTCTAAATCTCGGCGGCGGAATCGGTGGCCTTCTCAACCTCAAGCAAGGTGGCGCTGACTATTCATATCTCTACGATGGCAAGGGAAACGTAGCTGCCCTGATCGATTCAACGCAGGCTGTCGTCGCCTCTTACGCTTATGTAAGGAGGTATCAACCTTTATCGAGTTGTTGAAGCATAAAGGGAAAAAGCCGCGTTCAGGTCTATAACCGAAGGAACGTTGTTAGTTCTACACTGAATGATGGTCTGAATTCATAGAGTTTGAACAGGACGGTGGATACGTGATATTAGGCATTTATTCCATAACTCAGACATGGAAGTATGAGCCAAAAGGACTAAGGACATTGAGATGTCGAACAATCGAGCGAGGACACAGAGTGCTTAACCAAAGAACGATGAGACAATCCATACTCGTATCTCTTATTCTGCTGACCATGCTCTTTACCGCATTGTCGCCCGCACAAGCCTCCACCCCCATAGGCAGCGGCAAGCTCTACATCTTCGGCGTCGGCCTCACCTCCGACCCTTCAGCCCAGACAGTCCCGCTCAATACGGGCACAGCGGTCAATACCAACCTCATCCTCCCGAACATCAATATAGGGGGCAATGTCCCGAGCCTCCCTGCCGATCTTCTTGTAGTTGCCGAGCTCACAGGCCCCGGCATCACTAACCCCATAACCGTCTCGGCCAGACCCGGTGAGCAGCTCACAATCCCTCCACTTCCCCACAAGGGGACATACATACTGGATAAGATCAGGCTCATGATAGGCGATCAGACACTCCTCTATGCAGAGCCCTCCATGGCCACCATAGACACCCTTGAGAAGCTCCTCCTGACCCAGGTGACATCGAGACCTCTCAGCATTGACGAGATAGAAAGCCTCGGCATCACCATCAACCCTTCGAACTTCACCGCCTACAACTTCACAGTCGGCTTCACAACAGAGAGCGGACCAGCTATAAAAGGAAACTTCACTGTACAACTTTATTTTTCATGGACAACAGTGTCCGCAAAAAATAAAGGTGCCGGTTATCTTACATTTTTTTCTTGAATCTCCTGATATTATTTACTATCATTTTACCTGGTATTTTCGGACGTCCGGACGCAGTCCCATCAAAAAGGAACGAAGGTATGAGAAAACCGAGAGCTATCATATTTGATGACGATGTTTTTGTCCTGGAACTGCTTGAGAGTTTCTTAACCAAGAGAGGGTACGAGGTGATGACCTTCTCCGAACCTGTTGTCTGCCCTGTATACGGAAGGAATGGAAACAAGTGTTCGAACATAAAGTCATGCTCCGATATCATCATAACCGACTATAAGATGCCGGGAAAGAACGGTATCGAGCTGCTCGAATCGCAGATACAGAGAGGCTGCAAAGCGGATATGAAAAATAAGGCCCTCATCTCCGGATATGTTGACGCCGAGACGATTCAGGAGAAGGTCAGGCAGCTTGGCTGTGCCTTTTTTGGAAAGCCCTTCAGGCTGTCCGGGATCGCGGAGTGGCTGAATGAGTGTGAAGGCCGCATGGACCTGTCCCTGCCGGTCGGTATTGTGCGAAGGGAAACGAGACATCCTGTTTCGATGCAGATTACCTATTCCCTGCATTACCAGGATGAGCCGCTCAGCGGCATAATGACCGATTTTAGTGACTCGGGATTGTGCCTTCAGACCTGCAACAGCCTCGAAAAGGACCAGCCCATCAGGATCCGGACCGAACTTCCCAATTCCCTTCAGACCGCCACCGTCCGGTGGATAAGGAAGAGGGATGACAATTCGTACATGGCCGGCTGCTCCTGCCATGGATGACCTCGCAAAGGAATATGTAATATCCTTTTTTGACAGGAATCTGCAGTTTCACGGTGACAGGCCCGAGGCTGTCAGGTGGACATCGGAGGGTCAGCTGCTGCACTATCAGTCCCTTCTCGATATCGGCGATTTCAGAGAAAAGAAGATCCTGGATTTCGGATGCGGCAAGGGCGACTTCCATCAGTTTCTGAAGGACAGGGAAATCCGGGCAGACTATACCGGAGTTGATATCAATGAACGGCTGATCTCCCTTGCACAACAGAAGTATCCGGAATGCAGCTTCAGGATATTTGATATAGAGAGGGATGAGCTTAAAGAGGATTTTGACTATATCTTTCTCTGCGGCGTCTTCAACCTCAGGGTCGAAGGTCTTGAAGGGACGATAGAGCGCACCTTGTCAAGGCTCTTCAGACACTGCAGGGCCGGCCTCGCCTTTAACGCGCTTTCAGCCCATGATCCGAAAAAGAACTTTGAGCTGAACTATCTCTACCCTGAAGAGATTTTTCGCTTCGCAGTAGGGAACCTATCCCCATATGTCTCCCTTCGGCAGGACAGGATGCCCTATGACTTTACGATGTTCGTTTATAAAGAGGCCGTGAAATAATCAGACGTATTCTGCGAGGTCTCTGATGAGCCTGTCTGAATCTTCCCAGCCCAGGCAGGGATCCGTAATCGATTTCCCGTAGATGTTTTCGGATATCTTCTGGCTTCCCTCCACAAGGTAGCTTTCGATCATCAGGCCCCTTACGTTGTTCCTGAGGGTCTTTGAATTCCGGCGCGACCTCATCACCTCTTTTGCGATCCTCGGCTGCTCGTGGAATTTCTTGTTCGAGTTGGCGTGGTTCGTGTCGACGATGATAGCCGGATAGGATAGGGTGCGCTTTTTGTAGGCTTCGGAAAGCCTCCTGAGGTCCTCGTAATGGTAATTTGGGAAATTCGTGCCGTACTGGTCAACCGCGCCGCGCATGATGCAATGGGTAAGCGGGTTGCCGGGAGTCTTCACCTCCCATCCGTTATAGACAAAGACATGCGGGAGCTGTGCTGCCTGAACTGAATTGAGCATCACCTCAATATCTCCGCTCGTTGGGTTCTTCATTCCTGCAGGGACATCGAGGCCGCTGATCGTCAGGCGGTGGAGCTGGTTTTCGACTGATCTGGCGCCCACCGCAACATAACTCAGAATATCCTCAAGGTACGGATAATTTCCAGGATAGAGCATCTCGTCAGCTGCAGTGAGATGCGATTCCTTCATTGCCCTGATATGCATCTTCCTGATCGCCTCAGGCCCTTGACCATGTTCGGCTCTTCAGAGGGCTTGGGCTGGTGGGCCATGCCCTTGTATCCTTCACCTGTCGTGCGGGGCTTGTTAGTATATATGCGAGGGATAAGGATCAGTTTATCTTTAACCTCTTCCTGAAGCCGCGCGAGCCTGGCTACATATTCGCAGACAGGGTCTTCCGCGTCTGCCGAACAGGGTCCGATGATGACGAGGAATTTCTCGCTCTCCCTCTTAAATACGGCAATGATCTCCTCGTCCCTTTTTTTCTTTACCTTTTTCAGTTCCCCGGAAAGAGGCATGCTCTCCAGAATATCCTTTACACCCGGCATCTCACGCACATACTGAAAACTCATTGTTCCCCCTGGTTATACCGTTGAATTAGTCTCTTCATTTTAAAACATTTCTATAATTTTCTGTTATCAATCACCCTGTTTGCCGCACGTGAGCCGGGGACAATACCTCGATGCCCCGATGCCTCGGAGTCCCGATCTGATCGGGACGGGGATGAGCGACAAAGCTGTCTCAGCGCAAATGCCGGTTTTCCTGATGGTGGATTCCGACATACTGCGTATATACCGACAGTGCGCTGATATCACCCCCTGTCAGTTGACTCGATGTTTGTTACGTGATATATCTTTCCAAACGGGGAGAATGCATATGCTGTGCAGTCTGTTTTATTCTTTGGCAGGAGTTTTGTACAATAGTGGCATTGAGTTTAAAAATATATTCTACGGAGAGTTATATGAAGACTAAAGAAAGCAGCAGATCAGGCGGACATTTAGGGTCAACCATAGGGCTTGATATTCTTGTGCAGGACGTGATGACCAGGGATGTCATCTCCATTCCCAAATATGAGAGCGTCATTCAGGTGGCGAAAATCCTGTCTGAAAAAAATATAAGCGGGCTCCCGGTGGTGGACAAAGAGAACAAGGTGATCGGCATAATAACCCAGGCCGATATCCTGTCCATCGTGGGCATGAGGAAGGAACACACACTCAAAGATCTCCTGAAGCACATGCTCGGAGAGCCGCTTCATGAGCGCAAGCTCGGGGACATTGTGGGAGATATCATGGTATCCCCTGCCGTGACCATAAAGCCCCATGCGAACATCGCCGAGGCTGCGCAGATGATGGATGAGAAGAAGATCAGACGGTTGCCTGTGGTAGATGACGGGAATATGCTCGCAGGAATAATCTCAAGGGCCGACATCCTGAAGGCCGTGCTTAAGAGACTGAAATAAACCTCACAGCTGCCTTGGACCTGGCAGGCGCCCATCACTCCTTTCGATTCGCTGTGATTTGCTTTGCCCAACAGAGCGTTGATAGAATAAGAACATCTCCTGACAAATGTTAGATTTGCCTCGACAGATATGATCGAATAAGGTAATATGAAACGTTTTTCCGTGCGAGGCTGCTTGCCGGTCTGCTCAGTAATGGCGCCCGTGACGTCATGCTGATTCGGGTTTTTCGGAGGATGAAATGCTGTTTAAAAAAAAGGATATCAAGCCGTTCTGCGACATGATGGCGCATATGACCGGCCCTTTCTCTTTCATCGGCTCAGATGGCAAGACTCTTTACGAAACTCCGGGAGCCGCATTAGCCGAAGCCGCTGTGCTTGTTGATGTAATAGTGGATGGAAGCTCCGCAGGCCGGATTGCAGGTGAGTCAGGCACTCTGGATGCGGCTGCTTCTCTCCTCGGCCTTTATATCCTGAACATCTCGGAAAAGAAGAAGCTGGTGGCGCATACACTTCAGAAATACAGGGAGATGAGTTTTCTTGCCGAGATTAATAAGATTATGAGTTCCTCCGTGGATGTCTCTGAAATACTTTCTGCTGCCACGGCCAGGGTCCATGAGATCATCCGCGTCGAAACCTGTTCTGTGATGGTTGCGGATACCAGAACAGGAAAGTTTATCCTCAAGGCAATATCCGGGAGGACGGTAAACGAACCTCTTAATCTGAATACCGTAGACGGCATTGCCGGGAGGGTTCTGGAGACCGGGCTTCCGATAATAGCAAACAGCCCCTCTGAGCATCCTGATTTTATTCAGGCCGGCAGTGTGCTGATCTTTTCCCTTCTCTGTCTTCCTCTTAAGGTCAAGGACACGACGATCGGTATCCTCACTCTGAGGAACAAGGCTGATACCGCGTTTACGAGCGAAGACGAGGCCCTCCTGAATTCCATGTGTTTGGTGATAGCTGAAGTCATCGAAAACGCCCGCCTGATCGAAGAGAAGATCAGGGATGAAAAGTTTACGGCTGTCGGTCAGATGGCGGCCGGCATAATACACGACATAAAAAACCCTATGACCACCATAAAGGGGTTTGCCGGACTCCTCGGAGATATGGAGTTTGCGAAGGAGGAGCGCAAGGAATACAGCGGCATGATAATCAAGGAAGTCGACAGGCTCGTAGGCATGGTCGAAGATCTCCTTTCATTTACGAGGGGTTTCAAGACCAAACTTGCTCTTGAGAAGATAGGCGCCGAGAGCTTTGTTGATTCGGTCATTCCTTACATAGAAAAGGATATGTCTGCCAGGAATATCGCCGTTGTCAAAAAGGTGGATTACAGAGGCGACCTGGAGATGGATGTCGAAAGGTTCAAAAGAGTGGTGTTCAACATCGCCGGCAACGCCAGGGAGGAGCTGCATAACGGCGGGAGGTTTCTGCTGATGCTGAGGCCCTCAGGGGATAACGTCGAGATAGTCTTTTCCGATTCAGGCAGCGGGATTCCGTTTGACATCATCGATTCGTTATTTGAGCCTTTTGTCACAAAGGGAAAGAAGTCCGGTACCGGCCTCGGTCTTGCCGTAACCAGGAGGATTATCGAAGAACACGGCGGCTCTATAAGGGCGATAAACGGCAACTATTCCGGTGTCGAAGGGTTCAGCGGCGCCAATTTTGTCATATCCATGCCTGTGATCTAGAGATTATAGATAACATATTACAGATTTTAAATTCTTAAGAGGGGGTAATGATGGACACAGTAGGCGATCTTCTTGTACAGGAGGGCATAGTCAAAGATGAGGTCCTGGCCAGTATCAGGGACAAGACAAAGGGCCGCAGTATGATTGTCGAGATATACAACTCCATGGAGGTTGACGAAGATAAGATCGTGGATATCTTTTCGAACAGGCTGAAGTTTAAAAGGGCGGACCTTTCCGACATAATGCCTGATGCGCTGGGGTAGTTTACATAAGACCATGCGCTCAAATACATGTGCCTTCCCTATGAAAAAGAGGGCAGGAGGGTTAAGGTAGCGATGCTGGACCCGCTGGATATGAATACGCTGCAGGAGTTTTCCTTTGTTACAGGCATGACAGCGGTTCCTCATGTGACCTCAAAAACAGATCTGATGGCTGCTGTCCAGAGATGCTTCGATATCAGCACGGGCCTCTCTGACGTTCTCGACAGGGTTTCCACTGCAAATGCCGCTGAAGTTGAGTTTGTCCCTGATACGGGCGACAAAAATATCGAGGAGGCCTTTATGACCGGCAAGCGGGAGGAGCTCGATGAGCAGATGCTCGCCCCTGCCATAAAACTGGTGAACCTGATCATAAAGGAGGCGATGGAATGCCGGGCAAGCGACATACATATTGAGCCGGGCCAAAAAACGGTCACCGTAAGATTCAGAATC
>JACRHE010000105.1 GCA_016217695.1 Nitrospirota bacterium | reverse complement strand
GTTGTTCAGCGGGTTCTTGGGATGCAGCATAACCGCCTTGATATCAACTGCAACCTTATGCTGAACCAGATTAAGTTTCTTGGCCTTCTCAGGCGGCAGGGGACAGCAAAGACCTCCCATCTCGTGCTCGCCTTTAACTACAACCGCAATCCCGTCAGCACACCCGCCGCCTTTGACATAAACATGGACACCATATTTTTTCTCAAAGGCCTTTGCCAGGTCTTCAAGTGCGCCGTGGGTGAGGATATGAGTACCCTGATAGCCGATGTCTGATGATGCTGCGGAAGAAATACCGGTTGAGGGAAGGATGCTGACAAGACAAGCCAGTGTTATTATTAAGGTAAGCCTCATTGTTTGTATTATAAGAACTGCAGGGAATATTTGCATTATATACGGTTTCAGGAGGCAGTCTCTGACTTTTCAGGCGAGGGGCGGATGTGATCCACGAAAAGGTCTCGGAGATCCATGTCTCAGGACACGCTTCAAGAGAAGAGCTGAAGCTGATGCTCAACCTAGTCAGGCCTAAGTATTTTATGCCCATCCACGGGGAATACCGGAACAAGGTCTATCATGCACGACTTGCTGAAAAAGCAGGGATACCCAAGTCAAACATTTTTTTCCTCGATAACGGCGATGTCCTTGAAATATCGGATGAGGCTGCAAGGCTGAAGGGTAAGGTAACTTCGGGCAGGATCTATGTCGACGGCAAAGGAGTCGGCGACGTCGAAGACATGGTCCTTAGAGACAGGAGGAGACTCGCGCACGACGGCATCGTGATCGTGATTCTGGCCATTGAAAAGCTGACCGGGGCCATTGTTTCCGGGCCGGACATCATATCCAGAGGTTTTATTTTCGAGGATGCTTCGCAGGAGGTGATGAACGATGTGAGGGAGCTTGTCTACACAACGCTCAAGGCCCTCAACAGCGAACTGATCGCCGACCAGGCCCTTGTCCAGGCGAAGATTCGGAGCGTCCTAAAAAAATATCTCCGGAACACCATGGACAGAATGCCGATGATAATGCCGATCATCTACGAGGTCTGAAAGCTTCCGTCCGTTTTTTTTTTCAGGACAGCCAGAGTTGACACGCGCCAATCTAAAACTTTACCAAGCAGAAGCGAGTGTGCTATACTCACACACATGTGAATCCTACTTTAATTCTGCTTTGATCTTTCGCCAGTCATTCCCCGGTTCCTTTTATTACTGATTTAACACAAAAGATCTTATGTCTGTGCGAAAGTTCACACAGATAGGAACATTGTTCAAGAGTTTTTTTTCGATTAGAGGATAAGATGCTTCGACTTTAATAGCCCGAAGCTGAGTTCCGCTGGTTTACCCGTGGATATTTAATAACTACATAAAGACGAGCGTTGCGATACCATTTATCAGCCCGCTTGAATAAGGAGAAAAAGAAAATGGTTTACAACGCTGTGATGGAGTCACGAACAAAGGAACTGAGCCTGAAAACAGGCAGGATGGCAAGACAGGCGGATGGTTCAGTCGTCGCACAATACGGGGACACGATTGTCCTGGCCACTGCGGTAGCTGCAAAAACACCCAGGCAGGGAATAGACTTTTTCCCTCTGACAATTGAATATAGAGAAAAGGCATATTCAGCAGGGAAGATACCAGGGGGCTTCTTTAAAAGAGAAGGACAGCCCTCGGGCAAAGAGGTCCTTACCTCCCGGCTTATTGACAGGCCTGTCAGGCCGCTTTTCCCCGATGGGTTCAACTGCGAAACGCAGGGGATTATCAGTGTGCTCTCCTTCGGCGATGAAAACATTGCCGACATACTCGGGATCATCTGCATGTCCGCGGCGCTCCACATTTCGGACATCCCTTTTGACGGCCCTGTCGGCGCGGTGAGGATCGGGAGGGTGCTGGGCTCTTTCGTGATAAATCCTGATCTCAGAGAGTTGGAAGAATGCGATATCAATCTCGTTGTTGCCGGAACAGAGGATGCGGTCGTCATGGTCGAGGGAAGCGCCCAGGAGATGAGCGAGACAGACCTTCTTGAGGCTATTGACCTTGCCCATCAGGAGATAAAAAAAATCTGCGCCCTCCAAAACGACTTAAGGGAAAAGGCAGGCAAGACCAAAAGAGTTGTAGAAGAGCCTGTTTTTGACGAGGCGCTGAGCAATACGGTGAAGGAAATGTCGCTGGAGGAGATAAAGAAAGCCATCATCATACCCGACAAGATGAGGAGACAGACCGCACTTGATGAAATACTGATTTCAATCGTCAAAAAAATGAATACAGAAGAGAAGGATATCTCACGTGAGATTGCATCCGTTTTTCACGACATTGAAAAGAAACTTGTGAGGAATATGGTCCTTAATGAAAACATCAGAGCGGACGGAAGGTCTCTCGACCGGATAAGGGACATCAACTCTGAGGTTGGCATCCTTCCGAGGGCACATGGGTCTGCCCTGTTTGTCAGGGGCGAAACGCAGTGTCTGGCGGTCGTGACCCTCGGCACCTCCGTGGATGAACAGCGGATCGATGCGCTGGAAGGTGATACAACCAAGTCTTTTATGCTCCACTACAACTTCCCGCCTTTCAGCGTTGGCGAGGTAAAGTTCCTCAGGTCCCCCGGCAGAAGGGAGATCGGCCACGGCATGCTTGCCGAAAAGTCTTTGCAGGCTGTAATGCCTACAAAAGAGGAGTTCCCTTATACAGTGCGGATCGTTTCGGATGTCCTGGAATCAAACGGCTCTTCATCGATGGCGAGTGTCTGTGGAGGCACGCTGGCTCTGATGGATGCTGGCGTTCCCATCAAGGCGCCTGTGGCCGGAATCGCAATGGGCTTGATAAAGGAAGGGGACAGGGTTGCGGTGCTGACGGACATCCTTGGTCTTGAAGACCACCTCGGTGATATGGATTTCAAGGTGACCGGAACTGCTGCAGGTATCTGCGCTTTCCAGATGGACACCAAGATAGGGGGAATATCCCGCGACATTATGGAGAAGGCGCTCGAACAGGCCAGACAGGGCAGGCTCTTCATCCTCGATAAGATGAACGAAACCCTTACCGGGTCGAGATCTGAACTGTCGCTCCATGCCCCGAGGATCTACACGATGCATATCGACAGGGAAAAGATCCGCGACGTGATCGGCACAGGGGGTAAGGTCATACGCGGGATCACCGAACAGACCGGCGCGAAAATCGATATCGATGACAACGGGGTGATACACATCGCCTCTTCTGACGGCGCTTCGGCTCAAAAGGCGATAGACATCATCAAGGGCATTACAGCCGATGCCGAGGTGAACAAGGTCTATAAGGGCATTGTCAAAAAGATAATGGATTTCGGAGCGTTTGTTGAAATTCTGCCGGGCAAGGATGGCCTTCTTCATATTTCACAGATCTCCGAGGAAAGAGTTGCAAACGTGGCTGACGTGCTAAAAGAGGGAGATGAAGTAACGGTTAAGGTCATTGAGATAGACAGGATGGGCAAGATCAGGCTGAGTAGAAAAGAGGCCCTGAGCGAAGCCCGTTCTGAAGCAGTATAGCCACAAGGCGGCATATTTTTCCTTGAATTATTTTTTTTAGGCAAAGAGGACGATTATTATGGACTATTTGGAAGAGATACGGAAAAGAAGGACTTTTGCGATCATCAGTCATCCTGATGCAGGCAAGACCACTCTTACTGAAAAGCTTCTGCTCTTTGGGGGAGCTATCCACGTGGCAGGCGCGGTGAAGTCCAACAAGGTCAAAAGGGGCACCGCCTCTGATTTCATGGAAATAGAAAGACAGAGGGGTATTTCCGTAGCCACATCCGTTATGGGATTTGATTACCAGGGCCTGCGGATAAATCTGCTGGACACCCCAGGTCACAAGGATTTTGCAGAGGACACGTACCGCACGCTAACCGCCGTAGACAGCGTGATACTGGTCGTCGACTGTGTCAAGGGCGTTGAACCCCAGACCGAGAGGCTTATGGAAGTCTGCAGAATGAGAAATACTCCCGTCATTGTCTTCATAAACAAGATGGACAGGGAAGGCAGAAGTCCTGTTGAACTGCTCGATGAGATAGAGGAAAAGCTGAACATCAGGGTGCGTCCTCTGAGCTGGCCCATAAGTATGGGCAGGTCCTTCAAGGGAGTCTATAATCTTTACGACAGAAGCCTTTATCTCTTCCAGCCCGGTGAAAACACTTTGCTCGGCAGTGATGGGCTCGCTATAGATGATCTGAGCGACTGTCTTCTGGATGAGCGTCTCGGCGATTATGCTGCCCGGCTCCGGGATGATATAGACCTGGTTGAAGGCGTCTATGAGCCCCTTGAGCACAAGCGCTATCTCGAAGGCGAGGTGGCGCCGGTGTTTTTCGGAAGCGCCATAAACAATTTCGGGGTCAAGGAATTGCTCGATACCTTTATTTCCATCGCCCCTGAGCCCGGAGCCAGGCCGGCTGATTCCCGCACAATTCTCCCACATGAAGACAGATTCAGCGGGTTCGTTTTCAAGATTCACGCCAATCTCGACCCCCGACACAGGGACAGGCTCGCCTTTCTTAGGATATGCTCGGGCAAGTTTGAGCGAAACAAGCTTTATTATCATGTGAGGACGGGGAAAAATCTCAGGTTCAGAAGCCCTGCGAGCTTTATGGCACAGGAAAAGCTTCTCATCGAGGAGGCTTATCCTGGAGACGTTATCGGACTTTATGACACCGGCAACTTCAAGATCGGCGATACCCTGACCGAAGGCGAGCGTATACTGTTCCACGGCATACCGAGCTTTTCTCCCGAGATTTTTAAAGAGGTCGTCAACATGGACCCGATGAAATCCAAGCAGTTGGAGAGGGGCATTGAACAGCTTATGGACGAGGGAGTGGCACAACTCTTTCTTCAAAATGACGGGAACAGAAAGATAATCGGCACTGTCGGTGAACTCCAGTTTGATGTCATACAGTACCGCTTGCTGCAAGAATACGGCGCGTCATGCCGCTTCAGCCCTCTTGATTTTTTTAAGGCCTGCTGGATCAGTTCCGAGGTCAAGGAAAAAACAGACGAGCTCCGCCGTCGCAAATCCGGGCGCATCGCTTTTGACAGGGATGGCCATCTCGTTTATTTTGCAGAATCGCCATGGGACCTGAAAAGGACAATGGAAGATAATTCTGAAATCTCTTTTCACTTTTCCTCTGAATTCAAGACCGGGGCAGCGCACCTGTGTGCTGTCCCTAAAATATCTTAATAATCTTTAAGACCGCTGCGCGCCCCCTGCGAAAGGCGCGTGTGCAATATATAACTCGTACGCAAGGATAAATAAGGAGTTGACTGAGATGCATAACAGCACGGAATCCGCCGAGAAGGCACACCTGGAACAGGTCAAGCGCAAGCTCAATGAAGCGCTGGAACGGCTTGGTGGACGGGTACGACGCTATGCCGCGGACATCCAGGTGCAGAAGATTTATATGTCGGAGCACAGGGGCGAGATGGACCACATCGAGAAGGTTTCGGCCCGGAGCTCCGCAGAGCAATCGATGCGTAGCGCGGAGGCGGTGGTCGCCACCAGGAAACGCATTCAGAAGCTCATACGGTCGCCCTACTTCGGGCGCATAGACTTCAGCAGGCACGGAGCAGGAGAGTCCTTGCCGGTCTACATCGGCATCCACGCATTCTCGGATGAAGCAGTGAAGAAGCATCTCCTCTTCGACTGGCGCGCGCCGATCTCTACGATGTTCTACGATTACGAACTCGGTGAAGCGCAATACGAATCTCCGGCTGGCCCCGTCACCGGCGAGATCATGCTGAAGCGCCAATATCGAATTCGCGAGGGAGAGATGGAGTTCATGCTGGAGAGCGGGCTCAACATCATGGACGACATTCTGCAGGAGGAACTCAGCCGTGCATCCGATGATAGAATGAAGAACATCGTCGCGACGATTCAGCGTGATCAGAACGCCATCATCCGTAATGAAGATGCGGAGGTACTAATCATCCAGGGCGTCGCCGGGTCCGGGAAGACGTCGATCGCTCTCCACCGAATCGCATTCCTCCTCTACAGGTTCAAGGATAGCCTGACCTCGAAAGACATACTGATCATCTCGCCAAACAAGGTTTTCTCCGACTTCATCTCAAACGTGCTGCCGGAACTTGGCGAAGAGCAGATCGCCGAGATGGAGATGGAGACGCTCGCGCGCGAACTGCTGGATTACAAGTACACGTTCCAGACGTCCCTCGATCAGTCCTCTGCGCTGATTGAAAACGGGGATGACGCGATGAGGCGGCGGATCGATGAGAAGTCCACAGTAGACTTCCTCGCCAGGCTCAACGAGTACGCTGCCCACGTCCTGGACACGCGCTTTCGCGCCGGGGATGTCCGGATCGGCGGCCACCTGGTTCCGGCTGCCTTCATCCAGCGTATGTTCAAAAAAAGGCGGAACTTGCCCCTGGTAGGTCAACTTCGCTGGGTAGCAGACTGCGTAGAACACGAATTGCGCGTCAGGCACCATTACGACATCACGGCCAAGGAGAGGGCAGGGATCAAGTCGCAGCTTAAGAAGTTCGTCAGTGACCCCGCGCTTCGCACCCTCTACCGGGATTTCTTCAAGTGGATGGGGAAGCCGGAGCTATTCAAGCCTGGCCGCAATTCGTCGCTGGAATACGCCGACGTGTTTCCCATGATTTATCTCGGGATTCAGCTGAAGGGGCTGACCGGTCGCGACCCCAGCATCAAACATCTGGTGATCGATGAGATGCAGGATTACACACCAGTGCAGTATGCCGTCATCGCGAAGCTCTTTCGATGCAACAAAACAATCCTTGGCGATGAGAACCAGGCAATAAACGCTTTCAGCTCATCGACCTCAGGAATGATCAGCGGCTTGTTCAGGTATGCGGAGTGCGTGAGGCTGTGCAAGAGCTATCGCTCCTCCTACGAGATTACCCGGTTCGCGCAGGGGATTTCGCCGAACTCCGAGCTCGTAGCCATCGAGCGCCACGGGCCGAGGCCTCTCGTAGTCGCGTGCAGTACAGCGAAGGAGGAGACGCGCCGCATCGGACGAGCGATCGACGAGTTTCGGGGACGCGGGCAACACACCATGGGGATCATCTGCAAGACGCAGACGCAGGCGGAACAGCTTCATAAAGCTATTTGCGAGGACATACCCAATGTGCATCTGCTGACCTCACGGAGCTCTGCTTTTGTTCAGGGTGTGGTCATCTGCGCCGCACACCTCGCGAAAGGTCTTGAGTTCGATCAGGTCGTCGTATCAAACGCATCCGACAAGAACTATACGACGGAACTTGATCGGAATCTGCTTTATGTAGCGTGTACGCGTGCTATGCATGAGCTGCTCGTCACGCACATCGGCCCGAAAACGCGATTTATCTCTATATTATGAATATGAGCGCAGATGACCATCGTCTCTATGTTTAAAAGGAGGATTTGATGCTTTCTGAAGCTGAGCTGCAAGAATTCGAAGAGATCTTAAAGAAACTGGAGAGAGAGACTATGGAGTCGCTGCATATCTGCACTGATTCAGCGCAACCCGTATCCCTGGATCATGCGACCGGCCGTTTAACGCGGATGGACGCTATTCAGCAGCAACAGATGGCTCTCCATACGAAGGGGCGTCTTGATCTGCAGCTTTTAAGGATTCGGACCGCGCTGCGCCGCGTCAGCGATGGGAAATTCGGGGAATGCGTCAAATGCGGCGAGTTTATCGGCAAACGGCGTCTTGAGATTGCCCCGGAAATCCCGGTCTGCATGCAGTGCCTTCAGAAGTCGGAATAAATAAAGGAAGCAAGATTTGTCAGCTTTGTGGGTAACATGGCACAGTGTCTTATCAGTGTGACACGTAAGAGACTCAATTGCTCAAGCCTTTTTAAATCCCTTCAAATGAAATTCCCTGATGATATCGGGTACGTAGAGAGATATTAAGAACGTCTGCCCGAAACTCGAAAAAAAAGTCAGGAGAAATCCAAAGGAGATCAATCTTTTGTTGTTTAGAAAAAAGCGAATGTATTCCATATCCGTAAGTTGGCTAATTATTTCTTAGAATTATTACTCTGTTGTCATCATCAAAAATTCTGCTGAACCCGAAATTGTTGCATATATAACCGAACGTTTTGGAATGAAAAAAGGAAACATGCGATAAGTCCCTTGTATAAGACCATTGTGAGAACTGGTCCAGATTTCGCCATCTTTCAGTCATGACAACCAAAAGACCTTTTTCTTTAAGCAAAGCTTTTATTTTTTTTATTTCACTATCCGGATAAAAAAAGTGCTCAAATACTTCGGTGGTAAAAATGAAATCAAAGGTTTTATCCAGCTTATGTCCAACAAAAAACGGGTCATAGTCTTCGCACTTGAATCCTTTCATCGCCAACAGTTTGGAGAGTGTGGGGACATGTCCGCAACCGTAATCCAAGCCCAGCATTTCTTTTTTTAAAAACTCAAGCGCCGGATCTATAGCCCGATGAAGAAATTTTACGTATCCTTCGTACTGGATGCCGTTTTGATGAGTTAAATATCTTTCCTTTTCCTTGTCTCTGCCAAGAAAGTGCTTTTTGTCCGCACTGATCAGATAACAGTTTTTGCAGGCGAAGTAAGCTCTATCATCTACACTGCAACCGGCCAAGAGCCCATCTTTAGATTGACACAATCTGCATCTCATTCAGTCAGCCTCATTCAGCGTATTTCTTGATAAAAAACATAACGGACGCTTATTTACCGATATACAATTATGCGAATGCCGGCTCACACTCAGTGTGTCGCGGCAACGGAGAAAGGCTTCACATATCGGCATCGGCAATTCTACGCCAAATGGTCATACAGCGCGGTTTCAGGAATTACTTTTGACCGAGGCTGAAGGACAAGGAGGCAATCTATAGGGCGCCATAGTATACAACAGACTCCTCTTAGAATGTCAAAGGCGGTTTGCTGCTTTGATTGCTGCTTTGGATCAATGAACCAACCGGTGATCCTGTTGCATCAAACAGAAATCGATACGAAATGATATACGTTGCATCACATGAAAATCGATACAAAAGTAGTTTAAGTTTACCATTTAGGGATGGACCTGCAGAAGATGACTTTGCCAAAGGCCCTACAATCGATTTTCTTGTTTGAGTCCATATCATGATATCCCCCATCAGGCCGCCGCTTTCTTCCTTGGGCCTCGTTTTTGGAGATTCAGGTTAAGCAGTCTGTCTTGCAGTTTCGTAATCTGCCTTTTCAGTTGGGCAGGATTGAGAGTTGCGTATATCTTTTTAAGGGTCTGCTTATCTTTTTCAGATACATCAAGGCAGCTCAATACCCTCTTGTAAGGGGTCTGAGCCTTGTCGTACTTCTTTGTAACCTTGCTGCCGATCCTTGTCCTTTCGATCAGTTTCATGGTCGGCTGAAAGAAGTTCGTATATAATCTCAGATACCGGTAGAGCTCATTGAGCGTCAGGCGTTCTTCTTTAGTGTCATATCTGAGATATCCAACGGCTCTTCTTACTACAGAGTAGTTTTTCTGTTCAACGAAACAGCCGTCATTCTTTCTATAACTCCGCGACCTGGTGAATGTTATCTTCTCCTGTTTGCAGTATCTGAACAGCTCATCATTGATGAACTCCCCGCCACTGTCTGAATCTATACCAAAAAGGGGAAAAGGCAGTCTCTGGCGAATCTTCTTAAGTGCTTCAAATACCCATACCTGTGCCTTGTTCCTGACCGCCTCTGTCTCTGTCCAGGTGGTGCAGACATCAGTAACGTCCAATGTTTGGGCAAATTCCCCATGGCTGTCGCCTCCGTCATGGCCGACCAGGTCGATCTCTACAAAACCCGGCTTCTTCTCATTCCAGTCCGAAAAGGTCCGAATGGGTATCTGATTCTTCAGCAGGGTTCCTGGTTTTGTGTTGCCTTTGCCCTTGATCTGGTGTTTTTTCCTCTCAGGGGCAAGCATACGGTCAATTGTGGAAGAGCTGATCTTCATGAGTTTACCCTTTACCGTCTCATCAATACTGATCTCCCGGAACCTGATCAGACGAGGCACGATATCCTTCATTACCGGAGCAAGCCTCTTGCCGCAGATGCAGTCCATGATATACCAGATCTTTTTGAGTGCATCTTTAACCGTAGTATCATATACCTTGGGCTTATTCCTCTTTGCCGTCTTTCTGACATCACCTTGGATTACGCAGCGCTCGCTAATCCTCAGCTTCTTGCCATGACTCCTCAATACATGGGAGGCATATCTCCTGCCGTAGCCCGTCAGTTTCGTGAACTCATCCAGTATCACCCCTTTTTCCTTCTTCCGGGATTTCTGATACCTTGCTGCTACCACTGCCGTTGCCTTCTTTCTCTCCTTCATCGTCAGCCTCATCTCTGCCTCCTGTCTCTCCTGCCAGAAGGCTATTTTCGATTATTTTTCGTATCGATTTCTTATCTGAGGCAACGATTCACTTTCGTGTCGATTTTTCGTGATGCAATTCGGTGATTTGCTAAAAGCCTTTGAGATAATTATAATAACTGACATGTTGCCTTGATCGATTCAGACATGCTGAATACTTTCCCCGGCTTGACGGTAGGCCACAAATTGTCGTGATAATCAAACCCATCGCTTTCCATAGAGCTTACTACTTAAAAAAGCCGGTATTTGTTTTTTTTGGAGTAATGCCAAAGGACCACTTTTGAAGCCGATCGATATTCGTACGCTGATCGTCGGCTCGTGTGGGTCAATCAGGCTGAAAACTGCTGGGCTGCAAAACTGACATAATATTAGGTACATTTAAGTATGAAAACAAAAGTTCTTATTGTTGACGACTCTGCCTACACAAGGCAGACCATGAAGAAGATGCTTGAAAAGGTTTCAGGCATTGAAGTTGTAGGTATTGCTTCAGACGGCATAGATGCAATGGCCAAGACACTGAGACTTCAGCCCGATATTATAACACTTGATTTTGAGATGCCTGAAATGGACGGC
>JACRHE010000103.1 GCA_016217695.1 Nitrospirota bacterium | reverse complement strand
GATTGCAGCAATGGTATTTATGAGACCCACGCCTGCAGCGACAGTTGGAGTATCAACCCTTCCTGACAATAATAGCGTGAAGACAGTGCCGCCCAGGAACGCGCCTGCAGCCTCAAGACCGTATACGCGGGCCGCTTTTCCTCCCGAAAAAGATATCGCCAGAGGGAACTGCAGACCTATTAGCAGGCAGATGGGGGAAAGGCAGAGCAGCGTTGAGATGAAGACCTTTGCCAGGGGTATGGCCTCTCCGGGGCCGATCGAAAAAAGAGGTCTTATAAGTCCGATCAGCAGGATCGTAGGCTGGGAAAGGAGGGCGATGACAAGAAACAGGGTCTCAAAGGCATGTCGCGACCTTATCCTGTGTCCGCAATAGCTTCCTGTGCCGACCGAGATCAGCCAGACCGAAAGAGTTATTCCGATATCAAGCTCGTTTCCGGAGAAGACCGAGAGGAGTTGACGCAGAGCAACTATCTGCATCAGGCTGGATGTGATGCCCATCACTATGAAAACGGGAACAGTCCGCTTCATACGGCGCCAGGACACTTATGAGCGCAGGATTTCATAATCATTGACCATCGTAAGGCTTTATTGTATTGCAACCGGGCCGGATTTAGTATAATTTTAGCATCATGACCGGAATGCTGAAACAGATTAACGGATGAAGATAACATTTCTGGGCACCAACGGCTGGTATGACAGTTATACAGGCAACACGATCTGTATCTTTGTGGAAACGGAGAAATTCTCGATTATACTCGACGCCGGGAATGGTTTTTATAAGGCTGATCGGCATATAAGCGAGGATAAACCGACCTTTCTCTTCCTGAGCCACTTTCATCTGGATCATATCTTCGGCCTGCATATCCTCAATAAGTTCAGGTTCAGTCCTGGGCTGGTCATCTGCGGTCCGCAGGGAGCGAAAGATATACTGAATACGATAATCAACCTCCCTTTTTCCATGCCCCTCAACAGGCTCGGTTTTCCGACAGAGATCCTGGAACTTCCGGAAGACCAGGGAAGGCTGCCTATGCATGTCGAGTCGCTTCCGCTTCTTCATTCTTCCCTGACACTGGGTTACAGGTTTCATATCGACGACAAGATCATAGCCTACTGCCCTGACACCGGGTATTGTGAAAATGCGGTGAAACTGGCTGAAAAAGCGGACCTGCTCATCACCGAGTGCGCGTACCGCACGGGACAGACCTCGGAGGTCTGGCCCCACCTGAACCCTGAACTCGCTGCCAGGATCGCTACAGAGGCCAGGGCCAAAAGCCTTGCGCTTGTCCACTTTGATGCCTTCATTTACAAGACCCTTGAAGACAGGAAAAGAGCTGAAGAGGCTGCAAGAAGGGTATTTCCTCAGACCGTCTCCGCTGTTGATGATATGCAGATAAGTCTCTGAGCGTTGCCCCTTTTCTTCATGAAACAACGATTATTTTACGGCGTACCCGTGAAATCTATAAATGATGAGATCTAGCCTGCTCTCATCATATGCATGAGGAGCAGGACATTCAGAAGAGCTACGATGCCTGCTGTTGTCCAGAGGAGTATCTTATCCCTGAACGAATTTGCATAGTTCCCCATGACCCTGGGCGAGGAAGTGAGCATGACAAGGGCAAATATGGTCCACGGGAGCTGAATGCTCAGGATGATCTGGCTCCATATGAGCCCTTTAACTGGGTCTTTGAGAAAAAATATCAACGGCAGCGCTCCCAGAAGTGTTATGAGAACGCCTGTGCGCGAATGGTTGTCGGATATGTCAAAGGGCTCCTGCGAAATGCCTGCGAATATGCTCCCGCCTGCCATGGCAGCAGTTATGGAAGAGGAAAACCCTGAAAGGAGCAGTCCGATCCCGAAGACAATGCCGGAGGCATTTCCAAGCAAAGGTCGCAAGGTTGCCCCGGCCTGGGGAAGCTCGGACACCTGGATCCTGTTGGTATAGAAGACAGAGGCTGCAACGATGATGATCGCAGAGTTTATCGCCCATCCCACTACCATTGCGAAGAGGGTATCGGTGAATTCATATGCAAGCTGCTTTTTTATTACTTCGTCGCCCTTAAGGTTCCACTGCCTGCTCTGGATGATCTCGGAATGAAGAAAGAGGTTATGCGGCATTACCACAGCACCGAGCACGCTCATGATAACAGGCAGAGAGCCTTCCGGGATTGAGGGCGTCAACCATCCCCTTAGCGCATCCGACCAGCCGACTTTTACGAGGGTCAGCTCGAAGATGAAGGAAAGTCCGATGAGGGAGACAAACCCTATGATCCACCTTTCGAGCTTTCTGTAACTGTTTGTCCAGACCATGTAACCCGCCGCCAGTGCCGAGAACATGGCTCCGATTGAAAGCGGCAGGCCGAACAGCATGTTCAGCCCTATGGCAGCCCCGAGGATTTCTGCCAGAGCTGTCGAGATGGCTGCCAGCATGGCGCTCAGGAGAAAAGACCTGCTCAACCAACGGCTGAAGAACCTGGTCGAGGACTCGGAGAGACAGAGTCCGGTGACGATCCCGAGGTGGGCTGAATTATGCTGGAGGATAATGAGCATTAACGTCGAGAGGGTGACTATCCAGAGGATTTCATATCCGAAAGACGACCCTGCAGCAACATTTGAGGCCCAGTTGCCGGGATCTATGAACCCTACTGTTACGAGCAGTCCCGGTCCTATATATTTCAGTATTTCAAGTGCCCCGAGTTTCGGGGCATGGTCTCTGAATAATTTCCTGACATCCATGCGCGTGCTACATTATATCCGGCTTATGCGTATAAAACCACAACAGCATCTTTTTCTTTTTTTCATAGTATGATGTAGTTGGTTACGGAGAATTTCCGTGATGCGCATTTTTGCAGGAGCGCACTTTCCGTGGTATGATGTTAAAAAAATGAAGGGTGGTTCCCCATGCAAGAAAAGATCATAAACCTGCATCAGTCTATCCTGGATCATCTTATCTGTGATCTTGCCAAGGACAAGTATTCAGCTACAGACAGGGATAAATTCCATTCGGTTGTATTGTCTGTAAGAGAGCACCTTGTAGAGCGATGGATCAACACTCAGCAGACCTATTACAACGTCGACGCCAAGAGAATTTACTATCTGTCTCTGGAGTTCCTGATGGGAAGGCTTTTGAGGAATTATGTCCTGAACATCGGATTCTCCGACGAATATAAACAGGCGGTTGAGGATGTGTTCGGCATGGCTTATGAGGATCTTGTTGAGCAGGAATGGGATGCAGGTTTGGGCAACGGAGGCCTCGGAAGGCTCGCCGCCTGCTTTCTTGATTCAATGGCGACACTGCAATACCCCGGCTACGGCTACGGTATCCGTTATGAATACGGGATATTTTCCCAGAAGATCAAGGACGGCTATCAGGTTGAATCCCCGGATAACTGGCTCAGATACGGAAACTCGTGGGAGTTCCCGAGGCCTGAACTCCTCTATCCCGTCAGGTTTTACGGCAGGGTTAATACTATCAGCGGCGGTGATAACAGGTTCCGCATGGAGTGGGTGGACAGCGATATTGTCATGGCCATGGCATATGATTATCCTGTGCCCGGTTTCCGTAACGGGACCGTAAATACACTCCGCCTCTGGGCTGCGAAATCCACCCGGGAATTCAATCTCGGATACTTCAACAGCGGCGATTACGTCAAGGCGGTTGAGGATAAGAACAACAGCGAAAATATCTCGAAGGTACTCTATCCGAATGACCATTCGCTCGCAGGACGGGAGCTCAGACTCAGGCAGCAGTATTTTTTCGTGAGCGCAACGATCAGCGACATCCTCAGAAGATATAAGAAGTTTCATAAAAATTACCACGAATTTCCTGAAAAGGTCGTCATGCAGCTCAACGACACCCATCCCTCCATAGCGATAGCGGAGCTCATGAGGGTACTCGTCGATGAGGAGAATATCCCCTGGGCCGATGCCTGGAAGATCACCCAGAATACCTTTGCGTATACTAACCACACTGTTCTTCCTGAAGCGCTCGAGACCTGGTCGGAGGGGCTCTTTGCCCATCTCCTCCCGCGTCATCTCCAGATCATCAGGGAGATTGACAGAAGGTTCCTGATCCAGGTGGGGGAGCGTTTTCCCGACAGACCGGAACAGAAGGAAAAAATGGCGATCATCACCGGATACGGCGAACAGTGTGTGCATATGGCCCGGCTGGCTGTAGTGGGCAGCCACGCTGTAAACGGCGTTTCGAGGCTGCATACCGAAATCCTGAAGGATACCGTATTCCAGAGCTTTTATGTAATGACGCCTGAGAAGTTCCATAATGTCACAAACGGCATAACGCCGAGACGCTGGCTCCTTCATGCGAATCCGGGGCTATCGGGGCTCATAACAGAGGCTATAGGCGAAGGCTGGCAGAAGGAGCTTGAGCAGCTCAGGCGACTTGAACCCCTGGCCGACGACAGCGGCTTCCGCAGTCGTTTCAGCAGCATAAAGAGGAATAACAAGGATGCCCTGAAAGCATACCTTAACAGGAATACCCGGATAACCTTTTCGCCGGAGTTCCTGCTGGACTGTCAGGCAAAGAGACTGCATGAGTATAAGCGGCAGGTGCTGAATCTGCTTCATGTGATAACCATGTATAACAGGATCAGGGAGGGGAGGGTTGAGGGTCTTTTTACTCCCAGGACAGTGCTTTTCTCAGGGAAGTCGGCCCCGGGCTATTTTATCTGCAAACTAATCATAAAGCTCATCCATAACATAGGTGCGGTTATTGCGGCGGACCCGGTGGTCGGCAAGGTGCTTGAAGTGGTCTTTGTCCCCAATTACGGCGTGACCATTGCCCAGCGCATCATGCCCGCTGCGGAGCTGTCAGAGCAGATTTCTACGGCAGGGTATGAGGCCTCTGGGACGGGTAACATGAAATTTACCCTCAATGGCGCACTTACCATCGGGACTCTTGACGGCGCAAATGTGGAGATTCGCGAAGAGGTGGGGAAAGAGAACTTTTTTCTCTTCGGCCTCACTGAAGAAGAGATCATGCAGAAGCGGTCTTCCTATCAGCCGCGCTATTATTACGAGACGAACGCGGAACTCAGGCAGGCGGTGGACCAGATCTCTGCAGGGTATTTTTCGAGGGATAATCCTCCCCTTTTCCATCCCATCGTGAATTCGCTGCTGGAAAATGACCGGTTTTTTGTGCTGGCGGATTATTCTTCCTATATCAGGTGCCAGGAGGAGGTATCTGCGGCATACCAGGATACAGAGAGATGGACGAAGATGGCCATCCTGAACGTCGCGCGGGCGGGGAAATTCTCCAGCGATCGTTCTATCCATGAATATGCCGTAAAGATTTGGGACGCGTCATCTGTGCCGCTCTAAGTCAGGTTGTGGCATCGGATGGATGTTGTGATCTGCACAAAAAAACGGAGGTACTGAAACGTGATACTGAATTGCTGGGAATTTAAGAAGTGCGGAAGTGAAAGCAAAAAAGGACTTGGCATATGTCCGGCGTTTACGGAGACTAAGGCTCACAGGCTGAACCGGGGAAAAAACGGCGGCAGGATATGCTGGGCTGTTACCGGCACACACTGTAATGGAGAGAAGCAGGGGACATACGCCCAAAAGGTTTTGCTCTGCAGCGACTGCGATTTCCGGCGGAAGGTGAAGGACGAGGAAGGCATGACCTTCCGGTTCATTTATTTTAAAAGCTGAAGTATGTGATGGCTATTTCTTTCGGGACGGGGAGGGCCGCCAAGACCTTTGGGGCGCCTTTCTCCGGCAACAACGATTGCCAATTGGCATAGGAACTTAGATATCGCCTATAAACTTCCTCGCGGGGTATATTTCATCCCATAAATTTTCGGTACTGCATTTCCT
>JACRHE010000106.1 GCA_016217695.1 Nitrospirota bacterium | reverse complement strand
GACGGCGTTTTAAAGACGCATACCCAGATACCCAAGTGGCTGCACTCTGCCATTACCTCCAGGATAAAGATTATGTCCAAGCTAGACATAAGCAACAGGAAGACACCGCAGGACGGGGGCATTAAACTCAAGATCGGAGAGGTCCAGCTCGACCTCCGGGTATCGACGCTTCCGACCCATCTGGGAGAGAAGGCAGTCATAAGGCTGTTAAAACCCGGCGAGAAGGCGATTGCGCTGGCTGAATCAGGAATCTCCTCCGCTGACCTGGAGAGGATCAGGGGAGCGATCTCCAGACCCCAGGGGATGCTTCTTATGACCGGTCCGACCGGAAGCGGAAAAACCACCACGCTGCACGGCATACTGACGGAGCTTCGCTCCGAGGGCACCAATATCATCACAGTCGAAGATCCGGTTGAATATGAACTGGAAGGCATAACCCAGGTGCATGTAAATGAAAAGGCTGGCCTCACCTTCGCAAACGCGCTCCGCTCCATACTCAGGCAGGACCCTGACATCGTCATGGTCGGAGAGATAAGGGACCTGGAGACAGCGGACGTGGCCTTCAGGGCTTCCAATACAGGGCATCTGGTGCTCAGCACCCTTCACACAAACGGCACCGCAGCTACGATTACCAGGCTTTACGACATCGGGGTTGAGCCCTATCTCATTTCGTCGTCTCTGCATTGTGTGGTCGCCCAGAGACTGGTGAGGGTCATCTGCAGGCATTGCGCCGAGCAATATACTCCTGACGCAGATGCCTTTGCGGTGCTTCCCGGCATCGACAAGACCGCAACATTCATGAAAGGCAGGGGCTGCAGCAAATGCAACCAATCGGGCTACAGGGGAAGGCTCGCAGTCCTGGAGATAATGGAGATTATCCCTGCCCTGAAGAAGCTCATAGCGGGCAGGGCCTCTGCAGGCGAGTTGAGGGAAGCAGCGCGCAGGGAGGGGATGCGCACTCTTTATGAGGCGGCCCTTGAACATGTCTACAGCGGAAGGACTACCATAGATGAAGTCCTGCGCGTGATCTCGGTTGATGACGGCGTCGGCACCTCCTGCCCAAACTGCGGAAGGACATACATCGAGACGGACTGCCCGTATTGCGGGGTATCGGCCGATACCGCGTGCAGTAAGTGCAAGATCAACCTCGACGCGCAATGGCTCTTCTGCCCGTTCTGCGGAACCGCCAAAGAGAAAGTTAAGGCTGCGGATACTGAGGAGAAGGCCAAGGTTCTGATCGTTGACGACGAATTCGGAATCCTGAAGATGGTCGAACTGGCGCTTAAGCCTCTTGATCTGGAAGTGCATACGGCCCAGAACGGCAGGGAGGCCCTCGAAAAAGCCCAGGGCATCAATCCCTCCCTGGTTATAACGGATATCAATATGCCGATCATGGACGGTTATGACCTGATAAAGGAACTCAGAAGCAAGGTCAATACGATGTTCATCCCCATAGTGATACTTTCATCCAGGGACACGGTCGAGGACAAGCTCAAGGGCTTTACCTTCGGGACGGACGATTATATAACCAAACCGTTCGACTATACCGAACTGCAGGCAAGGGTGAAGAGGCTCATGAAGAGGTCCGGCAGTTGATGTATTCAATGATTTTATGAAATAATTTGCAGGGGTGAAAAAATGCCAAAGGTTTTGATAGTTGATGACGAACCGCACATAAGGATGCTTCTCGAACAGACGCTTGAAGACCTGGAGGATTCAGGGGTGGATATCCTGATAGCCGAAGACGGAGAGAAGGCACTCGAACTGATAAAATCCGAAAAGCCCGACCTGGTATTCCTCGACGTTATGATGCCGAAGGTCAACGGTTTCGATGTATGCAACGCTGTAAAGAATGAAATGAATATGAGAGATATCTATATCGTCATGCTGACCGCAAAGGGACAGGAATTCGACAAAAAAAGAGGGATAGAAGTCGGCGCAGATATCTACATGACGAAGCCCTTTAACCCCGACGAGATATATTCTAAAACAGTGGAGGTCCTGGGAATTGAGTGATTCAGGTATGAACAGGGACATGCGCGCTGTCGCAAGGACGGGCCTATTTATGTCTGAGGGTGAAGGAGAGATAAGCCGGATTATAGATCTGAAGTCCCTCGCAAGGCATTATAAAAAGTCATTTCCTGTCCTGACATTCAGGAATCTCCACAGTTCAGGCAGCCTTGACTCCATCCGGGCCGAGGTGAAGCAAAAGAGACTGGATTCAGTCGTGCTGGCCGGCGAGTCCCCGCTGTTTTACAGCACGACCAGGAACGGAGATCTGTTGCTGAGGATACTTCAGGACGCCGGTATCAATTCCAACAGGATTGCCATTGTCAACCTTAAGGAGCAGGCGGCGCTGCCTCACAGGACTGTGCCTGCAGAGGCAACGAAGAAGGCCAGGGCACTGATCGATGTCGGTCTCGAAAAGGTGAGACTTTCAAAAGATGTCGGCATGATCGAGGTTGCGCCAAAAAAGACGGTTGCTGTCATCGGCACTACCGCCGCCGGGCTTTTTGCGGCTCAGCGGCTCCTGGAAAGGGGGTTTCATATTTTTTTTATCGACCGGGTCATGATGAGGGATGTATCGGCATATAAGACGGATGTGATGCCCACTTTAGCCTATGTCAAAAGGCATTCTGACGCGATCTTTCATGACTCTCCTCTCGAAGAACTTTACGGCTACGCCGGCAACTTCAGGATTAAGCTGAAAGACGGCGTCAATCTGCGGGCCGGCGGTATCGTTGTGGCGATAGAGGACGACCTAGAATTCACCGAAAGGCTTTATCCTTTTCTGCGCCTGGAGAGGGACAACGAAGGCTATTTCAAGACGATATTTTCGGATACCTCGGTGACGGAGACCGTAAACCCCGGGATCTTCCTCATTCCGCACGGCACTTCCTTTGCGACGACAATTGCGTCTGCCGACTCTGCGGCCATGTCGCTTGACACGCTGCTTAAACGGCATTCCATCAGGCACGAACTTTTTGTGTCCGAGGTCGACGCCGATATCTGCGGAGGATGCGGCACCTGTATCAAGACCTGTCTTTTCCATGCCGCTGAACTCGATCCGGTGAGCAAGCTCTCATCGACAAATATCAAAAGGTGTGTCGGCTGCGGCAACTGCGTCTCGGCCTGTCCTACGGGGGCAAGAGACCAGGTGAGCGCCAATACGGAATACCTGCTTTCTGCGATAAAGATCCTTTCTTCCTATGAGCCTCCCGGCGGCATAAAACTCCTTTATCTGGTATGCGAGGGGTGCGGGTATCATTCCCTGGATTACGCCGGCAGGGAAGGGCTTGAATATCCGACGAGCGTTATGCCGCTTTCGGTCAGATGCGCCGGCAGGATCGATACGCAGTTTATTTTAGAAGCCTTCAGGGAGGGCTTTAGCGGTGTTGTCATATGCAAGTGCGCGGAGGACCGCTGCCTCAATATCGTTGGCAATACAGACCTTGACAGACGTGCAAATCTCTTCCGCGCGGTTCTCAACAGCAGGGGGATCTCGCCGGAGCGCCTCAGGATATTCGGGGTGAGCGATTGCGACGGCAGTTCCTGCGTGAAGGGCGCGGTAGATTTCATAGAACATCTCGGGAAAATGGGGAGGGGATGATGAAAAAGCTGCGTGTGGCAACCGGCCACCTCCAGGGCTGCTTCGGGTGTCATATGGCGCTCCTCGACCTTCATGAGGACCTCATCGCGCTTCTGGATTCAATTGATCTCGTCAGGTCCCCGATAAACGACGTCAAGTCAGTGCCGAAGGTCGAACTCGGCATACTCGACGGAGCGCTCTGCAATTCTTCGAATCTTGCTTTAGCGAAAGAGTTCAGAAAAAAGGCCGGCAAGATCCTGGCCTTCGGAACGTGCGCTGCCTTTGGAGGGATCAACGGACTGAGGAATCTCTTCAGCCTCGAGGAGGTGCTGGGAAGGGCATATGTGGAGACAGAAAGTACGATAAAAGGGAAGGTCCCGTCTTCGCCCGATATCCCCGGAATGCTGCCCCATGTCAGGGCGGTTCATCAGGAGATCCAGGTCGATTATGTGTTGCCGGGATGTCCGCCGACGCCCAGGATGATTAAGGCTGTGCTTTCGGATATTATCGGCAATAAAGAGCCTGATATTCCGCAGAAGAACCTCTGCCATGAATGCAACAGGAAGCATAAGGAGATGTACATCCCCAAGAGAGAATTTGTCACGAACTCGGTCCATGCGATAATGGAGCTTGACGAGATCGATCCTGAGAAGTGCTTTCTGGAACAGGGCCTGCTCTGCATGGGGCCGGCTACCAGAGAAGGGTGCGAGGCAAGGTGCGTGAAGGGCAATGTTCCGTGCAGGGGCTGCATGGGGCCCACAACCGGCGCGCTTGAGCAGGGCGCCAAGATGATAAACGCGCTGGCCTCTATACTGCCTGCCGGCGCGATGATGTTTATGGAAGACGTGGTGGGAGTCGGTTACAGGTATTCGCTCCCTGTCTCTATATTCCCGTACAGGGAGGATAAATGAAGAGAAAAATAGAGATCGATCCTTTGACAAGGCTGGAAGGCCATGGTAAGGTGACCATCCATCTTGACGATAACGGCGCGGTCACCGACGCCCGCTTTCACGTGACCGAGTTCAGGGGGTTCGAGAAGTTCTGCGAAGGCAGGATGCTCTGGGACATGCCGGTGATCACTCCCCGGATATGCGGCATATGTCCTGTAAGCCATCATCTTGCCGCGGCCAAGGCCTGTGATGATCTTCTGGGCATCGATATCCCGCCTGCCGCCAGGAAGCTGAGGGAGCTCATGCATATGGGACAGATCATACAGTCTCATGCCCTGCATTTCTTCTTTCTCTCATCCCCGGACTTTATTTTAGGTCCTGACTCGAACCCTGAAAAAAGGAGCCTCATCGGTTTATACGAGAAGAACCCGGACCTGGCAAAAAAGGCCATACAGCTGAGAAAGGCCGGACAGACTATCATTGACAGGGTTGGCGGAAGGCCGATACACCCGGTTACCGCTATTCCCGGCGGGATGAGCATGGCGTTGAAGCATGAGGACCGGTTCGAGCTTTTAAAGGATGCCGCAGAGTCTGTGAGGCTCTCTGAAATCGCGGTGGACACTGCATATGGGATACTTGACTCTTATGCTAAGAAACTGCCGAGCCTCGGCAATTTCCGCACGAAGCATATGGGCATGACCAGGGAAGGGTCTCTTGAGTTCTATGACGGCAGGATCATGATCAAGAACTCAGACAACAGGAAGGCCGACGAATTCGGAGGCCGGGACTACCTCGATTATATAGCCGAGCATGTCGAGGATTCTACCTGGCTCAAATTTCCCTATTACAAGAAAGAGGGATGGCCCAAGGGTATATACAGGGTCGGCCCTCTCGCAAGGCTTAACGTTGCAGAGCATGTCCTCACTCCTGCTGCCGGAGAAAGGTTCAGGGCATACAGATCGTTGGGCGATACCATAAACGAAAATCTCTATTACCATGTCGCCAGGACCATAGAACTCCTTTATGCATGCGAGAGGGCATATGAACTTCTGTCCGACGATGAGATTGTCTCGAAGGATGTGCGGATCAGGGCGGAAAGAAAGGCGGGCGAGGGCGTCGGTGTTATCGAAGCGCCCAGAGGCACGCTTATTCACCACTATTGGGCAGATGACGACGGACGCGTTACAAAGGCGAATTTTATCGTTGCCACAGCTCATAACAACAAGGCGATAGATATGTCTGTGAAAGAGGTTGCCAGAAAGTACGTGAAGGGGGGCAAGGTCAGGGAAGGCATGCTCAACAGGGTTGAGATGGCGATACGGTGTTATGACCCCTGTCTTTCGTGTTCTACCCACGCTGTGGGGCGGATGCCGCTGGAGATAAGACTGTGTTCGGCTGAAGGAGAATGTATTGATGTGCTTCGGAGATATTAATGCCGGAATGACAGGGCAACAAGGAACTGGATGGAACTTGATCTCTTAAAAGACAGGATAAAGCCTGACATTGAGGCGATCTTCGGCGTATCCATGGCCAGCCTGATACTCAACAAGGCGAAGATGAAGGTTGCCGCCGAGATCAAGGGCTCAGACGAATTGAACAGGTGCAGGAGCTTTGTTCATCACCTTGGAAAAGACGACAAACTCCTCGGCATGTGGGGGAACCTTGAGGTGCAGGAGAGGGTCTCGAAGTGGATGAAATATCTGGGATCATAAATGGAAACAGGTGAAGACCCGGATATGGAATCTCTTGCTGCCAAAAACAGCGAACTCGAAGCCCGCTGCCGGTCGCTTCAGGACGCTGTCAGGATGCAGGGACATTTTGCCGATATCGCGCAGATGCTGTCGTCTGCGCTTGATCTTCCTGAACTTGCGTTATCTATTATTGACAAACTGATTCAGACCGCAGGGATAAAGGCCGGGGCATTTTATCTGAGAAACGAAGACTCGTTTGTCGTTCTCAAATCGAAGGGGCTGGAGACCGGCCATCTGCCGTTTGATGAGACTATCGCCGGAGAGGCGGTTTCTGCAAAGGACCTGGTGATAAAGGAAGGGGCCGAAGTCCACGGGTTCTCACTCGGCTCCGGCGGAGCCCCGGCGATGCTCGCTGCCTTCCCGTGTGTATACGAGGGCGACGTCAACAGCGTTATCGTCGTTGCCGACGATTCTCAGACCAGCTTCGAGATACTCTCTTTTATAAGCGCCCTGGCCCCCAATATAGCCCTGTCCGTAAACAATGCGCTCTCCTATGAAAGGATACGCGCTGCAACCCGGGCCCTTGACAATGAGAAGAACAAGCTCCATGCCGTAATAACGAATATGACGGACGGGCTGATCGTCAGTTCAGTCGATAAAGCGATAATGATAGCGAACCCTGCCGTAGAGCTGATGTTCGGGCTAGCCCCCGGCAGCGCCGCAGGCAGCCAGGTCAAAGACGTTTTCCTTGATATCGATATAGACAGCATGATAGATGAGGTTGTGAGAGGCGGGGGCGCCGATATTGTCCAGAGGGACTTCAGGCTTTCCGGTAGGGTTGTGAGGGGTAATTCGTACGCCATAAGCAACGAAATGGAGTTTCTCGGCGTCATTACGGTACTGAGGGACATAACGAAAGAATGGGAAGTGGACCGGATGAAGACGGAGTTTATCTCTACGGTCTCTCATGAGCTGAGGACGCCGCTTACGTCTGTTCTGGGATTTGCAAAGCTGATCAAAAAGAAGTTTGACGAGGTCATCTCGCCTCTTATCCGTACCGATGAT
>JACRHE010000104.1 GCA_016217695.1 Nitrospirota bacterium | reverse complement strand
AGGACTTCCGCCTTCTTGCCAACAGAAATGTATTAGAAAACGTCGCGCTGGCCCTCCGGATACGGGGGATCGGCGAAAAGGAGACGCGGACGAGGGTCTATGATGCCCTCAAGACCGTAAACCTCCGACACAAATCTGACAGCTTTCCAAGGAGTCTCTCAGGAGGAGAGCAGCAGCGGGTTGTGATCGCAAGGGCCATGGTTGCAGAGCCCGCAGTCATCCTCGCAGACGAGCCGACAGGGAACCTTGATCCTGATACGGCAGCAGGCGTAGTGAGGATGTTCAAGGAGATCAACGCCAAAGGAACGACCATGCTCATAGCGACGCACAACAGGGAGCTTTACAGAAATACGGGCAGAAGGGTCTTAAGGCTCGACAACGGCAGCCTCATAGGCGAGGAGCTCGGGTGATGTCCGTTCCCTATTCGCTCAGCCTTGCCCTGCAGAGCCTGTTTAAGGAAAAATGGATCAACCTTCTTTCCATTCTGACGATCGCCTCTGCGCTCCTGATCATCAGCATCTCCGTGCTGACGGTTTACAATATCGACGCTGCTACAAAAAAACTTCCTGAGAGGTTCTCGCTTATCTTATATCTGGATGACGATCTTCCGAAGGAAGGGCTGGAGCACACCCTGCAGTCCCTCAGAAAAAATACCTCAATCACTTCTGTCCGCTATATACCGAAGGAGGATGCGCTGAGGGAGATGAAGGCTATGCTTAAGAACTCCCACTACGTATTTGAGGGGCTTGAAGAAAATCCGCTTCCTGATTCGCTGGAGGTGAAGGTCAGAAAAGAGGCTGTCGGTCCTGAAGCGATAAAAGGCCTTGCGGAATATGCCCGAAAGATAAAAGGCGTTAAAGAAGTTGACTACGGCGAGAACTATGTGTCGACGCTCCATTACCTCAAGGTAGGGGTAAAGACTGCGGGAATGGTATTCATCGGTCTCATATCAACCGGTATAATATTTGTCTGCTACAGTACGGTAAAGATCCTCTTTTACCGGAGGAATGAAGAGATCGAAACCTTCAAGCTTCTGGGTGCCACAAAGGGGTTTATCAGGACACCGTTTCTCATCGAGGGTGCGGTCATCGGCGCAGCAGGGGGACTGGCAGGGCTCCTCGGTATACTTGCCTTCTATTACATCGTGCTGCAGAAATTAAGCACGGACCTGCCTGTGTTTAAGGCGATCCTTCTGCCTCTGAATCTTTTCCTTCCTCTGCCTGTTGCCGGCATGATCCTGGGCATTGCCGGGGCTGCGATAGCGCTCGGAAGGCTAAAATACTGATGTATGGCATCGCGCTCCTCCTTTTTCTGCTTTGCCTCCCCTCTGTCTGTCCTGCCCTGACCCCCGAGGAAGAATACAAAAAAATCCAGGAGCAGATGCTCGAACAGAAGAAAAAGCTCAGGGAGACGCAGGAACGGGAATCCTCTGTTCTGACCGAGATCGACACGATGAATATCAATCTCGGCAGGATAGAGGCCGAGCTCATCAAATACAGAAAGAGCCTTAATCAGACAAACTCAGAGGTCTCGGCAGTCAACAGCGAGATATCAAAAACTGCACACAGCCTGCAACGGCAGAGGGACTGGATAAAAAGAAAACTCAGGATGATGCACCGGTTCGGATACTCAGGAGACATGGCGATGCTCCTGCTGAGCTCAAGCGATATATCACAGATGCGAAGGTTCTGGAAATACCTTGAAAATATAGCCCTCTATGAGCATAAGATCCTCGGAGACTACCGTGAGAACCTCAGGAGGCTTGATGAAAAATATGCAAGGCTTCAGTCGCTGCAGGTATCCCTGAGAGAAAACACGGAAAAGGTAAAGACAAAAGAGGCTGAGCTTGCAGAAAAGAAAAAGGCTAAAGAGATTATACTCTCCTCTGTCAGGACAGAAAAGTCAGCCCATCAGAAGATGATCTCCGAACTGAGAGAGGCCTCCAAGAGGCTGCAGGATCTGATCAGGGATTCTTCGAAGACGGACACTTACACCGCAACCGGCTTCCCGGGACTGAAGGGCAGGCTGCCCTGGCCTGCCGAAGGGAAGATTGCAGTGCCTTACGGTACGCAGAAGGACGCACAATTCTCAACGCCGGTATTCAGAAACGGCATACATATTCAGACGGATCCTCATGCGGATGCGCGAGCAGTATACGAAGGGAAGGTAATATACGCCGAGTGGTTCAAGGGCTTCGGTCAGCTTGTAATCGTCAACCACGGCAGCGGATATCATACTCTCTACGGGAATCTTTCCGAGATTTTTTCTCATGTTGGAGATATAATAAAGGCAAACCAGGTGATGGGAAAGGTCGGGACATCGGGCATACTCAATGCCCCAGGTCTTTACTTTGAGATCAGATACAAAGGCAAGCCTCTAGATCCAACACAGTGGTTAAAAAATAGAAGAAAATAGTCCAGGAGGTTAGTTTCAATGACAGGCAAGAGGATAGCATTGATCTGGATGCTGGTCATAGCTGTAGCTGCAGTAGGCATCTCGGTTGGGAGGTTGTCTGTGACCAGCGTCAGCGCAGCCGGCGAAGGATATGAAGAGCTCAAGATCTTCACAGAGGTCTTGTCAATGGTGAAGAAGCATTACGTCGAAGAGGTGAAGACCAAAGATCTTGTCTACGGGGCGATCAGGGGAATGCTCGGGTCTCTGGACCCTCATTCGAGCTTTATGCCGCCTGAAGCCTACAAGGAGATGCAGGTGGAAACCAGGGGTGAGTTCGGAGGCATCGGCATTCAGATCGGGATGAAGGACAGCGCGCTTACGGTAATAGCCCCTATCGAAGATACTCCGGCGCACAAGGCAGGCATTAAGGCAGGCGACAAGATAATCAGGATAAACAAGGAATCCACAAAGGATATGACCCTTCACGACGCTGTATCGAAGATGAGAGGCGCCCCGAAGACATCCGTCACCGTCGGCATCATGCGCGAAGGATGGACAGAGTCAAAAGACTTTACCCTCATTCGGGATATCATAAAGATAAAGAGCGTCAAGGCAAAGGTAATTGACGGCAATATTGGGTACATCAAACTCAGCCAGTTCCAGGAGCAGACTGCCAACGATCTTGCTGCTGCTCTGAAGCAACTGGGGGAAGATAAGATCACATCCCTTATACTTGATCTCAGAAATGATCCCGGCGGGTTGCTCAACAGCGCAATCGACGTAACGAGCCAGTTCCTCCCGAAAGGAAAGCTCGTAGTGTACACCAAGACGAAATCCGGTGAAAAAACGGAGTTTTTTACTGAAGGGGACAAGGTATTCACCCAGCCCATGATCGTCCTGGTGAACCAGGGAAGCGCCAGCGCATCGGAGATAGTTGCCGGCGCGCTGAAAGACTGGAACCGTGGCGTAATCCTGGGCACCCAAACCTTCGGCAAGGGCTCTGTCCAGACAGTCATACCCTTGAGCGACAGTGCCGGTCTGAGGCTTACAACCGCAAAGTACTATACCCCCAAGGGGAAATCCATACAGAATACGGGGATTACCCCGGATATCATTCTGAAGCTTGAGGCCAAAAATGGCGCAAAGGAACACCCTGTACTAAGGGAAAAAGACCTCCAGAGACATCTGAGGAACGAGCAGTCGGATACAAAACCTGAAGAGGCCGAGACCGTTCCTATCGAGGTCGATGAGAAGGACGACATTCAACTTCAGCGGGCGATCGATATTCTGAAGACCTGGGATGTATTTAAGAATCTCCCTAAGGCATCGTAAAGACCATTGAGCAGGGGCATCAAATGCCCCTGCTATCTTACCTAAATGTCCAGAATTATCTTTGACATAGAGACTGCAGGCAGGGACTTCGACTCCCTCGACAGACCTGTCCAGGAATATCTCCTGAGATGGGCGGATACCGAGGAAGAGAAAAAGGACGTCCGCGAAAGTCTCTCCTTTTATCCACTCACAGGCGAGATCATAACTATCGGCATGCTGAACCCGGATACAGAAAAAGGCGTTGTTTTTTTCCAGAACCAAAGCGATCCTGTCCTGCCCTTCGAAGACGAAGGGATCAGGTATGAAAGCGGTACAGAGGAAGAGATTATACGCAGATTCTGGGATACAGTCAAAAGCTATGACCAGTTTGTGACATTCAACGGCAGGGGATTCGATTGTCCTTTCATTTTAGTCAGATCAGCTGTCCACAAGATAAAACCGCTGAAAGACCTCATGCCCAACAGATACGGCGACGCGCATATAGACCTCTTTGACCAACTCACCTTTTTCGGCGCCTCCCGCAGGAAATTCAGTCTTGATATGTGGTGCAGGACATTCGATATCAAAAGCCCGAAGGCAGACGGTATCACCGGCTATGAGGTGAGAGACCTTTACACCTCAGGCAGGCATATAGATATAGCCAGGTATTGCGCAGGAGACCTGCGCGCTACAGCGGAACTCCTTGCGGTCTGGGAAAAATACATGAAGTTTTCTCATCATAAATAATTTTCCGTATCGCCAGGATCAAATGCGTCGCTTTCCAGAACTCGTCTGCAGAACCTGAATATCAGGCTCCTCTGTTGAGCTGTGAGCTCCGGATAAAAAAGAGGATTTGCAACGACCGCAGACCTGAAGGCAAAGAAGGGTGCTACGACTCCTTTTATCTCCTCGTCCCCGGAGATCTTTACATATTCCTCAAAAAACAGAATCAGCCCCTCAAGATATGCGCCTCTCACATCGCCATGGTTCCTTATCGAGAAAAAAATATAATTTATCGCAAGCGCGGTAACATCGTCTGCCGGCTCGCCCCATGGGCCCCTGCTCCGGTCAAGGAGGATAAAGTCCCCGTTGTCCTTAAACCAGATATTGCCCGGATGGAAATCGCCATGTATCTGCGAAAGACGTCTGTATCCCGGCTTCAGCCTGTATATCCAGTCGACGGATTTCTTGATTATATCCGTCATCTCTTCATCCGGCAGAATGCCATCAGGGTAGAGGTCAAATACGCCCATGAGACATTCGCCGTGCCCAACCGTATCCCGCAGCTTTCTCCAGTAGAGCGCCTTTGAATCCTTCTTGACTGAATGTATCCCGGCAAGGTATGAGGCCATGGACCTTATCTTCCCGATATCGTGCTGTTCCAGCCTATCTTTGCAGGCAAAGGATGAAAGGTCCTGAAAATAATCCCTGCCCTCTCCCCTCTCCATAAGGAGGTAATATTCCTTTCCCCCACCGATGGATCTCACCGAACCGTCCTCCATCTCGGCAAGGACATCAACAGCCCTGACATGTTGAGGGAGATTTTTGTATTCGTCAAGATCGAGGAGAAAAACAGCAGCCCTGTCTGAAGGATAGTCATGCCCGAACCCCTCCGGGATAAGGGCTTTGACAACATAAGCTCTCAGCCCTGAAGGGGTCTGCATGGAGATGAGAAAACCCGAGCCCTGGACTCCGGAGCCGAGTCTTTCTATATCTGCTCCGAGGATGTCCGGAAAATTCTTCAGGATATAGGACTTGATCGCCTCCTCATTGATCATACTCCATTATATACCCGGCCTTGTCCTGTTTAAAGCCTGGTCAAATCTCGCCGAAATTATCCTCGTATCTCCGGAGAAAATCCCCATACGTGAAGTGGTGCTCCTGGGTCCCGTATTTCTCGATGGCATAGGTAGCTGCAACCGCTCCCATCTTTGCCGCAGTAACGATATCCTTATTGAGGCTAAGCCCCTTTATGAGCCCGGCCCTGTATGCATCCCCGGCACCGGTGGGGTCGATCACCTCATGGACCTTTGCCGGCGGCACAGAGAAATCTCCGTCAGCGCCCGTTATGAGAGAGCCCTTTTCACCAAGCGTTGTTATGATGATCCTGGTCATGCCAGCCAGCGCCTTCTTATCAAGCCCGGTCATCTTCATTATCAGCTCAAGCTCATAATCATTGGTGATCAGCATCATTGAGCCGTCGATCCACTCCGCCAGGGCCCTGCTATCCCATGCCGTAAGGGACTGTCCCGGATCACAGACATATGAGATTCCTTTAGTCCTGCATGCCGAAGCAAACTCCCCCATATCCTGAAGATTACCCGGAGCTATAAGGACAACCGCATTGTCCGGATTCAGGCTGTCCAGGCTATATCCCGACTGATATTTCATCGCTCCTGGATTGAACCCTGTTATCTGGTTGTCGGCCCTGTCAGTCGTTATATATGCGCCTGCGGTAAATTCCTCATTAATGACCTTAATACCGTCAGTAGGGATATTGTTTTTTTTCAGCCAGTCAAAATACCCCTGATAGTCCTTTCCTATGGTCGCAAGTATTACGGGTCTTTCCTCAAGGAGGCTCAGGGAATATGCGATGTTACCGGCAGTCCCTCCGAACTTCTCAATCATCCCGTTGACCGTAAAGCAGACGTTCAGGATATGGATCTTGTCAGGGAGTATGTGGTCGGAAAACTTACCCGGAAAGTCCATGATCCTGTCATACGCAAGTGAGCCTGAGATATAGATGTCCATATTATCCTCTTTCATGATTTATTATGAGAGCGCCCCTAAAATCTTCTCGGCGAGCCTCCTGTCAAAACCTTTTAATGAGGCGATCTCTTCGGCAGTCGAATGCCGTACAGCCTCTATACTACCAAAATGTTTCAGCAGCGCAAACCTTCTTTTTTTCCCTACCCCGGCAATCTTCTGAAGGGGCGATTCAAAAACCCTTTTAGACCGGAGCTTCCTGTGGTAGGCGACCGCAAACCGGTGGGCCTCATCCCGTATTCTCCTCAGGAGCAGGGCTGCGGGACGTCCGTCGTCAAGATTGACGGGGATCTTCTCATCCCTCAGAAAGACCCTGTCAGGATCCTTGGCAAGCCCGACCACTTCCCTGTCCGTGATCTTTTCTTCCCTGAGCACTTCTGCAGCAGCCTCAAGGTGAGCCCGGCCGCCGTCGATAATAAGAAGATCCGGCAGCTCATTGTCCGGATTTTTCAGGGTCCGCTTCACCATCTCCTTCATCATCGCATAATCATCAGGTCCTTTCACGGCATCCATCCTGACATGACGATATCTTCCCTTTCTGAAATTCCCCTCCCCCCAGTATACAAAAGCGCCCACAGCCTCTTTTCCTGATATGTTGGATATATCGAAGGCCCCTATATCGTTCGGCACATTCCTGAGATGAAGCAACTCCGCAATGTCGTTCATGAGCGTGTCTGCGCGCTCCTGCTCATTTCTGAGAAGGATTTCGGCATTTTCTTCAGCCATAGCGACGAGCTCCCGTTTCAGCCCCCTGCGGGGCACTGTAATCTTTACGGCTCCGCCCCTCTTCTCCGAGAGCCATGTCGACATAGTTAGAGCGTCTTCGGGCATAAAGGAGCAGAGAACCGACAGCGGGGGCATGATCTCTTTGCCATAGAACTGTTCCATGAAGTTTTTCAGGAGATATCCGTCTGACTCATCAGATACGCCTCTGAACAGAAACTGCCTTGACCCGATCATAAAACCATTCCGGATGAACAAGATCCTGAACGCAGCTGCACAGCCGTTTCTGATGATACCGACTACATCGGCATCCCCGAGATCAGGAGCAACCGCCTTCTGAGACTCGGATATCTTCTGTATCGCCCTGATACGGTCCCTGACAAGGGCTGCCTCTTCATACCTCAGCTCTTCGGAAAGCCTGTCCATCTTTTTTTTCAGGGTATCCAGCAGACCCCTGTTCTTCCCCTCCAGAAGCAGCTTAACCTCATGGATCAGGTCCATGTATTGGCCGCGATCGGTCTTGCCGGAACAGGGCGCCACGCATTTTCGTATCTGATGCTGGATACAGGGTCTCATCCTCTTTTCAAGGGAATACTTGCAGGTACGTATCCCGTAGGTATTGCGGATAAAAGAAAGGATAGTCCACATAGGTCCCGAAGGCACATAAGGGCCGAAATACCGCGCTCCGTCTTTTTGTATCCTTCTGACGACCTCAAGACGGGGCCACTCCTCGTTCACGGTAAGCTTCAGATATGGATAACTCTTGTCATCCCTCAGGAGGATATTGTAACGGGGCTTATATTGTTTGATAAGGTTCGCTTCAAGTATCAGGGCCTCAAGCTCGTTTCCTGTGACTGTATACTCAAAGTCCCTGGACTCATTGATCAGGGCTGTTTTTCTCGGGTCAAGAGACGAGGATTTCTGGAAATAGCTTCGCAGGCGATTTATAAGCGCCTTTGCCTTGCCGACATAAAGGACCTTACTGTCGCTGTCCCTGAACAGATAGACACCGGGCTTCTCAGGTACACTCTGGAGTTTCTCTAGCATGGCTTACAGAAAAAAAAGATGACCGGTGAAGGATAAAGGCTGAAAAAAACAGCTGTTATTCAAGGCGATATTCAGTATTTCAGCCTTCATCCTTCAAATTATTGTGCGGGCTACTTTGCCGTTTTCATCGACTGGATTACCTGCTTAACCTGTGCCGAGTCCGGCGCATTGGGAGCAAGCTGGAGATATTTCTCGAACGCCTTGATAGCCTGGGTCCTGTCCTTGAAATCATCCATGAGCACGACTCCGAGGTTCTTATGGGCATTCAGGTGGTTCGGGTTTATCTCCAATGCCCTGCGATATTCCTTGACTGCCAGATCAGGCTTTCCCAAGCCACGGTAGCAGGTTCCCATATCAACTCTGACATCGACGTTCTTCGGGTCGAGCTCAAGGGCCTTCTGATAGGATTCTATCGCCTCATTAAACCGTGATGTGTCCATAAATGTATTGCCGAGCTTGATCCAGGCATCGACATTCTTCGGATCTTTTTTTGTAGCCTCCTGAAGGAGCTTCACTTCATCATGACCCTGTATCGGCCCTGTCGGGAACTGATACTGTGGCTTCGGCTCTTCCTTCTGCTGACAGGCAACAGCAAACAGGACAAGAAAGACAAGATAAAAGATTTTCTTCATAGATACATACCTCCAATGGTCGAGTTGTTCTATTGTACCAAAAGATAAAAACCATTTTCACCGATAATAAGGTACAGGGGAGCGACAATAGTCGCAATTCTGACAATTTATGTCTGTAATGGATGTCACAATCTGTTACTTTAATTACCCAAACCTGCAGTGAAGTATGCCGATAAAGGATTTCTCCCTTTGGCCTAAATGTCATATACAGGCGTTATCTTTTCCCCGGCAGGAGCCCAACTACTTATATATCAGCAGATCCTTACAGGATTTAAGGTTTCTGGAGAAAAAGCCGATAAAAAATCAGGCAGCAGAGAGCTGAAAAGCCGATTGGCTGAACTTTAATGTCGCCGGCTGACTATCAGGTACAATCTTTGCTTCTATGGCTGTAGATGGGCACAAAAAGACGCTCTGGGAGGACAACATGAATATCCGGAAGAAGAAGATCGCAGTAACAGAACGCAGCGGTATTTTCAGGGTATCTGCAGAATTTGAGAGCGGATTCCACCTTGTGCCTTCTCCGAAGGGAAACATCAACCTGGCCTTCTGGGATGAAAGCAGGTTGAAGCTCTACCTGGAGAATTTCGGCTTCTACCCTGATATCAGGCACGGAAATAATTGAAAAGATTCTCCCCGGGCCGGCCGCCCCTCACCTGCAAAAAGGCCGGCTCCCCCCTCTTGCTCAACCCTCTCCTACAAAGCTCCCTATCTTCTTGAGCCTTTTATATCTCTCTTCCACAAGCTTGCCCGGGGTCTTTGCCCTGAGGTCTTCAAGGGTATCGAGTATCCTGTCTGATATGCTCCTGGCCGTCTGTTCAATATTCCGGTGCGCTCCGCCAACAGGTTCCGGGATGATCTCATCTATAATCTTATAGGAAAGAAGGTCCTGCGCGGTCAGCTTAAGGGCATCCGCTGCCTTTGAGAAATCCTCGGAGGTAAAGTCCCCGTTTTTCCTCCACAGTATCGCCGCGCATCCTTCCGGGGATATGACCGAGTATATTGAATGCTCCAGCATATAAAGGCGGTCGGCCACACTCAGTGCAAGTGCACCTCCGCTGCCTCCCTCCCCGATGACAACAGCGATAATCGGCACGCGCAGTCTCGACATCTGCATGAGATTTACGGCAATAGCCTCTGCCTGTCCCCTTTCTTCAGCGCCTATGCCGGGGAATGCTCCGGGCGTATCTATGAGGGTTATCACAGGCCTCTTGAACTTCTCTGCCAGCTCCATAAGCCTCAGCGCCTTCCGGTATCCCTCCGGATTGGGCTGTCCGAAGTTTCTCCGTATCCTCTCCTTTGTCCCACGCCCCTTCTGATGCCCGATGATCATGACCGGAGTATCCTTGATCCTGCCGATCCCGCCGACAATCGACTTATCGTCGGCAAACCGCCTGTCTCCGTGCAGTTCAATAAAATCCTCGGCGATGAGCGGGATATAGTCGAGGGTGTAAGGCCTGTCCGGATGCCTTGCCAGAAGCGTCTTCTGCCAGGGGGTAAGGCCCGAGAAGATTTCCGTGCGAAGGTCCTTCACCTTTTTCTCAAGTTTCTTCACCTCTCCGGACAGATTGATGTCCTTGCCGTCGGAGATGCGTTTGAGCTCCTCGATCTTTAACTCGAGGGCCTCGATCGGCTTTTCAAACTCCAGATAGTATTTCATCATGAGACCGTAACAGCACCCCTTCCGGCAATCTCTTCCAGCGAACGGATCAACGCCGTATCAGGCCTGATACGGACTTCCGTCGCTATCACAGCCTGCGACTCCTCCAGCCGAAGCCTCAGGTAGAGCTGGCAATCGCCGGGGAATTGCGTTACGAGGGACCTGATCTCCCTCAACCTGTCTGCCAACGATTCCGTTTCCTTAAGAGCCACCTCGATCTTTTTTGAGACGACCTTTCCTGCACTGTCAAGCCCGGAAATTTCCCGCGCCCTCACCTTTACCCCTTTTTCATCCCTGTCAATATTCCCCTTCACAAGGACAAGGAGGTCCTTCTTCATAAGGTCAACGCTATTTTTATACTGCTCGGGAAATACTATAACCTCCACACTTCCTTCATCGTCCTCAAGAGTGACATAGGCCATAAGCTCACCCGAGGATTTGACGTTCTTTTTCTTGACCGCACGCAGAATTCCGCCAACGATGACATCAGCCTTGTCCGCCGCATGTTCGACTGCAGACGTCTTCTTCGCCTTTATTCGCGACAGCAGCGCATCATACTTCGTCAGGGGATGTCCTGTAATATAAAAACCGAGGGCCTCCTTCTCATTTTTCAGCACCTCCGCCTCATCCCACTCTGCGAGCGCATCAGGCCCGGCCTCGTCAGCTGCATCCCCGAAGATGCTCTGCTGGCCTACGTTCCTGGCGCTCTTGCCTGCGGAGCTGAGGATCTCGGCAACTGCATGCATGGCAGCGGCCCGTGTAATACCGAGAGAATCGAAGGCGCCGGCCTTCACAAGACTCTCCAGTACTTTCTTGTTCACCTTACGCGTATCAACCCTCTCGGCAAAATCCGCTATAGAAGTAAAAGGGCCGGCCGTATTCCTGACGTCGACAATAGACTCGATCGCAGCAGCGCCGACACCCTTAACAGCTTCAAGACCGAAACGGATGGAATTGCCGATCACCTTGAATTCCCTGCCTGACAGATTGATGTCAGGGGGAAGGATCTCTATCTTCATCTTCCTGCATTCATTAATGGATTTGACTATCTTGTCCGTATCGTTCATGTCCAGGCTTAGGGTGGCAGCCATGAATTCAACCGGGTAATGCGCCTTCAGATATGCCGTCTGGTAAGCGATGTAGGCATAGGCCGCAGAATGGGACTTATTGAAGCCGTAAAGGGCAAAAGGCGCCATGGTCTCAAAAAGGCGTGCAGCCTTCTTCTCGGATACCCCGTTGGCGACAGCGCCGGAGATGAAGACCTCCTTTTGCTTCTCCATCTCATCCGCCTTTTTCTTTCCCATCGCCCTTCTCAGGATGTCTGCCTGACCCATCGAGAAGCTCGCTATCTTGTTGGCGATCAGCATGACCTGCTCCTGGTACAGGATAATCCCGTACGTCTCATCAAGGATCTCCCTTAGCTGGGGCATCATGTAGGTAACCTTCGTGTCTCCGTTCTTCCTCTTGATGAAATCATCGATCCACTGCATCGGACCCGGACGGTAAAGGGCTACCAGAGCGATAAGCTCCTCGAAGCGGTTCGGCTGCATCCTGACGAGGATGTCACGCATACCCTCGCTTTCGAGCTGGAATACGCCTGTTGTCTGGCCTGAGCTGAGAAGCTCATAGGTAGGCTTATCATCAAGAGGTACGGATTCAAGTATAAGCTCCCCGCCTCCATGCCTGATATGCCCCAGTGTCTTGTCGATGACTGTAAGCGTCTTTAACCCGAGAAAGTCGAACTTGAGCAGCCCCATCTTTTCGATGGATTCCATGTCAAACTGGGTCATTATACTTTCATCGGAAGGGTTCCTGTAAAGCGGGGTGTAGTCTGTCAGGGGAGCAGGAGATATAACTACGCCTGCTGCATGAGTAGAGGCATGCCGGTTCAAACCCTCGAGCCGCATCGCGACACTGAGCAGCTCTCTCACGCTCTCATCCGCATCGTAGAGCTGCTTGAGCTGGGGCTCCATCTTCATCGCCTCTTCGATCGTTATCTTCGGCATATTCGGCACAAGCTTGGCGATCCTGTCGACCTCGGCATAGGGGATATCCATGGCGCGGCCTACGTCGCGGATTGCCGCCTTTGCAGCCATGGTCCCGAAGGTGATGATCTGAGCAACATGGTCCTCTCCGTATTTTTTTGAGACATAGGCTATGACCTCTCCCCTCCTGTCCTGGCAGAAATCCACGTCGATATCCGGCATGCTGATCCTCTCGGGGTTCAGGAACCGTTCAAAGAGGAGGTTATACTTGATAGGATCCAGCTCTGTGATGTCGAGACAATATGATACCAGACTTCCCGCAGCGGAACCTCTTCCCGGCCCGACCGGGATCCCCTTGCTCTTGGCATAATGGATAAAATCCCAGACGATAAGGAAATACGAGGCATAATCCATCTTGTTTATAACAGCCAGTTCGGTCTTCAGCCTCTCCTGATAGAGTTCAGGCGCATCCCTGCCGATCTTCCGCTGAAGCCCCTCCTGCGCAAGCCTTAAGAGATAGGCGTTCGGCTCCTCCCCTGTTTCGCACCTGTACCTCGGCAGCAGGTTCTTCTGTTTCAGTTCGACATTGCACCTCTCCGCTATCACAACGGAATTCCGTATAGCCTCGGGCACCTCCCTGAATGTCTGGCTCATCTCTGAGGGTGACTTGAAGTAGAACTCATTGGTGCTGAATTTCATCCTCGTCATATCCTTCAAGGTCTTTGCCGTCTGGATGCAGAGGAGCACCTCGTGGGCCTTGGCATCTTCCTTTTTCAGATAGTGACAGTCATTGGTGGCAACTACGCCGATATGAAGCTCCTGCCCCAGCTCCAGAAGCTTTCTGTTGACGTCTTCCT
>JACRHE010000013.1 GCA_016217695.1 Nitrospirota bacterium | reverse complement strand
TTCAGGAAATTGCTAAACTCCTTCGTAACCTGGGGATAAAGCGCTACTATCTCATACATATGGATCTGCTTTCAAAGGATTTATCGATAAGAAAGGAAGCGCTTGCCTACCAGGAATTCATTCACTTTCATGACGCGGTCAGACAGGCAAACAGCGATATGGGAATCTTCAGGGTCCATGCCTCGTGTTTTGACAAAAAGAAGCTTCCTGCAGGTGTAAGGTGCGCAGGCGGTGTACGCAAACTCTCTGTCATGCCTGACGGCTCTGTATTCCCCTGCAACCTCCTTCAGGGATTCGTGGAGTTCAACGTCGGCAACATATTCAATGACTCCTTTGCAGATATCTGGAACAGCGCCCAACTGGACCTGTTCAGAAGGTACGACAGGAACAGATGTTCTTCTGAAGAATGCCTTAACAAACAGATGTGCACAGGAGGATGTCCTGCCCACGGCTATTATCACTGCGGAAATCCTGAGGGCATGGATATAAGATGCGGCCTATGATTAAGTCCGGTTAACGGCTTCCTGCTACTTCTATTTTGCGCAACATTCTCCCCCGGCATAGCGGCCCATGATGATCCGCGTCCTTGATATCTTCATGCAGTCAAAGTCCGGATCTTTTGTAGATGCAAACCAGATCGTCCTGTTAGGCGTCAGAAGCCCCCGCTTATCAAAAAAAACCTTATTGCCGATGCCGTTCTTTGTCATGGAGCATTCCAGAGTCTTCGGATATGAGCCCAGGGTAATATCTCCTTCATTTTCTGCGCCGTTTTCGTCTGCGTCTTCAACAATCGAATAAGAATTATCGTTCAGGACCGCAATATGCTGCCGATTCTTCTGCATGGCCAGGAGTCTTGCATGCATGAGGTCCATATACAGTTCCTTAGTTGTCTTTTCGATCCTGTATTTCCCGACCCAGTCCTGATAGGAAAATCCCAAGGATGCAGATAAGATGCCTATGATGGATATAATCACCATAAGTTCGATAAGCGTGATCCCCCTGTCTTGCATGTCCCCTCCATGGAAAGTTTTTTCTGTTCCGCTGTCACTGCAGGCAGAGTCCCCAATCTGAATCCGCCCTGATAAAACAGATATCTAGTTTTAACCTGCACTCTGCTGAATATCTACTGCTATTTCTGACAGGTTACTTTTTTTGCCGTGTTATGCTTTAATATGGGTTTTGAAAAATCGTGGCTTACAGCAAAAGCCGGTCGGCAAAAAGCAGAGCCATGACCACAAACAGGTAGAGATTGATCTTCCCGAAAATACGCCTCTTCACAATCTCACCGGCATCTTTACTCAGGATTCGGGCCCCCGCAAATATCAGCCAGAAGGACGCTGCGGCCAGGAGATATTTCACAGTGTGATGCAGGGCCACGCCGTTAAGGACAAGGAGGACTGAACTCACAGCTGCCGATGCTATCCAGATAAAGAGAATCCTCGACAGCTGCCTTCCGGAAAAGACAGAGGTAATGGAAGGCAGCCCTGCCCCTGAATACTGCCCTCCGCAATTTGAGGCTAAAAGCCAAAAATGAGGCACCTGCCATAGAAAGAAAAAAAGGCAGAGAACAATGAGCCCTGGGTCTGAGAGCCTGCCGCCTCCTGCCTGCCATCCTATGGCAGGAGGGATTGCACCGACAAGGGCGCCGGGTACAGCTGCGAAGGCTGTTATAGCCTTGAGGGGCGTATAGAGGCCGTTATACCAGAGAAGGGCAAAAAGACCGGCTACTGCTGCCGGGACTCCTCCTGCAAGAAAGGTCAGACCGGTTCCTGTGATTGCGCATGCCCCGGAAAAGATAAGCGCATCCCGGGGGCTGATGACACCTGAAGGAAGCGGCCGCCCCTTTGTCCTTTCCATCATTGCGTCTGTCTTTTGCTCCTGACACTGGTTGAGGCCGGACGCCCCGCAGGCGAGAAAAAAGACGCCCGCCCCAAGGAGAAACATCCCGGGGCCTGCATAATAAGATGCAATAAGAAAGCCCATCATTGCAGAAAAGGCGGCCGAAAGAGAGATCCTCAGCCTGCCAAGGTCTGCAAATATCCTAAGCCGTCCGATCATTACTTCAGCCCCTTAATATGCTCAATAATTGCTGAAAGCTCCTCTTCAGAGACATTGTCCGTTTCCTGAGGCATGACAGGGGGAAATCCCATCACAATGTCAGCCTGCGGTGCTGTGACGGATCTTCTCAGATATTCCTCGTCGGCTATGATCTCGCGCTTTTTTCCTGCCGTCAACACTGTAACCCTGCTCTCAAAGAGACCCTTAAAGGTCGGGCCCCATTTCCTGCTGCCGTCAGTACTGTGGCAGACAAGGCAGCCCTTCCCCTTTAGAAGCTCTGCACCGCCTTTAGATCCCGTCGCCGCCTCTCTCACCCGTCCCTCCTTATACCATTTCCGGAAATCCTCTGCTGGGAGCACCCTCACCTTTGTGATCATCGAGGAATGGCCTTCTCCGCAGTATTCGGAGCAGAAGAGATCGTATTGGCCTGTTTTGTCGGGAAGAAACCACAGATGCGTCTGCATCCCGGGCACAGCGTCCTCCTTGATCCTGAAGGCCGGAATGAAAAGGCTGTGGAGGACATCCCTCGATGTGATGATGAGCTTCACAGGCCTGCCGGCCGGCACAACGAGCTCGTTGCTCATCCTGCCGCTTTCGTACTCAAAACTCCATGACCACATCATGCCAAAGGCCTTCACAGGAAGAGCATTAGGTGGAACCGCCCTCATGAAACGGAAGCCCTTCCACCCGTAAAGGAAGATTGATATGACTATCATCAGGGGAATAACGACCCAGATGATTTCCAGAAAGAGGGAGCCTTCGATATTCTCCGGTTCCGGATTGCGCGAACGCCGGTACCTCACCACAAAAAAAAGCATTGTTACGACGACAGCAGCCAAAAGCGCAACGGATACAGCAACGATAACAAGAAACACGTTGTCAACTGTCTGAGCGGAATTCATCACCTGTACCATACGTCCAGAAACGTGAAACCGATAATGAGGCTGATAAGGACGATCGGAATCAGAAAAATCCCCTTCAGAAGCCTCCCCTCATGCCTGAGGTGCATAAAGAAAAGCAGGATGAGTCCGGCCTTAAGGGATGCTATCGCCAGGGATATTACGGCCCCTGTGCTTCCGAGACTGAGACGGCTGACAGTAACGGTAACTACAGTGAGTCCCAGAAGAATAAGCCAGATGAGGATATATGCTGCATACCCGCTTCCTTCCTGTTTCCTCAAGTCTTCTCTCAACATTCCTCCTTCGTCACCAGCCTATGTCACCAGATAAAAGAGCGGAAAAAGATAGACCCAGACCATATCTACAAAATGCCAGTAAAGTCCGCTGTTTTCAAGCCCGACGAAATCATTACTATTGATCTTTCCTTTCCCTGTCGCCGAAAACATGAAGGTGAGGACTCCCAATCCGATAATTACATGAAGGCCATGAAGGCCTGTCATCACGAAATAGAGCCCGTAAAATAGGATCTCTCCCTTTGGCAGGTTCAAAAGCACCGGAGAATCAGGATAGATGCCATGATCTATTTTAGCGGACCACTCAATATATTTTATGGCCAGAAAGACGCAGGCCAGCAGGATAGTCAACCCCTGCAAGACAAGGGAGAGCGTCTTATCTCCTTTCCGTATTGCGGCCAGAGCAAGCGCCATGGTCAGGCTGCTTGTGAGCAGAATAACAGTGTTGGCAGCCCCTGCAAACCTGTTCAGTTCTTCAGCCGCCTTATGAAACTCTCCGCCATGCTTTGCCCGAAACACTGCATACAGCATAAATATGCCGCCGAAGAGAAGGATCTCGGTAAAGAGGAAGAGCCACATCCCTATTGTGGCTCCGGCAGTGTCTTTGTGTGACTGGACAGCGCTGTTCATCGAATGCGTCGTTCCTCATTATTTTTCCTTTGTTCATAATCATAGGGCCCGTGCGTCACGAGCGGAATTTCCCGGAAGTTCTCTGCCGGTGGAGGCGAGGAGACCTTCCATTCAAGGGTTGTGCCGCCCCAGGGATTCCAATCCGCTGTCTCTCCCCTTCTTACCGATCTCAGGAAGTTTGCAAAGAGGATAATAAGTCCCGCTGCCAGAATCCATGAGCCGACTGTGGAGACGGCATTTAGCTCATGAAACCTAGGTAAATAGTCGTAGTAACGTCTCGGCATTCCCTGCCACCCGAGAATGAACATCGGAAAGTAGAGAATATTAAAGCCGGTGAACAGGAAGATGAAGGCAAGCCTCGCACGCTTTTCACTGTACATCCTGCCCGACATCTTGGGAAACCAGTAATGCAGTCCTGCAAAAAAGGCGAAGGCAGTCCCTCCGAACATGACATAATGGAAATGGCCGACAATAAAATATGTGCCGTGGATATGGATGTTTGTGGCAAGAGCGCCGTTGACCAGTCCGGTCAGGCCGCCTATGGAAAACAGGAAGATAAAAGCCAGAGTGAACAGAAGCGGCGCATCGACCTGAATCGATCCCTTATAGAGTGAGGCCACCCAGTTGAAGACCTTCACCCCGCTCGGCACGGCAACAAGAAACGTTAGAAACGAGAAAACCGCCCGCGCAGTATCGCTCATGCCGCTCGTGAACATATGATGCCCCCAGACAAAGTAGCCCACTGCCGCGATCGCCATGCTGGAATAGGCAATCGCCCTGTAACCGAATATGGTGCGCCTGCTGAAGACCGGAATGATCTCCGTAACCACACCCATGGCCGGCAAAATCATTATATAGACAGCAGGGTGCGTGTATATCCCGAAGAGTTGCTGCTACAGAATCGGGTCGCCGCCTTTTGCAGGATCGAAGAAGCCGACGCCGAAGAGCCTTTCGACGATAACCAGAAGAAGTGTTATGCCGAGCACGGGTGTTGCCAGTATCTGCACCCATGCAGTGGCATAAAGAGACCAGACGAAAAGCGGCATCCTGAACCAGGTCATGCCGGGGGCCCTCATCCTGTGGATAGTGGTGATGAAATTAAGGCCGGTCAGGATGGAGGAAAACCCGAGAACAAATGCACCCGAAACAGCAAGGGTCACGTTCGTACCTGTCCTGATACTGTACGGCGCATAAAAGGTCCATCCGGTATCAGGAGGCCCTTC
>JACRHE010000102.1 GCA_016217695.1 Nitrospirota bacterium | reverse complement strand
TTTGCTCCGATAAAAAAGGCTGAGCTTATTATGGTCCTCCACGAACACAGCCACTTATATAAACTCGAAGAAGGGGTAAGATATCAAATCAGGGACGTGGCAGTAATGAGAGGTTTCATAGAGAAGGCAACAGTCGTTCTTTCATCCATCACTCCTTCCATCGATTCCTGGTTCAACGCCCTCTCCGGTAAATATGCCCTGATAACCCCGGACCATGACAGCGGGCTGCCTGCGATATCTACTGTTGATATGAGATTCAGCAACAGGATCAGACCGAACCTGTCAAAGACAGTTTTTGAGGCCGCCAGAAACAGCATAAGAAAAGACAAAAAGGTCATGTTCGTTCTGAACCGAAAGGGCTACGCCGCCCTCCTTCTCTGCAGGGAGTGCGGACATACAGAAACCTGCAACACCTGCAATGTACCCCTCGTTGTTTACAGGCAGGACAGGATCATGAGATGCCGTTACTGCGGCAGTACCCGTGAGATACCCGATCAATGCGGCCGCTGCAGAAGCCATGACCTCGAAACCGTAGGCACGGGTACTCAGCGTGTCCAGGAAGATATTGAGGAGCTCCTCGGAGCGACGACTCTCAGGTTCGACAGCGACCAGGCGACCAGGGGTTCCGAGGTGGCTGAACTCCTCAGAGGGATAACAGATGATTCCTCGAGGGTGATAATCGGGACAAAGATGATGACCGGCCGCTTAAAAACAGGAGGACTGTTTGCTCTGGCTGCCGTCCTTAATGCCGACACAGCTATGAACCTTCCTGATTTCAGGGCTGCTGAGAAGGCATATATGGACCTCAGTGCAATACGCGAGCTTGTCGAGCCCGGCGGCCGGGTGCTCATACAGACGAGGTTTCCCCAGCATCCCCTGTTCAGATATCTGAAAGCCGATGATTATCCTTCGTTTGTCAGAGAAGAGCTTGCCATGCGGAAATCCCTCAGCTACCCGCCGTATTCGAAACTGCTCGGCATAACATGCTCCGGAAGCGCCTTACTGGCCGACAGGATGATAAAGACCCTCACCGATCTGCATCACGGACTTGATATATTGGGGCCGGCCATAAGCAAAGACAGAAAAGGCAGGGAAGAGATTTCGATCCTCCTTAAATCAGAAGACAGAAAGGTCCTGAAAAAGGCCGCAAGGGAAATTATAAAAGTCTATGGAGAGATAAAAGGAATACAGATCAGCATCGATGTTGATCCGGCTTAAACCCGTGGCAGACCGCCTTACTGCCCATTTTATTTATGAAACACCGATTATTGTACGGCCATGCCGTACAATCTATGAAGGTTGGGGAGTAGCAGATTCTTCTTTCAGGAGGTTGTAGATCCTCTCCACCTGCCTCCTCGTCTCTTCCCTGGTTGCGCTGTTATCAATCGTATAGTCGGCGCGCTTCTTTTTTATATCAATAGGCAGCTGCGTCCTGAGTCTGGCGCGCGCATCTTCTCGGGATATGCCTGAATCCTCCAGACGTTTCAGTGCGGTATCCTCTGATGTATACACCGTGATGGTCTTCTGAAACCTGCCCTGATATTCTCCCTCGAAAAGAAGCGGGACCTCAACAATCACCACTTTCTCCTTATCTTTCATATTATTGACGAAGTCATTGACCTTTGCAAAAACCAAAGGATGGATCAGAGCCTCCATGGCTTCTCTCGACCCTTTATCCTGGAATATCCTTGCAGCTATCGCCTTCCTGTCCAGCGCATTATCAGGACCGACCACTTCATCTCCGAAGAGGTCCTTCACCTTTTTTATTACATTTTCTTCTTTCAGAAGCAGACTTACTATACGGTCGCTATCGAGGGTCACTGCCCCGAGCTCCCTGAATATGGAAAGCACGCAGCTTTTTCCCATGCCGAAATTACCTGTCAATGCGGATATGACCATAACGGGGATATTATATCTTTTTCCCCTCTTAAATTGACGCGTTTTCGATCGCTGGGTTAATATATACAGTTACGTTTTCAGAGGAGGTTCAACAGCACATGCCTATATATGAATACGGATGCCAGAAATGCAAAAAGCATCATGAGGTGATGCAGAGGATCACGGAAAGTCCTCTGACTAAATGCCCTGACTGCGGCGGAAAGATGAAGAAGAAGATCTCGAATACGTCCTTTGTCCTGAAGGGGACGGGCTGGTATGCTACTGACTATGCCTCCGACAAAAAGAAGACAAATGTCTCCCCGACAAAAGCGGACAAGACCGCAGAATCAAAGCCTGAAAAAAAAGAAGAGGTAAAGGCTGAAACCAAGCCTTCAGCCAAGGAAGCAGCGGTCTCTTCGTAGTGGCCTCTCCCCACATCCATATCCCTTATGACAGGCTCAGGGAGTATGGCGGCTTTATCAGGGACAAGGCGCTGGACCTTGAAATATACTTCAGCGCAGACATGCTCGATAAACTGTCGGCAGATGAGATTGCAGGGCTTAAGCAGACCCTTGATTATAACCCTTCCCTCTCCTTTCATGCGCCTTTTATGGATCTCTCTCCCGGAGCTGTGGATTCAAGAGTGCGGGAGGCTACAATGCAGAGGTTTTCCCATATCCTTGATATCGCCGGCATCCTGAGGCCGAAGGCGATCGTCTTTCATTCGGGATATGAAAAATGGAGGTATGCCTTCAATATAGATCTATGGCTCGAAAAGAGCCTGCAGACCTGGCAGCCGCTCAATGAAAGGGCTTCTCAGATGGGTGTCAGGATCGCCATAGAGAATATCTTTGAGGATGAGCCATCAAATCTGAAGCTCCTGATGGAGCGTATGAGTTCCTCAAACTTCGGCATCTGCTTTGATACAGGCCATTTCAATCTCTTTTCAAAGGTATCTATTGTCGAATGGATGGAAGCGCTCGGCAATTTTGTCATCGAGCTTCATCTCCATGACAATAACAGGACCTTTGATGAGCATCTGCCCATGGGTGAGGGCAGCTTTGATTTCAAAGGCTTCTTCGGGTTACTTCAGAACAGAGACTGCATCTATACAATAGAGGCCCACTCGCCGGAAAAAGTTATGAGGAGCATGGAGTTTCTCGAAAAGATTGGTCGATAACCTTAGCAGTATTTCAGCCCGGATTATTCAGGATATCCCGATTATTTCACGGCCACTGCCTCAAAAACTCTTCGTAAGCGCTCGTTATCGGGATATTCTTTTGTCTGATGAGGGCACACAGAGCGTAATCATATAAAAGCATATCATTTGCTGACGAATAGTTTTTTCTGCATACCCGTGAAATTTATGAATAAGCGGGCTCAGAGATGTCTCATACGGTTTGAGATCGAAAAGCCCCTCAGGCGAGGACTCTCTAAACCTTTATTCTGAGCCAGCACCATATGCGATTCACCCATCCCCTGAGGGAGGATAAGCTTCTTTATCCTGGCCAGCTCAAAGGGGAAATCAGCTGAATCAGGCGACAGTCTTTTCACCTCATCATCTATTCCAAGGGAGACGAGAAAAGCCCCCTGGCTGCAGAAACCCGTTGTCTTTAACCCGAGCGCTTCACCCCATTTTCTCAGAGAAGAGAAATTGACGTGGGCGGTAATGTCCTGCTCCCCGATATTCTCAAGAGGGTTCTCGCTTAACTGATGCCGGAAATAGCACATGAGCGTTCCCCTGTCTCTTTCTTCGCTGTAATAGTCGCGGCCGGTATAGCCGTAATCTATAGTCAGGATAAAGCCCTGCTTCAGTCTGTCATTGACATCTCTCAGCCAGTCCCGTATGCCTAAATTAACCTCTGTCCGGTATCCTCTCTGCCATACAGAGGGGAATTCCTTGAGATAATCTGCCAGGTCACGGGTACTGGGAGGCAGGAGGACTTCCTTAAGACCTCCGGAGTCAACATCCACCCAGACCTCTTTCAGTTCATCCTCCATCTGAACGAGATGGACAGGGAATGCATCGATCAGTTCATTCGAAAATATGCATCCCCTTATGTCTCCTGCCTCTGAAAGTGATGAAAGCCAGGTGACTTTATCCTGAAAACCTTCAAGAAGCTGCTTCTGCCTGACCGACACTGCAGGAGAACGCTCTATGATAGAGTACTTCAGCGCCTGGTAGAAATCTCTGCCACTCAGAGACTTCATGAGATCCAGACAAACATAGCCCTCGCCGGCTCCGAGCTCAACTAGACTGAAATCGCCGGGCCGGTCCATCAGCTCCCACATCTCTTCGACCTGTTTGCCTATCATGGACCCAAAGGCGGAATGCAGGTGTGAACTTGTATAGAAATCGCCATCTCTGCCGATCCGCGGCTTTTCAGACCTGTAATAACCGGCATCAGGATCATAAAGTGCAATCTTCATAAAGTCTGCAAACGTGATTGGCCCCCTGCCCCTAATCCTGTCCATTATCTTTTTTTCGAGCGTCTGCACGACAGGGAAATTATAACATTTCGACGAAAGGGAGGGACAGACTCATCATGGACCTATCCTCACGATTTTTAAAGTTTTTTCCCATTTTTTCCGATATAGATTTATAAAGGCATTATGTTATAATAATAACGGATAAAAAGTTCTTATACTTTTTGAACTATTTTTAGTATTAATTAACAAATCCTGCATGGAAGCGGAGGTGCACCCGTGGCCGGTAAGATGTGTTCGGTTTCATTAAAATCCCTTTCTAAATTTTTCTTAACCCTGGTTCTAATTTTTGCCTGCACATCTTCCATTTATGGCGCTACTCCTGCCGGCTACTCCGAGTATTATATCCCCGGGGACGAAGTCAGCATGTTCACCATCTTCAACTCCCTTGATGCCGCGGCCACCAACACTATGCACACAGTGATCTCGGTTACCTCCTGGACGGATAATACAATCGTTTATTACGACCACTGGGAAGACGGTTACGACTTCGATCCCGCGAATCCGGCAGCCACGGCCGACGAAAGATATGTCATGTTAACCGCAGGAGATCAGAGAACCTTTGAATCCGCCAACATCCCGACTGCTCCGAGAGGCACAGCGACTTTTTACGATGGAGGCGACCGTATTTATGTGGCAGGCGGCACTGTGACCGTGACCCGGGCCAGCTGGATCGAGACAGTAGGCGTCGGCAATCAGTCAGCGGCCTGGGAAATATACCCTATTAAGCCGCAGCTTACCACCTACGTCCTGCCTTTTGGGGAGAACCTCGGATTTGCGGACTTCAACCGTATATATGTTCTTGTGCAGGCCACGGAAAACAACACCACATTCACGGTAGATCTCAATGGTGACGGCATCGCAGATGTCTTAAACCAAAACCGGGATGCTGACAAAACAGATCCTGGAGATACTACCACGGTTACGCTGCAGAGGGGTCAGACCTTTCTCCTGGACAGGGTGAGCGCATGCCGGGTGGGGCCAGACTGCATCGTCGCTCCGGGAACCCTCAACTCCGGGACAGTCATACAGGGCAGTTCCACATTACAGGTGAAGTTCGTTGCAGGCAACCCGGGTCAGACATACTGCGCCCGCGGGCTTAGTGCGTTTCCGCGTGGATACTGGACAAAGGATTACTACGCTCCGCTTGATGACCCCACGAATGCCGCCAGAGGAAATACCGACTACTACCTCTATAACCCTCACACCTCCGCTCTCACCGTGAACTGGCAGTCTCTGACAGCCTCAGGCTCTTTCAGCATTCCTGCGGGCAGTACTGTTTCCTACCGGGCAGTAGCCGGCGCCGTGCCGGCTGACTCAGGGCTCTATTTCAGCGCGACAGACGACTTCTGGGGGGTGGGAGTCGGAAATGCGGGAGGAAACGCATACGAATGGGGTTTCAGCCTTCTTCCTTCAACGATGCTTTATACTGAGCACTTTCTCGGCTGGGCGCCAGGCTCTATCCCTCTTGACACAGCAGGAAATCCAGGAAACCAGGACAACAACGGCGTATTCCTGATTGCAGCCCAGGATAACACCCGGGTATGGGTGGATTTCGACAACGATGGAGCATCCGACCTTATCGACGCAGATGGCAATGGGACTCCTGAGTCTCCATACGTTACGCTCAATCGTCTGCAGACACAATTTTTTTACGATCCGGCCAATGCTGCGGGCGGCGGAGATCTCTCGCGTGCACACTTCTGGGCCACGGGTCCCTTTACCATGGCCTATGGAGAAAACTCGGACACGGCAACGACATCGACCCCATCTCTTGACCTCGGCTATGTTGCCATACCCGGCAGCGACTTCGTCTCCCTCGTACTGACGGTCGACAAAGCTGTAACGCCGCAGGTCATAACCACGGCCGCCGGTTCACAGGCCGTTTTCACAATCAAGGTAAATTCACAGAAGTATACAGTAAACGGAATCTCGGTGACTGACTACCTGCCTGCAAACTGGGACTTTGTAAACGACAGCGCCCAGATCACCCTTCCGGACATGACAACTATAAGCGGCGCAGCAGCGAATCCTGCAAAGTCAGGCAGCGGCCCATACACACTGGACTGGCCGAGTTCGCTTCTGGGCAATATGGCGACAAATCAGGAGCTCGCCATAACCTTCACAGCGCAGACCACAGCTGTTCTCCCGTTAGGTACGCTCAGCCAGAACCGGGTCAAAGCAATAGGCACACGCGTAGCCGGAACTGAAACCCAGACCTTTACGGCTACAGATTTCGTCTATGTAGTCACCGGGGATTTCGAGGTCGCTAAAACTTCGAGCGCAACCGGCCCCTTATACCCAGGCGACCAGGTTGATTATACCGTGACCGTAACCAATCCTGTGACCGCAACGACCATCCAGACAGGCGTCTCGATCTATGATCCTCTGCCAATCGGAACAGCCTATGTGGCAAGCAGCGGATCCGTAACCTGCGATCTGGCGACTAACGTCCGCGACGAATTTGCTGCCGCTGCCTATAATAACAACAATGGCAGTGCTAACTGGGCCGGAAACTGGGCAGAAACTGATGTCTACGGAAGCGGAGCTACCGGCGCAGCGGGGGGATATGTATGGATAACGGGAGGGCAGTTGCAGCTCAGATACCTGCTTTCCAATGTCCGCGACGACTTCACCACAGATGATAGTTATAGCGGAAATTATGGCTCAAACAATTGGACGGGAAATTGGACTGAAACAGGCGACGACGGCAGTGCAAGCTCTGGAAATATTTTGATAGATAATGGCGGCAACCGTCTGTCTTTTGATCAAGCTCAGGTTGGCGACACAATCAGCAGAACAGCTGATATTACGGGAGCAACCAGCGCTACTATCAGCTTCAGCCTGACAGATGGCGGCATTGATGCAGGCGAAACTCTTATTGCAGAGTACAGCATCGACGGAGGAGGCTATGTCAACATCGGCACGTTCGACGGCGGCAGCGGCTGGACCGGAACTAATCCCATAACCATAGCCTTATCCGGCAATACAACGCTTACCCTTCGATTTCGGGCCGGAGGCAACAACTATGATGGAGGCGAACAAGTTTATATCGACAACGTCAACATAGCTTACAATGTTCCGGCATCAGCCAATGGCTCTCTGATTCAGCGTACCGCCAATCTGACGGGTGCTGCAGCGCCTCTGCTGAGCTTCAGCTACAGCTCTGCCAATCTCATCGCCGGCGACACGTTGGTGATAGAGGCCGCAAACAATCCTGCAGGTCCCTTTACAACCCTGGCGACATTTACAGGCGGCGTTCCGTCCATTGCGCCTCCTTACGATCTCACCCCGTATATTTCGGCCAATACGACTGTTCAGTTCAGGGTTACAGGCGGATTCAATGCAACCAACAAAACCTTCTCGCTTGACAACGTCGACATCACCTACGGCATGTCCAGCACTTTTGCCTCTGCCAATCCCCCTGATTTTCTGTTAAGCGGGACCGGCTGTCAAGTCGCTCCGGGCAACTCTCTTACACTGACGTATAGCGTCACAGTGGATGATCCCCTGGCCACAGGCATCGATGAGATCTCCAACACTGTTTATGTAAACAGCAACGAAATTCTGCTGCCTCTCAGCGCAACCGCCTCAAATGTCGTTGTCAATCCATCCGCCGAAAGCGCAGAAGTGGGCGACAGGGTCTGGTTTGACCTGGATGGCGACGGCGTCCTGGACGTAGGTGAACCCGGGCTGTCGAATGTGGAAGTGACATTGAAAGACCAATTCGGAACTCCGATAGCAACGACCCTGACTGACGGCACCGGCCATTTTCTCTTCACCGGCATTGAGCCGGGCAACGGATACTATCTTGAAGTCACGGCAGCCACACTGCCGGCAGGATTGCAGCAGTCCGCCCCAGCCGGGCATAGCGACAACCGGTCGGATCCCTTTAACCTGATCGCGGGCGAATCGGACATGGCAGAGGATATCGGGTACCGGTCCGCCCCCGGATCTGCCGTCATCGGCGATCTGGTATGGAGCGATCACAACAGTAACGGCATTCGTGATGCCGGTGAACCCGGCTTAGGAGGAGTGAATCTCCAGCTCTGCCAGGATACCAACCTCAATGGAATACTGGATCTCGGAGAAGCCTGTGCGAGTTCAACTTCAACGGCTGCAGACGGTCGATATTTATTCACCGGAGTTGCTGCAACCGGCACAGAGCGTTATTGTGTATATATCGATGAGTCTCAGGCAGGCCTGACCGGATATGCAAGGATAACGCCTTCGAGCAACGCGCCATGCACCCCGGCGCTGAGTGCAGGGAGCGCAGCTTTGTACGTTGACTTCGGCTATAAGGGAACGACTTATACTATCACAGACCGTATCTGGTTCGATGCAGACATGGACGGTCTGGAGGATGCGGGTGAAAGCGGCATTGCCGGTGTAACGGTTGACCTGCTAGATGCAAGCCTGAATGTCATAGCTTCCGTGACAAGTGACGCAAACGGCTATTTCACATTCTCCGGCGTGGCAGGGGGCGGATCGGACTATACAGTCAGGATTACCGACACTAATACCATATTGACCGATTATTTCGGCACAACAGCAGCAGCTGTCGCCGGCAGTAAGGCTATTAGCAACCTTACAGGCAATATCGATAATACCCCCACCCCCAGCTTCGGGTATGGCCTGCAGGGAACTGTAGGTGATACGGTATTTAACGACATCAACGGCAGTGGCACGCAGGACGCCGGGGAGCCCGGAAGCAGCGGAGTTGTCGTAAAATTATATTCTGATGCAAACGGCAACGGCAGCATCGACGGTGCCGACTCTGTAGTGGCCACCATCACTTCTGACGCCAGTGGCATTTACCTCTTCACAGGATTGGCAGACGGAACTTATATCGTAAGCATCGAATCTCCACCAGCCGGCTTTGTCTATACAGGAAGCGACAGCGACCCTGTGGCAGCGGGTCAGCAGCAGCCCGCAACAATCACGGCCGGCGGCAATTCCCTTAACAGGGACTTCGGGTACCAGGCCTCGATTCCCAGGACAGCATCAGGTACGATATGGACCGATGCGGATTCAGACGGCGTAATCGATGCCGGCGAAACTCTCATTGCCGGAGTCACAATCGATCTGCTCAGAAATGGCGTGGTGATCGCAACTACGTCCAGTGCCGCGGACGGCACCTACAGCTTCAGCGGCCTTCAGAGCGGCAACGGTTACTCTGTCAGGATTACCGACAATAACAGCGTGCTGAGCGGTTATGACACTGTATTTGAAAAGACCGAAGGCACAACAAGTCCTTTCAACGGAGAGGAAAGCGTTGATCTCAGCGGCGGGGATCAGCTCGACGTTAAATTCGGTTATCGCAAACCCAGACCTACTGCAGTTGTGCTTTCTTACTTCGGCGCATCCGACCATGACGGCCGGGTATCGGTGGAATGGTCGACAGCCTCTGAAAACGATACGGCAGGTTTTTATCTCTTCAGATTTGACGATTCCACCGGCAAGTATCTGCGACTCAACAACGGCCTTCTTCCCGGCATACTAACCGCACCCCAGGGAGGCCTGTATAGCCTGATTGATACCGGGGCATCCCCTGGCAGAAGCTATAAGTATCTGCTTATGGAAGTGGAGGGCAAAGGCACTGAGCAGCTTTACGGACCGTTTACTGTCCATATTGGAAATGGAAATGCCCTTGAGAACGAAGGCGAATCAGATACAAAACCGTCAGGCAATCGGGTTAATTCCTTTTCCTCGGCGCCGGAATATCCGCAAGGAAATCCTTTTGACGCCGGCGTCCTTAAATATTACGATAAAGACGGAACCCTGATTGTGACCAGCCGAAAGGCGGCATTTGACGAACATATTATGGCGGTTACCGGAACAGATAAATATGCAGCGTACACACGAAGGGCACGGGAAAACTCCATCCCCAGAGCAGCAAGTTCCGAAAAGGCCTCGATGCAGCAGGTTGCGGCAGGATCTCAACAGGCCTTGGTTCCGGGTGAAATGATCAAGATACCTGTCAGCAGGGATGGACTTTATTTTCTTGACGCCGCGCAGATATCTGCGCTTATGGGCATCAATATCTCTACTGTAAAGCAGATGATCAGGGGAAATACTCTGGCGATGAGCAGCCAGGGCAGGTCCGTAGCGTATCTTCCTTCACTGGACAGCAGCGGCCTCTTTTTCTACGGTAAGGGAATTGACAGCATATATACCAGGGAAAATATGTATTGGCTCTCTCAGGGCGCCGGCCGGCAGATAAGTTATGCGTCGGAGACAGGGCCTGCACCGGTAGGGTCCGCAACCTTTACCAGTAGTGTTCATGCAGAGGAAGACAAGATCATTGTTCCTTCGGTATTTCAGGACCCTGAGGCCGATTACTGGATGTGGGAATACGTCATAAGCAACGATCCGGCTAATGGCAGCAGGATCTTCCCGGTGATCACGGACGGGCGGGCGGACATCGCCTCAACAGCGACACTGACCTTGAATCTTCAGGGTTTTACAAATACGGGGACTGCAAATGAGCATCATGCAGAAGTGAGCATCAACGGGACCCCGGTATCCCCTGCAGGGAACGGAACATGGACAGGTGCAACGCCGAAATCCATTGTCTTTGAATTCGACCAGCTGCTGCTGCGCAACGGTAATAATGACATAACCGTTACAGGAATGCTCGATGCGGGCGTGCCCTACAGCATCTTCTATGTCGATTCAATCGATATTTCCTATCAGCGCCTCCACCAGGCTGCGGACAACCTGCTCTTTTTCAATGCTGCCGCCGGCAGCAGCACCGTGACTGTATCCGGATTTTCGAATCCCGATATCATGCTTTTAGATATAACCGACCCCTACAGCCCGGCACTGCAGTCAGCGGTGACCATTGACGGCGAGGCAGGTAATTACAGCATAAGCTTTAATCCTGCATCAACCCTTAATAATTCCAGTTACCTTGCGATCACCAGCGATAAGGTGATCGCAGCAACCAATGCCCTGCCTGTCAGGTTTGTGCACCTGCTGTTTAATAGAAATATGGCCGACTATCTCGTTATCGCGCCTGCAGGGCTTGTAGATGCCGTGCAGCCACTGGCGCGTTACAGGTACAGGCAGGGGCTCGAAACCAAGGTTGTCAATCTGGACGACATAATGAACGAATTCAACTTTGGCATTTCCAGTCCCAGGGCCATTAAAGATTTTCTCTTGTATGCTTACAAATACTGGGCAAAGCCTCCAAAGTATGTGGTCCTCACAGGCGAGGGCACTTATGATTACAAGAATAATCTTGGCAAAAGCGACAATATGATGCCCCCTCTTATGGCTGTAACACCGTCAGGTCTTTTCCCTGGCGATAACCTCTTCGGAAAAAGAAGCGGAGATCATGGGCCGAGGATAGCGATAGGAAGACTTCCGGTACTGTCTTCTGAAGAATTGCAGAATGTCATCAGCAAGATTATCGCAGTGGAAGGCAGGACCGGCAACCGCAGCATCCTGCTGTCGGATAACGCTGACTCCGGAGGGAATTTCCCCGAAGACAGCAACGCTGTAAAAAATATCTTCGGGGCAACGCCTTATTGGGGCAATGCTGTCTCAAAGATTTACCTCTCGGAATATTCGCTGGCTGCGGCTCGTCAGATGCTTTTTGATGAGTTCAGAAAAGGTGCTGCCTTCCTTAATTATCTGGGGCATGGAGGCGTTGACCGCCTGGCAACCGAGGGACTTCTCACAGCAAGTGATGTTGCGCTGATGACCTCAGCGAATAAGCTCCCTATTGTCACGCTTATGACCTGTTCGACAGGGCAGTTTGCAGTGCCGGGTTTTGACTCCCTGGGCGAGACGCTGCTCCTGAAAAAGGACGGAGGCGCTGCAGCAGTCTGGTCGCCTTCCGGCCTGCCCCTGAATTCACTTTCCAGGCTGCTGGCCGAAGAGTTCTATCAGGCCGCCCTATATGGCAAGGGGCCGCGTTTGGGCGATGCTATCCTTAAAACCATAGATAAATTCGTCGGCAGCGGGCAACCGGAATATGTTACAGACATATATAATCTCCTTGGCGACCCGGCACTGAAGCTTTGGTAAGGGATCCTCTGCCGGCTTGCAAGGATCTGCAGAAGATGCACGGTAACTACATATAAAGCGAGATAAAGCCGGGACATGAACTGTAACGACAGCTGGATAAGTAACAGGGATTACATCAGGGAGTTCAACAGAAAGACTGCGGAACTTCGCATCCCTGTTTCCGGCAGCATCGACCTGACCCGGCACTGCAATCTTTCCTGCGTGCATTGCTATATGGGACCGCAGCATGAACGCCAGAGACCAGGGGAAGACGAGATGCCGACTGAAAGAATTCTTTCCATAATCGATGAGATAGCCGAAGCAGGCTGCCTCTTCCTGCTCTTCACAGGCGGCGAACCCCTTTTAAGAAGCGATTTCCCGGAGATTTACCGTCATGCAAAGGGAAAAGGGTTGCTGATAACCGTCTTCACCAACGGAACATTGATTTCTGACCGGATCCTTGATCTTTTTGATGACCTCCCTCCTTATACGGTTGAAATAAGTGTGTATGGTTCCACTGCCTGCACCTATGAGAAGATTACGGGGATTCAGGGCTCTTTCGGAAGATGTCTGTCAGGCATCAACAGGCTCCTTGAGCGCAAGATTGCCCTGCGTCTTAAAACCATCCTTATGACCTTGAACAGTCATGAGTTTAACGACATGGAGAATCTTGCTAAACAGCTCGGGGTTAAATTCCGTTTTGACGCCGCGTTATTCCCGTATTCAAATGGAAATAGACTGCCTCTTTCGTTGAGGGTGGCCCCTGAGGAGGTTGTTGAAAAGGAGTTTTCCGATATGGAGAGGGCCGGCCTCTGGAGAAGTTATCACAAAGATGTTTATGGTCAGGATCTTCCGGACAGATTGTATAATTGCGGGGCAGGACGAACCGGCTTCCATATTGATGCCGGCGGCAGACTAAAGCCATGCCTCATGACGTCAGGCTACGATTATGATCTGAAAGGCGGCGATTTTTTGAGAGGATGGACGGATACGATATCTCTTATCAGGGAAAGAAGGGCCGGTCACTCATACCGCTGTAACGGATGTGAAAAGATACACCTCTGCGGGTGTTGCCCCGCTTTTTTCATGATGGAAAACGGATCGGAGGATATTATGTCTGAATATCTGTGCTCTATCGGAAATCATCGTCTTGGCGCAATAAAAAATAATCACTTAAAGGGAGTATAATGTACTATGGAGCATGAGAACGGGAAGAAAGAAAAAAAACCGTATGAGAAACCCCGGTTGAGGATAATCAAGCTTGCTGCCGAAGAAGTATTGACCACAGGCTGCAAAACGGCATTTGCCGACCCTAAAGGTGTAGCCGGCAGCGGTTGCCTGACCGGAGTCTGTTCCATGAACCTCGGATCGTGAGTTAGGCAATGCTTCAGTCTCCTGCAGCTGTTTTTTTTACATGCCTTCCCAATCGGGCGACGAGGTCTTCATGAATTCCGCGCCTGGATCAAACAAAAAGGTCTTCATCAAGAAAAAGGAGATAGTAGCCCGAAAGATAGCGGGAGAGATTATACTTGTGCCGATAGCAGGAAAACTGGCCGGCATGCAGCAGATCTTCACTTTAAACGCTGCCGGCCAATACATATGGGATCACCTGGACGGTGCAGAGAATCTCGGAGAGATAATAGCCGGGGTGCAGTCGTTTTTCGATGTCGATACAAAACAGGCCGAAGCGGATGTGATGGATTTTATAGACGAACTGCTGGTGAATGAACTCATCACTAAAACGAATTAGTCCCACGGCATTTTCCTTTGTCACGTCTCGCTGATGGAAAATTCTGATACAAGAGGAGAAAAGCCGGCCGGCCGGAGGTTTCCGGAAGATAAACTGATAACCGATACTCTCAGAATCGGGATTGCCGGCCTGAATTTCGGCATAACCTGCGAAGACTCAAAGATACTTCAGGACCTCGACTCCGCGTATGATATGTTTATCTCGCAGCATTCGTCCCCACCTGCCGGGGAAATAGCTATACATGTCAAGTTGAACGGCATGCCGGATACCGGACGGATGAAGATGATCTTCGACAGCGAGCAGTCCTGGGCGTTGTTTGTTGACGAGGGGCAGTACGTCCTTTCTCTTAAGCCGCCTGCATCGCACGACAGGCCTGCGTGGATAGCGAAGTTTGGGCTGGAATCGGGTGGTGTGACCGTATATTGCGGAGAGATATTTATGCATGATTGCGGAGGTCGCACTGTTGTTTCGAGCCCTTTCCGCTATCCTCTGGACCAGTTGCTGCTGATGTATTTTCTGACCCGCGATGAAGGAGCTATCATTCATGCTGCCGGCATTGACTTCAATAAACGGGCATACATATTTCCAGGCTGCTCCGGTGCAGGCAAGAGCACCCTCTCGAAGCAGTTTTTAAACTGCGGAGCAGGGGATATTCTCAGCGACGATCGTGTCATCGTCCGAAAGGTCCAAAACGCCTTCAGGGCCTTCGGGACTCCCTGGCCAGGGGAGGCCGGGATAGCGAAAAACAGTAACGCCGAGTTGAAAGGGATCTTTTTTCTGTCCAAGGGAAAAGAGAACATAATTGAGGAGCTTGCGCCTCAAAGAGCTCTTGAACTGATACTGCCCGTGGTTTCCATTCCATGGTATGACAGGGAGATAACCGACAGGCTTCTTCTTTTCTGCGATACTCTGCTTTCAAGAATTCCTTCTTACGTCCTGCATTTTAAACCCGACAATGAAATCACCGATGTTTTCATGAATTTCATCTCTCGCTGAGGCAAGAACTATTTCACGCCGCCTGCCTCAGTGATCCGGATACCGTTTTGAGATGCTCCTGATAATATCGAGGCTCGCAAAGAATGCCTCGATCATCTCAGGATCGAACTGTTTGCCGGCCTCCTCCCGAAGATTCTCAAGCACCACTTTAGATTCATCCCACGGCTCTTTATAGGTTCTCCTGGAACAGAGGGCATCATAGACATCGGCTATGGCAACAACTCTGCCGAACGGGGGTATCTCTTCCTCCTTCTTTCCTCTTGCGGCTCCTTTCTCGTTCTC
>JACRHE010000101.1 GCA_016217695.1 Nitrospirota bacterium | reverse complement strand
TGAAATGGACGGCTTCAGTTTCCTGCGGTTGCTGATGAAGGAAAGGCCTACCCCCGTAATCATGGTCAGCTCACATGCCGATTCAAAGACCGTATTCAAGGCCCTTCAACTCGGGGCTGTTGATTTTATCGCTAAACCTACCAGGCGCGCTTCCATAGAACTTCAGACCATTGAAAAAGACCTTGTCAGGATAATCGGGGGGATTAAAAATATCCGACTGGACATTCTGAACAAGAACCTTGAACTTCTCGAAGGCGAGAAAATAGGAGAACCATCGGAATCGGGGAAAAAACAGCATGCGAAAGATGTTGTGGCAATCGGGTCGTCTACAGGGGGGCCTGCCGCCCTCCAGATAATTCTGACGAGACTTCCTTTCGATTTCCAGGCCGCAATAGTGATTAGTCAGCATATGCCAAGGGGCTTTACCGGCCCGCTCGCGGAGCGGTTGGACAGGTTGTCACAGTTGAAGATCAAGGAAGCGGAAGAAGGAGAGCAGTTAAAAAAAGGGACAGCTTATGTCTGCCCTGGCGGTTATCATCTCGGCCTCAGCGTGAGAAACCAGAAGTTGGTAATTTCCCTGAAGGAAGGAATACTGACTGACAAGTATACCCCCTCGGTCGATTATATGATGACGTCCGTGGCTGAACATTACGGTGCAAGCTCTATGGGGGTCATACTCACAGGCATGGGAAATGACGGCAGAAACGGCATGCTGGAAATAAAAGAAAAAGGCGGTTATACCATCGCGGAGGCAGAATCGAGCGCTGTGGTCTTTGGCATGCCTGCAGAGGCCATAAAAAACGGCGCAGTTGAGACGGTCCTTCCAATTTCAGACATTCCGTCAGAAATGATCAGGGTGGTTAATAAGCCTCATACATCTGTTTCCTGATAGCCGATGAATGTCAAGGATTTGATGATAAGTGGTCACTACTCGTTGCCGGAAATATTCTAACAAGACAAGCCAGTGTTATTATTAAGGTAAGCCTCAATGTTTGTATTATAAGAACTGCAGGGAATATTTGCATTTAATCTTTTTGTGGCTGAGACGTGAATATTTCTCAGGCTCTGATTTATTGTCTGTACGTTAGCGATCGTTTATTCATGCAGCGTCTATATTCTGTCAAGCACGATTCACCATCAACGCACCTCCCTTAAAGTATTTCCTTAATTTGCCGGAATGCTTCCACTGCTAATCTTATCACAAAGGTTTCAGTTACCTGTTTGGCAGGAAAAAATCGTAAAATACTGTCAGAGGAAAAAGGAGGCAGCGAATGAATAGGGAGGTATCTGATGAAACTGAACGAGGCTGACATCTTTGAACAGGAGGCCGGGTTATACAAAATAGTGCCCCTGAATATCTTCAGGAGGACTCCAGGCGTCTACTTTGACAATGTGCCGACAGGTGCATTTTCCCGAATAGGTGCCATAGACCGCGTCGTTCATACCGGCAAGGCTGTCTCTCCGGGCCGCGTCGGGGACATTGAGCGTCCATGGTATATGCATCCGCATCAGGAAGATAATCTCATCGTGCTGCACGGGACTCGTTATGTTGATCTTTACACAAAGAAGCACGGCAGGATCGAACATTTTGTCGTGGCACCCGAATATATCAAAAAAAATGACAAGGTGGTCTACGAGGGAGCCGCGATGCTCTGCTGGCCGAACCTGGTTTTTCACAGGGTGATGAGCTCAGAAGAGGGCTCTGCTGCGATAAATTTTGCGGTACATCACGAGGGGATCGATATGCGCAGCAACTTCAATATCTACAGTCTTGATACGGAGACAGGGGAGTTCCATCTGATAAGGGAAGGCTATCTCGATCAGCCGTAAAGACGTCTTACCTCAAGGTCACTCGGTCCCAGTCCATGCTGGTTCCGGACGATCTGCCGGATGTTATTGAGAACAGATTCCATATCAGCAGCAGGCGCTTTTATTGCTTCCGCTGCAGTCGCAGGAAGGCTCTCCGCCGCTTATTATACTGTTGATTAATGCTGCTGCACAGCCGACGCCCTTGTCTACTCTGAGCGCACCGAAGGCGCAATTGCCTGCGCAGGCCCCGCATTCCATGCACCTGTCCTTATCGAGGATTACGACCTTCCTCTTTTCGACAGCCAGCACGTTGTGAGGGCAGACCTCTATGCAGACCCCGCAACCGGTGCAGGCATCAATGTCAACTTCGAGACTTGCGACATTCTTCAGGTACTTCATAAGACACCCCATTGCTGAAGTTTATATGCAGAGAGGAGCAATCCCGACAGGATAAGCCCTCCGATATAAAGAGGGATTCCGATCCTCAACTCTTTTTTGACTCCGGACATTCCGGTGAACGTAGTCGACCCCGTAAATTGAAGGGCGATATATGAACTCGCCAAAGGAAAAAACAGATATGTAAAAATGAGAAGGATCGTGTTGACCTGATTGAAGATCTCTGCAAATCCTGCAGAGAAGATGACAAGAAGCATCCCTGTTATCCATCCCTTGACAGCAAAGGACCTGAAGGGAATAAACGGAAGCAGCGCAGGGGTAACCAGAGCACCGGCAAATATGGATATAAGGCCAAGCAGGAGAAACGGCAGCCCGCCAAACAGGGCTCCCCTGAAAAAAATGCCTCCGGGCTGAAGACCGAATACAGCGAGCGTGATAAGAGCAAACCAGGGATAGTACTTCTTCATTGCAGGATTAATCTCCATCGGCGTCAGGATCAGTCTGTCGATAAACGGAAACGTCACCGTCCGCATCTCCCCTGTCGCCATATATTCCGATGCAATATATGGGCCGATATCTTCAGCCCGCACAGGGCCATAGCAGACCCTGAACCCTGAAGCCTTTAAAACCTTGTGGGCGGAGATTCCAGGAGCCCCGAGCTGCGGGACGATGATCTTTCTGTGGCTGACTACCTTGTCCAGCTTTGTGATGGATATGCGGCGTATCAGTTCGTCTGTGCCGAAGGTGCCTTTGCCGGCTGCGCACCATACATTGATGCCCTTTGTGTCCAGGGCAAGAATCCAGGCGCTGATGCCTTTCAATGCCTTCCTGAGGGCGTCAAAGCTGAGTTTATAATTTGCACTTACGAGCACGTCGGAGTTTTTGTCTGGAGAGCCGACAGCGTAAAGACCGGGATCAATCGTATAGGTGTTTCTGAAGGCGCTGGCCCTGCACTTTACGTGTTCCCAATAATCTGACCTTGTAATATCGGTCGATATCACGGGAACCGCGCCGGTATCAGTCATGAGGCTGCCGGTTACATATGCCTTCCGGTTCTTTTTCAGTACAGGAAGGCTTGCGCTGACAGATGACTCATTCGCGTATTGCAGCATGCTCTCTGCAGGTCCGCAGCAGGCCGACGTTCTTTTATTCAACTCCGGTTTTATAAACTTCAGTTCAGCCATTTTCGTGCCTCCTTTGAGATAAAAAGAGAATCAATCATGGTGTCTGTCCTCTTGCCCTATCCGCAACACGGCGGACATCTCCGAGGCATCACCTGCCCTGGGGGTGGTTCGTCTTGCAGTTGCACCCACCCTTTTTCTTTTCACTGAGTATTCGTTCCAAGATTGAGGAACTGCCGTTATTTTCCAGGACATCCCTGATAATGTCCTCCTCAGAGTATCCAAAACAGTAGCAAATAAGGTTCTTATCCATGAGCGCTCCTTTCCTGTTTTACATACTAAGAAGTTCATAAGTAAAGCCCCTCACCCCCGCCCTCTCCCGCCAGGGGAGAGGGTCATTATATGCCCCTCCCTCGAAGGGAGGGGATGAAGGGGAGGGTGGTTTATGTGGCCTTACTAATGACCTGATTAATATATGTTCACAACGTATCAATGTTTTTCACCCTGCAATATTCGATCGTGAAAAATCTCTTCTGAAAATAGAGCGCCACATTCACAAGACCAATCAAAACCGGCACTTCGACAAGCGGTCCGATAACAGCTGCAAAGGCAGCTCCGGAATTGATGCCGAAGACAGCAACGGCAACCGCTATGGCAAGCTCAAAGTTGTTACTGGCGGCAGTGAAAGAAAGCGTCGCTGTTTTTGGATAGTCCGCCCCGATCTTTTTTCCCAGATAGAACGAAACCAGAAACATGACGACAAAGTAGATGAGAAGCGGGATCGCTATGCGAACCACATCAAACGGAAGCCTGACGATGTAGTTGCCCTTCAGGGAGAACATGACAAGGATGGTAAACAGAAGGAAAATGAGAGTAATCGGGCTTATCATCGGAATGAATACCTTTTCATACCACGCGCGATTCTTTATTTTAAGCAGGCTGAAGCGGGTAAGCATGCCTGCCAGAAACGGTATGCCCAGATATATGAAGACGCTCTCAGCTATCTGGCCCATCGTAACGTTTACAACCACACCTTTTAGGCCCAGCCACGCCGGGAGCACAGTTATAAAGACATAGGCATAGACAGAGAAAAAGAGCACCTGAAATATGGAGTTGAAGGCAACAAGCCCGGCCGCATACTCGGTATCGCCGCAGGCCAGATCATTCCATACGATCACCATGGCTATGCAGCGGGCAAGTCCGATCATGATCAGTCCGACCATATATTCCGGATATCCCGAAAGAAAGGAGATTGCCAGTAAGAACATCAAAATTGGCCCGATAACCCAATTCTGCATAAGCGAGAGCAACAATATCTTTATATTTCTAAATACTTCACCCAGCTCTTCGTACTTCACTTTTGCCAATGGAGGATACATCATGAGAATCAGGCCGATAGCGATGGGGATGTTTGTTGTTCCAACCTGGAACTGATTGATGAAGCCTTCGGTCCCTGGGATGAAATAACCGAGTCCGACACCAAAGGCCATTGCACCAAATATCCATAGCGTAAGGTATCGATCAAGAAAAGAAAGTCTTTTGCCGGTTCTCTCAGTCATGGTCATCCTCCGCAACACCTTTTCTTGTCTTCAGTGGGAACAAATTTTCCCTTTGCTGTTTTTCCCTGCAGGAAATCCCCGAGTCTTTTCCTGTCTTTTGATACGGCCTCTTCAGGCATCCTTTCCAGGACAGAAAGAAGCAGGAACCTTCTGAAGAAATCCGAATCATCAAGGCTGTAATGAGTCCATTTCCCCTGCTTCCGATCCTTTATGAATCCGGCCTCCTTCAATGCCGCCAGATGAAACGATACCTTGGGCTGCACCATATCCAGCGCAGTAACGATATCGCAGACGCAAAGCTCTCCGCGCTCAAGCAGCTTTAATATCCTGAGCCTTGTTTCCTCTGAGAGCGCCTTGAAGATATTCATCAGATCCCTCATGTTAAGTCTCTTCCTTTCTCAGGGCCTCCCTGAAGAATTACTGCTTGATTATATATAAACTAAAGTTGATGTAATTGTCAACTACAGGAGTATATCGGAATCCACCATCAACTTTGCGGGGAGATGCATTCGGGCGGCTTCAGCGGACCGTATTGCCTCTTGAGGGTGGATTCCGATATGCCGGCTTGATTTCAGTGATAATTAAATAGCACTTAAATAAAGGATGTCTTATATGATAGCTATGCTGCCTTTTAACAGCCCTGATAATAAAAGCATTAAATCTGTTATCTCAGGACCGCGCTGCGTCAGTTTTCCTGACCAGCGCTATAAACACGATAAACAGTACGGCCGAAACTGCAGCCGTTGTCGCCCCGAAATAAAATGTGGCTGAAGGCGACACATAGTCCCATAGCCAGCCGCCTATGAGGCTTGCGGGGAGCATGGCGAGTCCCACAATAGTATTGTAAACCCCGAAGGCGGTTGCCTTGAAATCCTGCGGTATGATTGTGGCGAGGAAGGCCTTCTGTATGCCTTCTGTAAGGCCCATGAAAAGGCCGTACAGGCCGAAAAGAATCCAGATGACCCTGGTGCCGGAGGCGATTGCAAAGCCATAATAAAGAAATGCAAACAAGACAAATCCCATAAGGATAACCCTCTTTTTCCCGAACCGGTCAGCAGCCACGCCTGCAGGAATGGACGAGAGGGAATAGACAAGATTGAAGATCAGATAGACCACAGGGATCATGACGGTTGAAACACCCACCTGCTGAGCCCTCAGGATCAGAAACACATCGCTGGAATTGCCGAAGGCAAAAATGCCTGCTATGACGACGAAGAATCTGAACTTCCAGTCAAAATGGTTGAGGGTCAGTTTCGGCCTGTCTGCATGAGCGGCAGAGGCCTTTTTCTTTTCCGAGATGAAGAAGATTATCAGGAGCACTGCAATCGCACCAGGTACCATGGAAAGCCAGAAGACCCTGCGATAATCGTTTGAAAACAGCCCCAGAAAGAAGAAGGCCAGCGCAGGGCCGACGACAGCACCCATCGTATCCATTGCCCGATGAAAACCAAAGGCCCTTCCAAGGTGCGTCCTGTCTGCAGACTCAGCTATGATTGCATCCCGCGGCGCTGTGCGGACCCCCTTTCCGAACCTGTCGATAAAGCGGGCGCCCAGCACCTGATGCCAGCCGGATGCAAGGGCAACGATGGGCCTACTCAGCGTTGATATGCCATAGCCGGCTGCCATGAGCCACTTGCGATTACCTATCCTGTCGGAAAACCAGCCGGAAAAGACCTTGAGCAGACTGGCGGTCGATTCGGCTATCCCTTCGATAAGACCGATGACCGATTTGTTTACTCCAAGGACATTTGTAAGGAAAAGCGGGACAAGAGGATAGATCATCTCCGAACTTACGTCCATGAAAAAGCTGATCAGCCCGGCAACGGTTACATTTTTACCGAAGCCGAATATTCTTTTATCCTTTTCCATCAAGCCCCCGGGTTTTTGCAGCAGTTGTAAGTTACAGCAAGACGCAGTGCTTCTTAGGCGGCTCGGCAATTAAGCCTGGCGCTATTAGATAGTTTAGCATTTCCCGGGTCGCCCTTATTCAGCCTTTAGCGCCTCTATAGGGTCCAGCCTTGCTGCCTTCGCGGCAGGATAGACACCGAAGATCAGGCCGATCAGCGCGGAGAACAAAAAAGAGATGACGATTGCAGGGAGGGAAAGGCTCAGGGGCCATTTTGTGAAGTAGGACGCGCTCAGAGAGAGTATTACACCAAGCATAATCCCGACAATACCGCCGCTTGCGCTGAGGACAAGAGATTCCACAATAAACTGAAGCAGGAGATCTTTTTTCAGCGCACCGACCGCCCTGCGAATACCTATCTCCCGTGTTCGTTCCTTTATTGATATGAGCATGATGGCGAGGATTCCTACGCCTCCGACAACAAGAGATATGCCTGCAACAGCGCTGAGCAGGTTTGTGAATGTCTGGGACGTCTCTTTCTCTGTCTTCAGAATCTCTGTCTGGCTCTGGATGGTAAAGTCATCAGGCTTATTTTGCAGCCGGTGCTTCTCGCGCAGAATATCCCTTATCTCCGAGGCTGCTTTATCGATATCATCAGAACCTCTCGCCTGCAGATAAATATTATTGATATAGGTCAGGTTGAATAATCTCCTCAGCGCCGTGTTTACCGGTATATAGATGACATCATCCTGATCATTGCCCACAAGGTCTGTCCCTTTTTCCCTAAGGACACCTATGACCCCGAAGGCGACCTTGCCGATGCGAATGGTCTCCCCTACCGGATTTCTGTTCTCAAAGAGATTTTTTGCAACGGTCCTGCCGATGACGGCAACCCGTTGCAGGGTCCTGTCTTCATCTGCCGTGAAAAATCTGCCCTTCAGAAGGGCCAGGTTTCTTATCGGTACAACGGCTTCGGTCGTGCCGGTTACAGAGGTGCCGGTACTCAGCGCCTCATATTTAACGAGCATTTTTTTCGCCTGTGCGGGGGCAGCGGCTTTTACGTACTGCGACTCCTCTAAAATCGTTTTCGCATCCCGCAAGGTTAGGGTGGTGACATTGCCGGTCTGTCTCTGCCTGCCTGCAATGATCTTCACCTGTCCGGAGGTTACAATTACAAGGTCCGTGCCCATTGCCTGTATCTTTGAAAGTATCTCTTTCTGGGCGCCATCACCAATGGCAACCATCAGGATAACCGAACAGACCCCGACAACAATTCCTAATGTGGCAAGAGCCGTCCTCATCTTATGGCTAAAGAGCGTTTTGAGGGCTATGCGTGTGCCTTTAAGGAGTTTCACTATCCTCTTATGGCATTAACAGGGTCCATTGCTGCTGCCCGTTTTGCCGGCTGGATTCCGGCGATCAGGCCGACAAGGGTCGAAAAAACAACGGCAAGCGCAAAAGGCTCCCATGAAAGTTCTACCGGCATCTTTCTGATGGCGGCCATTCCAATGGAAACAACAATGCCCAGGACAGTCCCTGCAAATCCGCCGCTGATGGTTACAAAGAGCGCCTCTCCGAGGAACTGCTTCTTTATATCCCCTGCAGTTGCGCCGAAGGCTCTTCTGATGCCTATTTCCTTTTTTCTTTCATTCACCGAAATAAACATGATATTGGCGATGACGATCCCGCCTATTCCAAGCGATATCAATGACAGCAAGCCGAGAAACGTGCCGAGTGTCTTTGATACGCCCTTAGCCATTTTCGCCATCGACATTGTATTTGTCACCCTGAAATCATCCTCCTGGGGCGGCTTTATGTGGTGACGCTCCTTTAGGATTGCCGTGACGGTCTTTGAGACTTCTTCGAGCCTCGATGCATCATCGAGATATATCCTGATCATGCCGATGTGGGTGATATTGTATAGCCTCTTCATAGCTGTTGTAATCGGCACCATGACCCTTCTGTCCATGTCCATGCCGTGCGGACTGGTCCCCCTCCTGCCCAGGACGCCGACGACCCTGAAATTCGTGTTGTTTACCCTTATCGTCTCACCTATAGGGTCCTGCTCTCCGAACAACTCGCTCACGACTGTCCGGCCGAGCATGCAGTTTTTGGACATCGAGGCAATGTCTTCATCGCTCAGGAACTCCCCCTTTTCAGCATACCACTGCCAGGCGTCTGCAAATTCAGGGGTCACCCCGACTACAGGGGCCGTCGAGTTTTTGCTGCCATAAATGATGTTCTGTTCCAGATTTACCGTAAACGGGGAAAAGGCCCTGATCCCCTTGACAGACTCTCTGATGGCATCAGCGTCTTCAAGAGTGAGGGTCGTCACCTTGTCGTCAGGAGGGCCGAACATCTTTCCTCCCCCTGCCGAGACCATGACAGCATTGGGTCCAAAGCTTCTGATGCCCTTCATGACCTTCTTCTGCATGCCCTTGCTGACAGAGACGATTACGGTGAGGGTTGCTATGCCGATGATGATGCCGAGCATCATGAGAAATGTTCTCATCCTGTATTTTGAAAGCCCTTTGAGCGAGAGACTAATGATCTTTCCGGCGGACATTATGCGTCCCTCCTTTCATCGTTTACCACCTGTCCATCCTTCATCCTGATTATCCTTTTCGCCTGTTCAGCAACGTCCGGCTCGTGGGTTACAAGTACAATGGTCCTGCCGTCCTGATTAAGCCTTCTGAATATGTTCATCACCTCGGCGCTCGAAGCTGTGTCGAGGTTGCCGGTCGGCTCGTCGGCCAGGATAAGCGCAGGATCGTTCACCAGTGCCCTTGCAATGGCAACCCTCTGCTGCTGGCCGCCGGACAGTTCTGACGGAATATGGTCTATTCTGTCTCCAAGGCCGACAGACTCAAGCGCTGCCTTCGCCCTGGCCTTAATATCTACATCATCGGGCGAGTAGATTAACGGCAGTTCCACATTTTCAAGTGCAGTCGTCTTCGGCAGAAGGTTGAAGGACTGAAAGACAAAACCTATCTTCTTATTCCTTGTTCGCGAGAGTTCATCGTCGTTCATCTTATCAACTTCAGCCCCGTCAAGAAAATACTCTCCGCTCGTAGGCTTGTCAAGACAACCGATGATATTCATCAGCGTGGACTTCCCCATGCCTGAGGGAGCCATTATCGCAACGAACTCGCCTTTGCCGATCTCAAGATTTATGTCCTCAAGGACCTTAACCTCAAGAGGACCATTTTTTTTGTACTTCTTCGAGATATTTCTCAACTCAATCATTATTAAAAACCTCCTAACGATTTATTCTTTTTCCGTTTTCACTGTTTCACCCGTAATAACCACTTCACCTTCCTTCAGCCCTTCAATAACCTCTGTATAATTGCCGTCCTTCCACCCTGTTCTTATCTCTTTCTGTATTGTCCTGCCATCTTCAAGCACTGTAATGACTTTCTTTCCGCCCTCTCTCTTTATCGCTTTATTGGGGACTGCAAGCACATTTTCTCGTTTATTCAGATATATCGTCGCATTCACTGTCATGTCCGGCTTTAGTTTGCCTTCCGGGTTTTCTATTGAGATGATCGTTATGTAATAGACCACATTGTCCTGTAGCGTAGCCTTCGGATAGATGGCGGTAACCTTCCCCCTGAAATCTTTTTCAGGGAAGGAATCAACGGAAAAAGTGGCCTCAAGCCCCGGCTGTATCTTGCCTATGTCCGTCTCGTCGACATAGGCATAGACCTCAAGCCTGTTTAAGTCCACGATAGTTACGAAGGTAGGGACATTGAGCGATGACGCTGAGACAGTTTCACCCTGTTGTGTCGCCACAGAGGCGATAACCCCTGCGATCGGCGCATGGATGCTCGCATATGACATCTGGGTTTCGTTGAAGCGGATGTTTTCCCTGATCTGGTCTGCCTGCGCCTGGGCAGCCCTGAGATCCCGTTCAGCCAGATCAACCTTGTCTCTCGATACGAAATCCTTTGCAAAGAGGTTCTGCATGCGCTGAAGGTTTTTCCGGGCAAGGTCCAGGTTGGCCTCGACAATCCTGAGATTCATCTTTGCCTCGTTAACCTTTGCCCTTAAGTCCTCCTGCTCCAGGCCGGCTATCAACTGGCCCCTTTTTACGACATCGCCGATATTGGCGTAGAGTCTTTCTACCCTGCCGGAGATCCTCGCGCCGACCTTCACCTCAGCCCCTGTCTTTGCCCGGACAACACCTGTTGCCTGAACTGATGAGACGATGTCACGCTTCTTTAAGGTCTCTGTTGTAAAAAACGGTTCCTTTGCCGCCATGCCTGCAAACTTCTTGTAGGCTACAGCCGATGCTGTTAAAACAGCGATAAAAATGATGATGATGACAAACCGCTTTTTCTTCATTTATTGATTTCCTCCGGTATATCTTTACCTGCTGCCTTATCAAGCCGCGCTCCGGCATTTGCGATGTCATACAGGGTGATCACATTTTCTGTCCTTGCCTGAGTCAGCGCGGTCTGAGCATCGATCACCTCAAGGATATTGCCTACACCTTCTTTATAGCGGCCCTCGGAAACCCGCATGTCTTCCTCGGCCTGCTCCAGCGCCTTTTCTGTAACAGAGCGTCTTTCCATTGCCTCTTTCATTGAAAGCCATGCCAGCTGAACTTCAAGCTCGATGTTTCTCCTGGTCTGCAACCCGACTGCCTCAGCCCCGGCCAGATTTGCCATAGCCTGGCCTATCTTCGACCTGGTGGTAATCTGCTCAAAGACGGGGAGGCCGACGGTCAGACCCACGCTCCACTTTCGCTCATCAGGGAAATAGCTCTCTTTCTGCCATCCATAAGAGGCGTCCAGACTGATGTTAGGGTATAGCCCGCTCTTTGCCTGCTGGACTCCAGCCTCAGCCGAGGAGATCCTTGCCCGGGCTCCGTGCAGTTCTGGCCTCTGATCATAAGCGCTCGCCACCACATCCTTTAGCGAGGGGAGGGCCGGCAGCTGATCTCTTTCTTTTTTGTCCGAGAGGTCGAAGTCCGCTGTCGCGGGAAGTCCCATCACTGTTGCGAGGGTTGCCTTAGCCGAAAGCAGGGCGTTTTCGGCCCGTATGACCTCAAGCCCTGCACCGGAGACCCGAACCTCCGACTTTATCACATCGGACCGCGGTGCCAGTCCCTCTTTGTACAGTTCCCTTGACTGCTCCAGATGCCTCTCAGCTGTTTTAAAAGAGGCCTTTGTCACTGCAACCAGGTCCATCTTCTTCAGCACGTCGTAAAATGAGGTCCGCGTATTTAATATAATGTCGGCTGCAGTCTGCCGGACCTCAAATTCCCGGGCTGTTGCAGCATGCCGAATGGTTTTGACGAGATTCGATGTTGCCCCCGCGTCAAAGAGCGTCTGCCTGAGAAACAGCCTTGTGTCGAAAACATCGGCGCCGAGCGGTGTCTTCTCCTGCTGAGATGTGAAGGTATATGTCGATGATAATCTGAACGTAGGATAATAGCCGCCGTTTGCTTCTCCGATCTTCTCCTGTGCAGCCTTAAGGCTCTGGGCTGCTATCGTGGTCAGGGGATTCTGTTTCAATCCCAGCGAAATGCATTCGAGCAGGGTAAGGGTTTTTCCTGCAAGCTCCTCTGTCTCTGCGTATACGCCGGTGCCGGAAAATAGAAAAAGAAAGGCCGCAACAATGAGGGCTGTTAATTGCTTTCCGTCGGCGGGCATCCCATCTGCCTCCCCTCTGTCATGGCATTCTCTATCAGGTCGAGAAACTGTTTCTGCTGATTTGTGTCAAGCCCGGCCTTCATGTTGAGCATATGCATCGCTATCATCCGCTGCATCTCTTCCTGCATGCCGCTGATTTCGGATACAACTGCTGCGAGGGCCATTCTGTCAGGATTGTCCTGACGCATCATCGTAATGAGGTCTTTTCTTTTTGAGGCGATCGCCTGCCTTTTATCATCGATTACCGTTCTGAACGTAGTAGCGGCTTCCCTCATGGCCTTCAACTGGTTCGGACGCAGAGAAAGCGCTTCAAACAGGAAATGATCCTTCTTCATCTTGTAGCCGAAAGGTGAGGTCCAGTAGTTTGCCTTACTGTAATATTGATATCCTGCAGCTCCCAGGAAGGAGATATTTAATACCAGGGAGACAAACAGGAGAAATTTCAGGGTGCTATTTTTCATCTCTCACCTCAGTCATCGCAAGATACACCCCACCCAGTGAACCGGGAGGCGTCGGCTCAAACAGGTCAAGGGAAAGAGAAGCGACCATGATTTGCGCCTTCTCCGGCGATGGCCCCTTCACCAGTGAGGCACCAGAAATCATACCTATGGCAATGACCCCAATCACCGCTACCGCCTCTGCAAACCTGGTCAGTATCGGTATGCTATATCTTTTGGCAGGCCTGCCCGCGGCCAGATTTGCCATTACCCTCGTTTGAAAACCATACGGCGCCTTATATTCAGCCACGCCTTCAAATAAGCCCTGCAACTGCCTGGTCTCTTCCAATTCCGTCCGGCACCCGGGGCAAACATTCAGGTGGTTTTCAACAGCATTCCTTTCCTTTTCCGACAGTTCACTGTCGATGTAAGGCGATATAAGTTTATGTGCCTCTGAGCATTTCATCTTTGCCTCCTGATGATTAAACGATTCAATTTCTTTTTTGTTCCGTAAATTTTGTCATCGATTTTTTCAGCTCTTCCCTTGCCCTGGAAATCCTGGATTTTACTGTTCCGGTGGATAAATCCAGGACCTCTGCGATCTCTTCGTATGAAAACCCTTCCATTTCCCTGAGAATCAGGACGGTACGGAATTTGGGTGATAATTGGGCGAGGCCTTTCTGCAAGGCATGCATCATCTGCCTTGTTTCCAACTCTTTTTCCGGGGAGGGCCCTTCTGATATCGGCTCCAGAACGAACTCTTCACCCTTATCGGAGGTCCTGAACAGGGATTCGAAGAAAGGCCTTTTCTTGAAGTCCAGACAGGTATTGACGGCAATCCTGTACAGCCAGGTATAAAAGGACGCCTCTGGCCTGAACCTTTTGAGGTTCTGATATGCCTTGATAAAACTGTCCTGGGCCATATCTTCGGCGTCATGGGCATTGCCGAGCATATGCCTGCAGAGGTTATATATCCGGTCCTGATATTTAAGGATAAGCTCTTCGAACGCCGAGTTATCGCCGTCTTTGAATCTTTCTATTAGATGGAGATCATCAGATTGCGTGGTCATTACTGCTAATTTTAACGATTAAAGCCTGATTTTGTTCCGTAGCTGTTTTCGGTTGTGATTATTGACCCGGCAGGTGCCTTACTGTATCCCCTGCTCCTCAAGGAAGTCTTTAATCTTTTTCTTTATCTCGTCGCGCGCCCTGCGGAACTCCGACATTATCTTATCTTCGGAGCCGATGGTTCCGACCGGGTCCTTGACAGGCCAGTGAAGGCGCCTGATCTCCGGAGGGGTACGCGGACATGCCTCTGCTGCGTTGTCGCAGAGAGTAATGATAACATCCATTGAGCGGAGGAAATCCTCGTCGATCTCCTTCGACTCCTGATCCGAGATATCTATCCCGGCCTCCTTCATAACTTTAACGGTCCGCTCGTTGAGGCCGGCGGGCATAAGGCCTGCGCTGTGAGCATCGATAAAACCCTTGCCGAGCGTCCGGGCAAAGCCTTCAGCCATCTGGCTGCGGCAGGAATTGCCTGTGCAGAGAAACATCACTCTCAGCATTTCTTACCTCCATCTGCAGCTTTCAGATGCATGCGTCTATAACCCTATGTTCAGGAGACATACCCTTTGACAAGGCAGGACAGCATGCCATACAATCTACCTGATTATTATGACACATTCCTGCATTATCAGCGTCAGCGGTTATTCTGAATCAGGGAAGACGACCCTGATCGAGAGGGCGCTGCCTGAACTTAGGAAACAGGGCATCTCAGTCGGCATCCTCAAGCATGTGCACCATATGCTGAGTCCTGACAGGGAAGGGAAGGACACAGACCGTTTTTACAGGGCAGGCGCTGATTTTGTCTCTGCTCATGACTTATATCAGGGTTTTGCCCGTTATCCCATGGCAGGCAAGAATCTTGGAGACGCACTTGAAGTTTTCCCCCCGGGACTGGACCTCATTATCGTCGAGGGGCATAAGCAGTCAGAGCTGTCAGGCGTCTGGCTTGAGCCCTCTAGGCAAAAAAAATTCACTGTCCGGGGAAAAAAGTCGCCGGTAACTGTCCTGTTCAGGGATGAGACCGGCTATCTCGAGAAATTTCTTGAATATATCTATTCAGAGCTTGAGAAGTCCTTAGCCCGGCGGCCTGTTATGGCAGGTCTCCTGATAGGTGGCAGGAGTCTTCGCATGGGAACCTCAAAGGCGCTTCTGAAATTCCGTGGAAAAACTCTTGTGAAAAGGTCCTTCGATACCCTGTCGCTCATTGCTCAGAAAACGATGTTTCTCGGCTCTTCGGATCTTCCTCTGTCCTTAAGGGGCATCGAAAGGCTGCCGGATGTCAGCGATGTGCGTGGCCCCATGGCCGGAATGCTGAGCGCCTTTCGCTGGGCCTTGGACAGTTCCTGGATCATCTCTGCCGTTGATATGCCTCTCATGGATGAAAAGGCATGGAACTGGCTTCTGGACCAGAGGAGACCGGGAGTCTGGGCCGTACTTCCACGTCTTTCATCAGCCAGGACAGTGGAGACCACAGGGGCGTGTTATGAGCCGATGATCTTTGGATATATCGAATCGCTCGCCTCAGAGGGGATCGTAAAACTCCAGAAGATTGCGGACCACCCCAAGGTGATCAGCCCTGTTATTCCGGATTCCCTGGCCTATGCGTGGAGGAACGTCAACACCCCGTCTGAATGGAAGAAACTGACATATTAGCACCACATTATCCTCTATTCTGCAGTTGACAGCGCTGTCTTCGCTCCGACCGCCCTGCCAACTGCGGTCTTTAGGATTGTTCATAAATTTCAAGGCTATGCCGGAAAAAGCTTTTCGTCAGTACAAGGCATGTTTTATTAACCGGACTCTACCTGCTCTGCTCAACCGGAAAAGATTCAGATATCCGGCGCTTACGAAAAGTTTTTGAGGCAGTGGCCTTGAACTAATCGGTGTTTCATGGAGAAGCTGACCCTTTCCGTCTCAGTGACCAGCTATATTTTCCTTTAGCTTTTTAATGGCCTGTTCCAGGTCGGTGATGCGCTTGAGGGATTCATCCTGAACCCCTGATATCATCTCCTGTGAGACTGTCTTGAGCTCCTGCTCTCTTTTCCTTATCTCTGCGAGGACAAGGGAGTCCCTATCTATCCTGCCTATCCGCACGAGGAGTTCATTAATTGTGAAGGGTTTCTTAATGAAGTCGGAGGCGCCGGCCACTATCGCCCTGTTATATGAGTCTTCCTCGCTGAAACCCGTCATGACCATGACCAACATGGCAGGATGCAGCTGTTTCGCCTTTTCCGTAAGCTCGAAACCGTTTATGCCCGGCATGACAACATCGGTAATCATGAGGTCTGATGATCTTCTGTTGAGGATGTCCAGAGCCGTTGTCCCGTCTTCTGCGGTTTCGCACGAATAGCCGTGGACCGAGAGCGCTTCCTGAATCATTTTCAGAAGCGCACTATCATCATCTGCTACAAGAATTGTTTTGATTGCGCTCACATCTCTTCCCTGCCGGTCCTATTTGCTTTCATTCTGCAGGTCCTGATAAAACCGGCATCTGTTTTTCCCCTGCTGCTTGGCCTCGTACATTGCTGTGTCGGCAAACCGTATCAGGTTCTCGGCGTCGGTGCTGTCGGATGGATAGATGCTGATCCCGATGCTGGCGCTGATGGAGTATTCGCTGCCTTCCAGAAGAAAGCTCGCAGAAAGGGCGTCAAGTATTCTTCTTGCTACATTTGCCGCCTCCTCTGCCTTCGTGATGCGGACCAGTATGACTGTGAACTCGTCTCCCCCCATGCGTGCCGCTGTGTCAGCCCCTCGCACCGAGGCAGAAAGCCTGCGCGTCACTTCCTTAAGGAGAAGATCTCCGGCCTCATGTCCGAATGTATCATTGATCTGTTTAAAGTCATCAAGGTCGCAATACAGTATGGCTGCAATGTTGTGATAACGCTTTGCCGACTCCAGCGTCTGGGTAAGTCGTTCGAGGAACAGCTTGCGGTTAGGAAGCCCTGTGAGGGGATCGTAATATGCCAGATCCTTCAGCAGGTCAATCTCGTTTTTCAGGCTCTCTATCCTCTTTTCAACGCCGGTATCTATGCGGCGCAGTGCATGGTCCCTCATCATCTTGCGGAGGCGGGCCGAAAACTCTGTAAGTGTGAAGGGCTTAGTGATAAAATCGCTGGCACCGGCATCGATGGTCTCTTTCTCTGAATATTCAACGGAGAATCCGGTCATGGCCATGATCGGCATCTCGGGGTGTTCTTTCAGTATCTCGGTCGTAAGGGTGATGCCGTCCATGTCCGGCATCTTTATGTCTGTTACGACCGCATCGTATTGAGTCTTCAGCGTCTTCTGTAACGCCTCATTGCCTCTTGAGGCCGTTTCACAGAGATGTCCCTCAGAGGTGAGGAATGTCTCCAGCAGCCCCCTGATCTCAAAATCATCATCAACAATAAGAATCTTATATGAAGGTTCCATCGCTTCATTTCCAGTGTAGTATCAGAATGCAGGCACGTCAATAGGAAGAAAATGCATGGCGGAGGATTAACCCTTCCTTATTGGTGCTGCTCGAATATCTCCTCAAACAAGGGCGCGATTTCTTTAAAGGCATTGAGGACTGCCGGATCAAAGTGTTCCGGCATTGTCCTCCCGTCGCCTTCAGTTATAATCCTGAAAGTCTTTTGATGGTCAAAGGCTGGTTTGTATGGCCTTTGACACCTCAGGGCGTCATACTGGTCGACGAGCATGACTATCCTGCCCTCAAGCGGAGTTTCTTCTCTTGTTAGCCCTCCGGGATATCCCCCTCCGTCCCATCGTTCGTGATGATGAAGGGCAATGGATGCGGCTATCTGAATCCTGGGATAGATTGAGCCTGAGAGTATCTTCTCGCCGATAGCGGAATGCGTCTTCATTATCTCAAATTCGTCTTTGGTAAGAGGTCCCGGCTTAAGCAGTATACTGTCTGGAATTCCTATCTTTCCTATGTCGTGCAGCGGGCTCGCGAAGGTTATCGTCTCAATAAAGTCCATCGGCATATCCATAGCCTCTGCAATCTTGTTGGAATAAAGCCCTATCCTCGATATATGGGTGCCGGTGTCCGTATCCCGGAATTCCGCTGCTGTTGTCAATCTCCGCACCATCTCAGCGCTCATATTCCGAAGGTCCTGCGTCCTTTCGCGGACCTCTCTCTCAAGTATCTGATTGTGTTTGAGCATGAAGTCTTCGAACGCCTTGATCTTGAGAAGATTCTTTGAGCGGGCGATAAGTTCGGCCCTGTCGATGGGTTTGGTAAGGAAATCGTTCGCGCCGGCTGTAACCCCTTTCAATCTGGAGGCCCTGTCATGAAGCGCCGTCACCATGATTATGGGTATGATTCTTGTTTCGGGGTCTGATTTTATCTGGGCACATGCCTCATATCCCCACATTCCGGGCATCATGATATCGAGGATGATAAGATCGGGTTTGTACAGCTTGCTCTTCAATATCGCTTCCTTGCCGTTTAAGGCGAAGTCGATATCATATCCTTCCGGAATCAGCCACGAACTGAGCAGCTTAAGATTTAGCTCCTCATCGTCCACGACGAGTATTTTTTCATTGCCCATTTGCCCCCCCTCTATTTACACGTGGGTTTCATTTATCCAGAATCTCCCGCACCTTTATCAAAAGGTCCTGAGGCCTGATAGGCTTATGGATGAACTCAAAGCCGGATTCTGTCAGTTCCCTGTTTTTGATAATATCCATGGTATAACCGCTCATAAAGAGTATTTTTACAAGAGGGTTCTCTTTCCTGAGCACTTCACCGACCTCTTTCCCGTTTTTCTTCGGCATGATCATGTCAAGCATGACAAGGTGTATCCGCTCTCTGAATTCCATGAATTTTGTGATCGCATCTTCCCCGTCCTCTGCTGTGATAACACTGTAGCCGAATGACTCCAGGACTATTCTTGACAGCGTCCGCAGCGCTGGGTCATCCTCGGCCACGAGGACCGTTTCATTGCCGCCCTTGACAGGTACAGGGGCCTCTGTCTTGCTGACCGGGGACGCCGCTTCTTCAATGAGAGGCAGATATATTTTAAAGACGGCGCCCTGGCCCGGTTCGCTGTAGACCTTGATGTAGCCGTTATGCTGTTTTATTATTCCGTAGGAGATTGCAAGGCCTAGTCCCGTTCCTTCTCCTATGCCTTTTGTTGTAAAAAAAGGCTCGAATATCTTTTTCTGCGTTTCCGCGTCGATCCCTTGTCCTGTATCGGCAACCGTGATAAGCGCATACATTCCCGGCGTTCCGTATCCATAAACTGCAACATATTCATCATCTACTTCCTCACGACCGGTGCCGATCGTCAGTCTTCCGCCGTTCGGCATTGCGTCCCTGGCATTTGCGGCAAGGTTCAGAAGAACCTGCTCTATCTGCCCGGCGTCGGCCATCACTACCAGGCGCCTGTCCTCAAGGTTCAGATTGAAATCGATATCCTCTCCTATGATCCGGCCGAGCATTTTCTGGATATCGGTCATAAGCTCATTGATATTAATGGGCTTCACCTCGGCAAGCTGTTTTCTGCTGAAGGTAAGAAGTCTCCTGGTAAGAGTCGCAGCCCTCTCTGCAGCGGCGAGCACCTCATTCATCCGGCCCTTTGAAGGACTATCGGCTTCCAACCCGTCCATCACCATGGTGCCGTAACCTATGATCACATTGAGGATATTGTTGAAATCGTGCGCAATGCCACCCGCCAGCGTGCCGACGGCATCCATCTTCTGTGCATGGCGGAGCTGCGATTCCAGGTGCTTGCGTTCGGTGATATCAGTGACCATGCCGGTAATGATACCGTCTTCAAGAATGGCGCTTAACATGATCGTTTTCAATTTTCCGGTCTTCGTGGGAACGTCGACCTCATAGTAAGGGACCTTGCCCTGTTCCTTGAGGATATCCAGAAAGGCCTTCCGGTCCTCGGGTCTTTTGTATCGTATCTCGACGGGCAACTGCAGCAGTTCATCCGCGTCTTCGCATTCTAACATCCTGGCCAGCGCATCGTTAACATAGAGGAACTTCCCTTCCTGGGTTGCCCTGTATACGCCAACAAGCGCGTTGTTCACCAGCTGCCGGTATTGACGCTCCGACGCGCCGAGCGCCTCATCCGCTTTTTTGCGCTCCGTGATGTCGAGAACGAACGCGGCAATTTGTTCCTCGGGTCCCGGCAGCATGGCGTCGGACAGGAAGGCCGAGACCCGGGTCCCGTCGCGCCTGAGATATTCCTTCTCGTAAGGCGTGCAGGTGCCCCGCTCGCGCAGTTCTTCGATCGCATGCTCGTCGGCAGGAAGCCATTCAGGCGGTGTGATGGCGCGCCAGTCAACCATGCCCTGCTCGAACTCTTCTCGCGTGTAGCCGATCAAGCGCAGATAGTAATCATTGGCCTCAATGACGCCCCCGGACGGGCTTGCGATGACGACACCGACGATGTTGGAATCTACGAAACGTCTTAGGTGGTCATGCGCCAGGCGCAGCGCCTCCGCTGCGTCGTACTTCTCCCGGTAAAAAAGTGAACGCTGCCGCTTCCAGATCAGGCCTGTTCCTGCGCCAGCACCGATAAGCAGGGCTGTGACGAGCGCTATCATCAGCCACAATCTTTCCCGCACCGGCGCATACATTTCAGACTTATCCATGCGGGCCACCAGAAACCACGGAGATTCGGGGACCGTGCGAACATTTGCTATTACAGGCACGCCCCGGTAATCCCAGCCCTCCACGATTCCCTCCCTGCCAAGGGCCGCCTGGACTGCCGGCAGTTCCACATGGTCAAGGGGACGCCTAAGATTGAGAGCAGTGTCCCTTCGAAATCTCAGTTCGTTCAGGAAGAGGACGTTATTTCCCTCGCGTCGAACAAGCAGGGTTTCGGCGGTCCCGCTGGGCGTCGGCCAGCGTTTGAGGAACGGATAGAGATACTGCTCAGGGTCGATGCGGAAGATAAGAGTCCCTAAGGCACGGCCTGTGCCCCCTCCTTCCGAGATCGGGACAAGGACTGCCAGATAGACGCGCCTGTTATGTTCATTCAGGTAGAAATCTTCAAAGGCTACCTTTTTCGTACCCAGGGTTTCTGCCGCACGCATGCGCACGTGGCTGGCTATCGGCGTCCGCTCCGCGACGATCGCTATCTGCTCTGTGCCGCTTTCATCAAGCAGGAAGATCTGGTCATACTGTGAGACCTCCTGCATGCGATTCATCCATGTCTTAAGTCTTTTCCGAAGCTCCGCATCCTTTGGCTTTTTCAAATATCCTTGAAGACTTTCTGAAAAGTTAACATTATTGTAGAAGACTCCGGCATCTGCCAGTCGCTCTTTTCGCCAACGAACAAGTTCATCCGCCTTCAGATCTGCGACGGCGGAAAGCTGGCTTTCCACCTCTGTCCTGTGGCGTATTTCGTAGTTCCGGTAATACAGGTACCCAGCGATCACAATGCCGGTCGTTAGAAAGACGAAAACCAGGAAGAATGTGTATGAGGCGCGCGTAGTGGATTCGGCGTACGGACGGGCTGACCAGGCGAGGGGCGATGCCAGGGCGAACAGTGCGGTTCCTAGAGCAATGAACGCCATACTTGTCAGAGCTGCCGGAGGGATAAAAACGCTGCCATAGAGCATAGGCGTTCCATAGAGATAGGCCAGAACCAGGGTAGAGCCAGCCGTGATCAGGCAGCAGGCAAGCCACCAGGCGATGTTGGCCGGCCAGCGCCGGTTGCTCGACGACGGCAGAGACAAAAGATACGACAGGGACGAGAGCAGAAAGCAGAATGCCGTGACCGGAGATATATGACCAACCGGTATTTCACCTGGTTTATTCACCACGTTAAAACCAAGGTGTTCGGCCTCCAGCCGTATGCCGAGCAGGGACAATACGAACAGCAGCGCCGCAAGCAGCGCCCCGGCTGAATTGATGGCTATGCCCGTCCAGTACGATACGCGGTTTTTCAGGAAATGGGTGCGGAGAAAAATCGCACCGGCATACACCACGAACAATCCCGCCGTGCTCGGGGCCACCGGAATCCTGCCAGAGCCAAGGCTGGAGAGAACGGGCAGTTCAAGCGCCCATCCGAGAAGAGCAACGAGCCCGACGCCTGCAACAAACACCCCGCAGATACTGATCAGAAGCTGAAAACGAAAGGATCCCCGACCGTTTGACTGCGGGTCGGAGCACGCATTTTTTTTCTTTTCCCGCATTTCAGCAGCCAAGACACACCAACTCTGTACTATCCGGATACTGCCTTGTACTCTCTAAAAAGTCTGTACTTAACCGCTGATGGGTGTATGGCAAGGTTATTAAGGCAGCAGTCGGTTGACTCACAAAAAGGGAAGGATACTCTTCGAAGGAAAAAAATGACGAAGCAACCTCTGTTCCGCTGTTATCCCGCCCCTTTGTCATAATGCCTACTCCTCTATCGTATAGCTAGAGGCTATCAAGACTCAAAGGCAATGTCAACTATAGGCGGCGGAGGCTTATAATGCGAATTTGCTCATTGTTGCCTTGGACTGGGCGGGCAGCAATCCTCAAATCCTTTCAGTCAGGTTCATTTGAAGCTGGTGCTACCTGTAATTGATGAACTCTATGTGTATGCCCAGGTCCTTTTCCTTTATGATCTTCATGAGGGCCTGAAGGTCATCGATCTTCTTTGCTTTTACCCTCACCTGGTCCTTCTGTATCTCGCCCTGGACCTTCATCTTGGTATCCTTGATGAGCTTTACGATCTCCTTGGACTTTTCTACCGGTATGCCCTGCTGGAGCGTAATGAGCTGCCGCACTGTTCCCCCTGCTGCCTCCTCAACCTTTCCATAACCGAGCGCCTTCAGGGATACGCCCCTTTTGATGAGCTTTGTCTGCAGGATGTCTGTGACGCTCTTGAGCTTTGTATCGTCGTCGGAGATCAGGGTGAGCTCATGTTTTTCCTTGTTCAACTCAATATTGCTCTTGCTCCCCTTAAAGTCAAACCTCTGGCTGATCTCCTTCATAGCCTGCTGCACCGCATTGAGGACCTCCTGAAGATCTACCTTGCTCACGATATCAAACGAATGTTCGTCTGCCATGTCTTACCTCCAACAAAGTTTATATATCTTTCTGTCGCATTTATTAAATATAGTCTTTCTGCATATATGCCGGATAGAAAAGGTGTCATTCGTCTTTTGTCTTTTCTGTTTCTTTCTTTTCCGGTTCCGGCTTGCATACAGGACAAAACAACTCCCCCAGGTCCAGGGGGCAGATATGCCCTCACTCAGGGCAGCAGATGCACTTATCAAGCGGCTGTTTGCAGACCTCACATGTCTTCATTGGAGATTATACCCCTTTGCCTCTTTCCCCGGCAAATTCTATGTTCTTTACGAGCCCTTCGACCAGGAACATGATCGACTCGACATCGAGGAACGTATCTGCAGTCGAGTCAAAGAGTATCTTGACCTTTGAAGGAAAGTCTTCCTCCTCCGGCCAGTAAAGGATCACGACCGGGAATTTCGGAAGGAGATATAGACGCCAGGCGTGTGTTGTCGGAAAACCTCCCTGCATCTCGGCGCCCATCCTGGCCAATATGGCTGCTACTCCTTTAAGGTCCCTGTCGAGCAGTTCCCTGAGCGGGTCTTCGCATTCTCTTAAGAAGGAAGAGGCCTTTACCATGCCGCCTTTCAGGTCGTGATAGGAGGCCCAGGCGCCGGTCAGTCTTTCCTTCCCGCCTGTTTTTATATATTGCAGCAGAAGTATCTTCATCCACGGCGTCATCCTGCCTGCTGACAGCACTTTGCCGTCAGGGGATATGCTGAACTCCCTCCCCATGCATGCTATTACGAGAGCTCCGTCCCTGATCGTTGCCCCGAGGCCTTCGGCGATCTCCCCGAATTTCAGCCTCCTGACGTCCTCTCCCAGCTTTATGATAAGTTCCTCTCTCCAGTCAGAAGGCGTGATGGAGCCCTTCAGCGTGTTCATCTCCTCTTCTGTGAGAAGAGGACATTCTGAAATCTCCGCGTCCCCCTTTATCACTGCAATGGCAAAAGGCATGCATGCCTTAAGGCTGCATCTGCCGCAGTTCTTCTTCGGGAGTTTCTTGTAGAGCTCTATCTGGTTCATCTTCTACTGGATTATACAAAAAAACCGGAGTGACCGTCACCCGCTCAAATTGGTGGTGGATTGTGGGCTCTCCTGATTCACCATCAAGAAAACCGGTATCTGCGCGGTTTTATCTCTCAAAGACATGGTATACATACCTATCGAAAACCTCCCTCTCGAACAGGTTGCCTGAGCCTGAATATAACAGCCTGACAGACCTGCGTTGTCCTCAGTTGTATTCCTAATCCCCTGCCATACATGCTATACTTTCGTAATTCAGTGAAAAGGAGGAGATTGTGGCAAAACGTGCAGGCGCTTACCGAAGCGAAAAGAGAAAAAAGGAGATCACCCGCCAGAAAAAACGGGAAGAAAAACTGCAGAAGCGGCAGAAAAAGGGTGATAACGAGACCCCGCAGCAGGAAGAGGGAATGATCGAGTCCGGTGATGAGCCGGAAAATGCGGTTGAAGAACCGGCTGAAGAAAGGGCTGAAGAAACGGGAGAGTAGCAGACCCGTCTCTTCGGTATCCGGCATAAGTTTATAATTTCAATCGCATTGTCTTGAATCGATCTGGCATTCGGCCTCGCTTTTTCTTTCGGCAAGCCTGATCTCCCTCCGTTTTTGAGCCTCCCTGTTCCTCCGTATCTCTTCTTCTGTCTCGAGCATAAGAGGCGGCACCTCCTGAGGCCTGCATCTGCTGTCGAGGGCCACAAAGGTGAGATATGCGGAGGCGGTATGCCTGACCTCGCCGGTGACTATATTTTCCGCCTCTACCCTGACCCCGACTTCCATCGACGTCCTGCCGACGAGGTTAAGGCCGGCCCTCAGAAACAGCAGGTCTCCGATAAAGACCGGATTATGGAAATCGAGCCTGTCGATTGAGGCCGTCACAGTGTTGGCGCGCGCGTGGCGGCTTGCCACAACAGCCGCCGCAGTATCGATGAGTTTCATGATCACGCCTCCGTGGACATTGCCGGCAGGGTTTGCGTCCTGGGGTATCATGACCTGAGCCATTACAACACTGCTGTCCCGCACTCGTTTGCCTTCCATATTTCACCACCTCCTGAGCTTGCCGACGGTTCCATTATATCATTAAGCCCATTTTATTCCGTAAGCAGCACAGATTTCACGGCTATGCCTCAAAAACTTTTCGTAAGCGCCAGTTATCGGAGCATTTCCAGGTCAACAGAGCACACAGCGCAAATGCGTATGAAGGTCTGCTGTACTGACGAAAAGCTTTTTTCCGCACACCCGTGAAATCAGACGATTAACGTAAGACAGCGGGGCAGGCGGACTGATAAGCCTTTCGCAGCGATTCCTGAAAGGCATCGGAAGCCCTGTGAGAATAATGGACCGGATGACACTGGTTGACAAGGTATGTTTTCTTGACCCATGCCCCAAAATAAATTTTATCGCCTTGAAAGGCTCTTGAAGTATGCCTGCCCCGCTGAATGGTGCTCCCCCCTTGACCCGATGCCCGACAGGCAGTACGATTGGAGTATGAAGAAGTTAGGCTCGGTCCTCCTCGAAGAAAGGCTTGTCACGCAAAAGCAGCTTGATGAGGCCCTGATATTGCAGCCCGTCAACAAAAAGAAACTCGGCGATATCCTCGTTGAGATGGGCTTCCTTACGGACAAGCAGATATCCGAGGCCCTCGCCGGCCAACTGGGTATGCCCCTTGTAGGCTGCTCCGGGCTTAAGGCAACAAACGAGGTTCTCGCCATAATCCCCCGTGATATGGCGGAGAAAAAAAGCGTCTTTCCCCTGCACATTGACGGCAAACGCCTCACCCTTGCAATGGCAGATCCGTTTGATTTCCAGTGCATCGACGATCTCTCGTTCTCTACCGGGCTGATAGTCGTTCCCTGCGTAGCAGCTAAATCCGATATCCAGAGCGCTATAGAAAAACACTACGGTACAGTGGAGCATATCTATGACCTTCTGCAGGAAATCCCGACTTACGAGAATGTCGAATACGTGAGAGCAGCCCCGATGGAGGAGGAAGCAGGCCTGACAACCGAGTCTCTTGAGAAACTGAGTCTTGCCCCGCCGATCATCAAGCTCGTGACGATGATCCTCGTGGACGCGGTGAAGTCGCGCGCAAGCGATGTGCATATCGAGCCGCGCGAAACTCATGTGCAGGTGCGCTTTCGCGTTGACGGCGACCTCCGGGATGTGATGAAATTTCCCAAGAACATCCATGCCCCGGTCGTCTCCAGGGTTAAGATCATTTCGCACCTCGACATCACCAACCGCATGCTTCCGCAGGACGGACGGAGCGCCCTGCGGGTGGCTGAAAAGGATATCGACCTCCGCATCTCGACCATGCCTTCGGCGTACGGCGAGACGATCGTCATCCGCCTGCTGGACCATACCACCGGCCTCATTCCGCTTGCCAGGCTCGGTATCCCTGAGGATATCCTTAGGGAGATGGTCAGGGCCTTCAGCCTTCCCCAGGGCATGGTACTCGTCACCGGCCCCACCGGAAGCGGCAAATCCACCACTCTGTATGCAGTGCTCCAGCAGCTCCGCAACGAAAGGGATAACATCATCAGTATCGAGGACCCTGTGGAGTATAAGTTGCCGGGCATTACGCAGATAGAGGTGAATGAGGCTACCGGCATGAAATTCCCGATAGCCCTTCGTTCGGTTTTCCGCCAGGACCCTGACATCATCATGGTGGGCGAGGTGCGGGACTTCGAGACAGCCGATATCGCGATCCGGGCAGCCCTCACAGGCCACCTGGTGCTGAGCACAGTGCATACCAACGACACGGTCTCCACCATTACGCGGCTCCTTGACATCGGCCTCCCGCCATACCTGGTAAACTCGGCGATCACCGGCGTGCTTGCGCAGAGACTCGTCAAAAAGATATGCCTTGACTGCAGGGAGGAGACCACGCCACAGCCGGGGCTCCTTAAGGCAGGGTTCCCGCCACTCAGACGTACGTTTCGGGGCAAGGGATGCTCGCTCTGTAACTACACAGGGTATTTCGGCCGTATCG
>JACRHE010000100.1 GCA_016217695.1 Nitrospirota bacterium | reverse complement strand
GCAGGATTTGTAGCGAGGCGTGCTGTATGCAGGAAGGCAGAAGGGGATCTCCTGGGCATGGGAGAGAGATACGGCATTATCAAATTCAGCTCCAGGCTTGATATCTATTTACCAAAGGGCGCGGGAATTGAGGTACAATTAGGGCAGAAGGTCAGGGCCGGCGAGACAATATTGGGGAGGATTTCACTGAAGTGACTGCAGAAGACAGGGCGCACACGGACAGGCAACCCAAAAAAGGCGTATATCTGCTTCCGAATACGCTGACGCTCTGCGGCATGTTTTGCGGCTTTTTTGCTATTATGTCGGCGATCAACGGTAACTTCGTCAACGCCGCATGGGCGATCATCCTGGCCAATATCTTTGATGGGCTTGACGGCTGGATAGCGAGGCTGACAAACACTTCGACACGGTTCGGCATTGAGCTCGATTCCCTTTCGGATCTCGTCGCCTTCGGCGTTGCCCCTTCCATAATGATGTACAAATGGACCCTGATGCCCTTTGGCAGGCTTGGCTGGGCCGCGGCTTTTCTGTTTGTCGCCTGCGGCGCGCTGAGACTTGCACGATTCAATGTTCAGACAGGGGCGCCAGGTTCCAAGGCGTTTAAGGGGATGCCGATTCCGGGTGCTGCGACGATCCTGTCGTCTATCGTTCTTTTTTACTATGAATTCTGGCAGGGCCTGCCGGCAAGGAATTATCTGTTCCCTGTCATCACTATAGTGCTCGCACTCCTCATGGTGAGCACCCTCAGATATCACGGCCTGAAGGAGATCGACTTCAAGGAAAAGAAGCCCTTCTGGTTTCTGGTTGTCGTTGTCATCTTTCTTTTTTTCATGCTGATCCATGCCTCGACAGCCCTGTTTATCTTTGCCATAACATATCTGGTTTGGGGTATAATTGAAAATATTATCCTTGTGCTGAGAAAATCCGCGTCAAGGCAGGATAAGCAACAAAGGGAAGCAGAGGTAACCGATGAGAAAAATAAAGATATTTGATACGACGCTGAGGGACGGGGAGCAGTCTCCGGGCGCCTCCATGAACGTGGAGGAGAAGATCCAGATCGCCAGGCAGCTTGTCAGGCTCGGCGTAGACGTTATTGAGGCCGGGTTTCCGATCGCCTCGCCTGGTGACTTCGATGCGGTCAGGCGCATCGCCGGCGAAGTGCAGGGAGCTGTGATAGCGGGGCTGGCGCGCGCCAAGGAAGAGGATATCAAAAGGGCGTGGGAGGCGATCAAGGAGGCTCCGAAAAGGCGCATACATACTTTTCATTCCACCTCCGACATCCATCTGAAGTACCAGTTCAGGGTGAGCCGTGAAGAGGCCCTAAGACGCTCCGTAGAGATGGTGAAATTCGCCGGGAGCCTTGTCGACGATGTGGAATTTTCCCCTATGGACGCTACAAGGACCGAAGTCCCCTATCTTCTCGAAGTAGTGGAGGCGGTCATCAACGCCGGGGCGTCCACCGTGAATATACCGGATACTGTCGGCTATACGACCCCTGACGAGTTCGGGAGTCTGATCAGGACGATAAAGGAAAGGATAGGAAACAGCGCGGTCATCTCTGTACATTGCCACAATGACCTCGGTCTGGCAGTCGCAAATTCCCTGGCCGCGATACTTAACGGCGCAGGTCAGGTGGAGTGCACCATCAACGGCATCGGGGAACGGGCAGGCAACTGCTCCATGGAAGAGGTGGTCATGAATCTTGTGACCAGAAAGGACTTCTATAAGGCCAGGACCGGTATCAGGACGAAGGAGATAATGAAGACGAGCCGGCTTCTCACCCGCATAACCGGGATACAGGTCCAGCCGAATAAGGCTGTCGTCGGCGCCAACGCCTTTGCCCATGAGTCCGGCATCCATCAGGACGGCCTCCTGAAGGAAAAGATGACTTATGAGATCATGAGGCCTGAAGATGTCGGTCTGAAGCGGACCGAACTGGTGCTCGGCAAGCATTCCGGCAGACATGCCTTCAGGACACGGATCAAAGAGCTGGGATACGAGCTCGGCCATGAGGAGATCGAGGCAGCCTTCGAGAAATTCAAGCGGCTTGCAGACCAGAAGAAGGATATCTTCGACGAAGATATCGAGGCGCTCATATCAGAAGAAGTTGGAAAGATCCCGGAGGTTTACGGCATTGTGGATATATCCATTACGGCCGGGACGAGCGTGAGGCCGACGGCTGCGCTCAAGCTGAACATCAGGGGTAAGGTCGTCGACAGCGTCGAGCATGGAGACGGTCCTGTGGACGCCGTATACAGGGCCATAGCCGCCGTCACGAAGACGAAGAGTACGCTGCAGAAGTTTGAGGTGAAGAGCATCACCGGCGGCACCGACGCGCTCGGTGAGGTCCTCGTCTCCCTTGAGGAAGGCGGCAAAAAGGCGCGCGGACAGGGAGCTGATACAGACATAATAGTGGCTGCTGCAAAGGCCTATGTGAATGCGCTTAATAAGCTCGCTGCGCGCAAGACAAGATAGCTTTTTCTCATTTAATCATCCTGAAAAATATAACTGGAAATTATGGAGGAGTTATTGATGCCCAAGTCACTCAGTATCGAAGAGCTATATAAATGCTGCGATCCGCAGATGTTTTCGTTTGAGACTACCTCAGAGCTTCCGGAGCTTGAAGAGACGATAGGTCAGGAGAGGGCCCTAAGGTCGCTCGATTTCGGTCTGAACCTCGACAGCAAGGGTTTCAATATCTTTATGCTGGGTGAAAACGGGACAGGGAAATCAACGACCATCAAGGCTATACTGGGCAAGAAGGCTGCTCAGGAAACGGTGCCCGCTGACTGGTGCTATGTCTATAACTTCGAAGATCCCGACATCCCCCTTGCGATCTCCCTGGCGCCGGGCATGGCAGCTATCTTCCATAAGGATATGGAGGAACTGATCAAGATCCTCAAGGTGGAGATACCGAAGATATTCGAATCAAAGGAATATGAAAAGCAGAAAAACAGGATACTTGAAGAGTTTCAAAAGAGGCAGAAGGAGATGTTCGCCGAGTTGGAAGGGGACGCGCAGAACAAGGGATTTTCTATCAGGAAGTCCGTCAGCGGGCTCATGATCGTGCCGATCAAGAAAGGCGGCGAGCCTCTCACCGAAGAGGAGTATGAGGCTCTTGACGAGCGGACAAAGGCGAAGATCGACGAGATAGGCAAGGGCCTTCAGGACAAGCTCAATGACGTTGTCCGGGAGGTGAGGGAGAGCGAAAAGCAGGTGAAGAACGCGGTCGCTAAGCTCGAGAGGGAAGCAGCCCTTTCGGCCGTCGGCCATTACATGGAAGAGGTCAAGAGCAAGTATCAGGACAATGAGAAGATCACCGCCTATCTTTCCGCTGTGACCGAGGACATCCTTGACCATATAGATGATTTCAAGGCGCAGGAGGAGCAGACCCCGCCCCTTCCTTTTCTGAAGATGCAGAAGACAGAACCGACCTTTACACGGTATGTCGTCAATGTCCTCGTCAATAATAAGGACCAGAAAGGCGCTCCATGCATCTTCGAGAGCAATCCCTCGTATTTCAACCTTTTCGGGAGGATGGAATATAAGTTCCAGTACGGTGTTGCCTCTACAGACTTTTCCCTGATCAAGGCAGGGTCTCTTCATAAGGCAAATGGCGGTTATATAGTGATAAATGGTATCGACCTGCTGAGGAACCTCTTTTCCTACGACGGGCTGAAGCGCGCCTTACGCAACAGGGAGATCAAGATAGAAGATATATGGGAGCAGTACAGGCTGATCTCGACGACGACGCTGAGACCTGAGGCGATACCTCTCAATGTAAAGGTGATACTGCTTGGCAATCCCTATCTCTATTATCTTCTTTATGGGCTTGATGAGGAATACAGGGAGCTCTTCAAGGTCAAGGCCGATTTCGACAACAGGATGGAGAAGAACGAAGAAACGCTTCAGAAGTACGCAGCCTTTGTCTCAAGCATATGCAGGAAGGGGAATCTGAAACACTTTGACAGGACCGGAGTTGCCAAGATAGTTGAATACGGCTCCCGGCTGGCAGAACATCAGGCCAAACTCTCTTCCAAATTCAGTGAGGTCGCTGATGTGATTAAAGAGGCGAACTACTGGGCCAGGAAGGAGGGCAGCCAGATTGTCAGCGGTGCACATGTCGAGACAGCCCTCAACGAACGGGTGTTCAGGACAAACCGGATTGAAGAGCGCCTGCAGGAGCTGGTTATTGAAGGGACTCTCATAATAGATACCGGGGGAGAAAGGGTCGGGCAGATAAACGGCCTTGCGGTTCTTGATATGGGAGATTACCGGTTCGGAAAACCTTCGAGGATCACCGCCAAGACCTATGCAGGAAAGGCAGGCGTGATCAATATAGAGCGCGAGACGAAGATGAGCGGCAGGATCCATGAAAAAGCGATCCTCATCATAACCCATTATATAGGAAGCACCTTTGCCAAGAAAAAGCCGGTAAGCTTTTCAGCCTCGATCACCTTTGAGCAGCTCTATGATATGGTCGAAGGCGACAGCGCGACCTGTGCCGAGATGTATGCGCTTCTGAGCAGCCTTGCGGGTGTCCCAATCAGGCAGGATCTTGCGGTTACCGGTTCGATGGACCAAAATGGAGACGTTCAGCCAATAGGCGGCGTCAATGAGAAGATCGAGGGTTTCTTCGACCTCTGCAGGATACGCGGCCTGGACGGCAGACAGGGAGTCATCATACCCAGGAAGAATGTTCATAACCTGATGCTGAAAAAGGAGGTAGTGGATGCGGTGAAGGAAGGGAAGTTCTCTATCTATCCTATAGAAAGGGTAGAAGAGGGCCTCGAACTTCTGACCGGCATGCCTGCCGGCATGGAGAAGGAAGACGGCACCTACCCTGAAGGAACCATAAACTTCCTTGTGAGAAAGCGCCTTGACGAGTATGCAGAGGCTGTCAAGGACAAGAAAGACGACAAGAAGGATAAAGAGAAAGACAAAGAAGAAAATGATAGATGAAGCGGATAACGTGGTTATTGCAGATTGCTGCCATCGTAATTATGACCCTGCCCTTGGCGATCATCCCGCATAAAATTGCTTTGAAAATCGGAGAGGCCCTCGGGACTCTCCTTTTTTTTTTATGGCCCTCCAGACGCAGGATAGCGATTAAGAATCTCGAAGACACAGTCTCGCGGGGGGCTATCAGGCTTGCTTCATCTCCAAATGCTGTTATAAAAGAGCATTTCAGGAACCTCGGCAGATCCTTTGTTGAGGTCCTTAAGATCTATTACGGTTTGGGCGACCGGATAGTCAGAGGAGTTCAGGTAAAAGGCATCGAAAATTTCAGGAAGGCGCATGAAAAAGGCAGGGGCGTATTATTGATAACCGGCCATTGCGGGAACTGGGAGCTGAGCGGTCTGGCCTTTGGCGTGAACCTGGGCAGGGTCAATGGTGTGGCACGACCCATCAATAACCCCTATCTCAACAGGTTCATCGAGAGGACGCGGGAAAAACATGGTAACACCGTTATATATAAAAAAGGAGCCTTGAAGAAGATCCTCTCTGCCTTAAGGAGGAATGAGGGGGTGGGGATTCTCATGGATCAAAGCGTTGTCAGCTCAGAAGGGCTGGCAGCTGAATTCCTGGGGAAAAAAGACTATGTTATGAAGACACCGGCGATCATTGCCAGGAAGACCGGTTCACCTGTCCTGCCTGTCTTTATCAGGGGCGTGGACGGCGGACACTGCATCGAGATAGGGCAGGAGATACCTCTGGATAAGTCGGAAGATAATGACACTGCGGTCTTCAACGATACGGTGAGGTTTTCAGGCTTCATCGAGGAATATATCAGGCAGAACCCGTCTGAGTGGCTCTGGATCCACCGCAGATGGAAGAGGATACCTGAGCAGACCGGCTGATCTTGCGGCCAGTACCCCTTTTGTCCTTCTTGTCAGCCTCTCCCATCTGTGATATATATAAAGTACATGTTAGGGAGGAGGAAAAGATGATGTCTGATCAGGATTTGTCGCGAAGGACGTTTCTGAAGGTGGCAGGGGTTACGGCTGCGCTGGCAGCTTCGGGAGGGGTTCCTGAGGGGCTTTTTGCCTCTGAAAAGAGGTTTGCGCGGTTTCCCGAGAAGACTGATCTGATAGTTCTTACGTCAAGGCCGCCTCAGCTTGAGACCCCGATGAGCCATTTCAGGGATCTGATCACACCCAACGAGTCTCTCTTTGTCCGGTGGCACCTTGCGAATATACCAACCTCTGTTGATCTCAATACCTGGAGGCTGAAAGTAGGTGGCAACACGGAGAAAGAGTTACAGCTCTCGATGGAAGACCTCAGGAAATTCGAAAAGGTGACCTACACCGCAGTGATTCAGTGTTCCGGAAACAGCAGAAGTTTTTTCGAGCCCAGGGTTGCCGGGGGCCAGTGGGAGCATGGCGCGATGGGCAATGTGACCTGGTCTGGCGCCCGGATGAAAGACATCCTCAGCATGGCCGGGATAAAGGCCGGTTCGGTCGACGTTTCGTTTGACGGTCTTGACCGTCCTCCGTTACCGACAGTCCCGGATTTCATCAAGAGCCTGGCAATAGACAAGGCAACCGAAGACGATATCATTATCGCCTATGAGATGAACGGAGTTCCCCTTACGATGCTTAATGGATTCCCCGCAAGACTGATTGTTCCGGGCTGGTATGCCACCTATTGGGTGAAGGCCCTCAGCGAGATCGTAGTTCATACCAAGACCTATGAGGAGTTCTGGATGAAACCTGCATACAGGATTCCTGACAATGCCTGCGGTTGCGTGCCTCCAGGCACAACGCCGAAGAAAACCGTTCCGATCCATCGTATGACAACGAGGTCTTTTGTTATAGCCCCGGCAGAGAAGGCTGAACTTAAGAAGAACGTGCCTGTTGAAATCATGGGTATCGCCTTTTCCGGAGGATACAGTATCAGGGATGTGATAGTCTCTGTTGACGCTGGAAAATCCTGGCGGGAGGCCAGCCTCGGCGATGATAAGGGCAGGTATTCCTGGAGACAGTGGTTCTTCCCGTGGCGACCTCAGAAGCCGGGAACATACACCCTGATGGCGAAGGCGACGAACAGCATTGGCGAGTCCCAGCCTTTTGAGGGGCTCTGGAACCCGGCAGGATATCTCTGGAACAAAGTCGAAAAGACGCCAGTGACCGTCAGGTAGGAGGCAGATATGAAAAGTATTTTTGCGCTTGTTGTCATTATCCTTGCCATATCTTTTGAATCTGTCGGGGCTGGTGATAATCTGAAAACGATAAGCCTTCCCCAGGTAAATGTGGAGCTCAGGGAGGGCGATGGGAAGGCTAAGACAGTGACGCTGTGCGCTGTGTGCCACAGCCTTGACTATATTACGACGCAGCCGGCGCTGACAAGGGCTCAGTGGACCGGTACTATGAACAAGATGATCAAGGTGATGGGAGCGCCTATCAGCGAAGAGGACGCCGGGATAATCACCGGGTATCTCACTAAACAATATGGTTCCGGGAACTGAGGAGTGAATATGAAAAGAATACATGCCTTATCCTGTCTTTTTGTGCTGCTGGTTATTATTGTCCCTCTTGTGACGGCTTCTGCAGGAGACCGTTTTGCCCTTGAGGCGCCCAATGGCCTTTCATTCGGCACGATCAGGGGCTTTGAGACGTGGCAGGTTGTTGCGCCCAGCTACCGGCCTGATAAGAACGAGATCAGGATGATCGTTGCCAACCGGCAGGCTATTGATGCTTACCGCAGAGGAATACCGGAAAATAATGCCTCGTTCCCTGAAGGCTCAATTCTTGTAAAGATCGCCCATAGCGAGCGCAAGAACAAGAACTTTCCTGCGGCTATCGAGCCGGATCTGCTTCAACGCATCGAGTTTATGGTGAAAGACACCAAACGGTTCAGTGAGACAGGCGGGTGGGGTTATGCCCGGTTTGTGTACGACGCAAAGACTGATACGTTTACGCCGTACGGCAAGGACTCTGTCTTTGACAGAGAGTGCTTTCAGTGCCATCTGGCCGTCAGGCACAGGGACTTTGTCTTTACAGGCTATCCCAGGAGATAAGCTTG
>JACRHE010000099.1 GCA_016217695.1 Nitrospirota bacterium | reverse complement strand
GCCCGACCGGGAGCGACAGATCCTGGAAAGACTCTCGGCGCTGAACAAAGGCCCGTTTCCCAATGATGCGCTCAAGGCTATATACCGCGAGATACTATCGGCCTCGGTTTCGCTTGAAGAACCCCTGAAGGTCTCCTGCCTCGGCCCGCTCGGCACGTTTACGCACCTTGCCGCCATGCGCCACTTCGGTTCTTCATCTGCCTTTGTTCCCGTAGACAGCATTAAAAAGGTCTTCGAGAATGTCGAGACAGGGAAAGCCGAATACGGTGTTGTGCCGATCGAGAACTCCAACGAAGGGGTCGTGAGCTACACCCTTGACATGTTCATGGACTCGGATCTTAAGGTCGTGGCAGAGATCATCCTTCAGGTCTCGCACAATCTCATCTCCAGGCAGGCGGACAGGTCAAAGATCAGAAAGATTTATTCCCATCCGCAGGCCCTGGCCCAGTGCAGGGGATGGCTCGAATCGAATATGCCCGGCGTGCCCACAAAGGAGGCCACGAGCACTGCGAGGGCGGCAGAGCTGGCCTCAAAGGAAAAGGATACCGCTGCGATTGCAAGCGAGATTGCTGCCAGGATGTACGACCTGCCGATACTGGAAAAAAATATCGAAGACAGCAGAAACAACATAACAAGGTTCCTTGTGATCTCAGGGGATTTCCCGCCGAAGACAGGCAATGACAAGACCTCGATCATGTTCTCGATCAAAGACAGGCCGGGCTCCCTTTACTCGATACTTCTGCCTTTTAAGAGGGCCAAGGTCAATCTCACCAAGATAGAGTCGCGTCCTTCCAAGAGAAAGGCCTGGGAATATATCTTCTTCGTTGATATGGAAGGACATATCGAGGACAGGAAGATTCGCAAGGCGATCGATTCTCTGAAGGAGAACTGCCTCTATCTTAAGATTCTCGGCTCATACCCTCAGGGCAGGATTCAATGATAAGACCGCCGGATTACGTGCTTTCCATACAGCCCTATGTGCCTGGCAAACCTATTGAGGAACTCGAAAGGGAACTCGGCATCACAAACTCCGTCAAACTCGCCTCCAATGAAAACCCTGTCGGGCCGTCTCCTGCCGCACTTGAGGCGCTCAGAGAGTCTCTTGCCGGGATCAACAGATATCCTGACGGCGCAGGTTATTACCTTAAGGAAGGGCTCTCCTCAATGCTCTCTGTGGCAGAGCACGAGCTGATCCTGGGCAATGGCTCCAACGAGCTCCTGGACATTGCAGCAAAGACGTTCATGAAAGACGGGGACGAGGCTGTGATGGCAACGCCTTCCTTTGTCGTCTATGCAATGGCAGTGCAGTCGGTCGGGGGCAGAGCGGTCCAGGTACCGCTGAAGGATTACACCCATGATCTGTCCGCAATGGCAGATGCCATCACCCCGCGCACAAAAATGGTCTTTATAGCCAACCCTAACAATCCTACCGGCACCATCAGCAAAAAAGACGATTTCGACCGGTTCATGGAACAGGTTAATGAGGATATCCTCGTTGTGGTCGACGAGGCGTATTATGAATATGTCTCTGACCCTGCTTATGCGGACAGCATGAAATACCTGAGGTCCGGAAAGAACATCCTTATACTCAGGACATTTTCGAAGATATACGGCCTCGCAGGACTCCGCATAGGATACGGGATAGGGAAAAAGGAGATCCTCACTGACATGAACAGGCTGAGAGAACCGTTTAATACGAACTCGGCAGCCCAGAAGGCGGCAGGGGCTGCCCTGAAGGATGCAGGGCATGTAGCCCGGTCCATGAAGGTTAACGGAGAAGGCAGGGAATATCTCTATCTCGGGCTTTCAGAGATGGGAGTGACATACGTTCCGACAGAGGCAAACTTCATCTACATCCCGATCGCAGAGTCGGGTAAGGTCTATGAGAAACTGTTAAAGCTTGGGGTCATTATAAGACCTGCGGGACCGGATGCGATCAGGGTCACGATCGGTCTGCCGGAAGAAAACAGGCGTTTTATAGAAGCATTGAAGGAAGTGCTGCGCGTCGGCTAGGCAGCAAAGAGGAGAGGAACAGATGGACATAATCGTTTTACGAACAGATGCAACTGATGAAGACATAAAGCATGTCGTAAAAAAACTTGAGAGCCGTGGACTCAGGGCTAACGTATCCCATGGAACCGAGAGGACGATCATAGGCGTGATCGGCGACACCTCAAAGGTCACTGAGGAAGAAGAGGATGCCATCCGTGCCGTCTCCGGCGTTGAAAACGTTGTAAGGATACTGAAGCCGTATAAGCTTGCCAGCCGCGAGTTCCGGAAGGAAAATACGGAGATCAGCGTAAGGGGCGTCATGGTAGGCGGCAAAAAAATACCGGTAATGGCAGGCCCCTGCGCCGTGGAAAATAAAACCGTCCTGACGAGCATAGCGGAGAAGGTGAAGGCAGGCGGCGCCTCATTCCTCAGGGGCGGCGCGTTCAAACCAAGGACTTCCCCCTATGCCTTCCAGGGCCTGGGCGAGGAGGGTCTGAAATACCTTGCCGAGGCGAGCGCCAGGACAGGACTTCCTGTTGTCACGGAGATCATGGACCCCAGAGACCTTGAGGTGATCGTCAAATATTCCGACATCATTCAGATCGGGGCGAGGAACATGCAGAACTTCAGGCTCCTGCTTGAGGTCGGCTCGACCCAGAAGCCGGTACTTCTGAAGCGGGGTCTCTCTTCAACGATAAAGGAATGGCTCATGTCTGCTGAATATATCATGTCCCGCGGAAACCACCAGGTGATGCTCTGCGAAAGGGGTATACGGACATTCGAGACAGCCACGCGAAATACGCTGGACCTCAGCGCCGTACCTGTACTGAAGCAGCTCACCCATCTTCCGGTAGTGGTTGATCCCAGCCACGGCGTCGGCAAGAGAGACCTGGTAGCGCCTATGGCAAAGGCGGCTGTGGCAGCCGGGGCCGATGCCCTCCTCATAGAGGTCCATACAAACCCTGAAGAGGCGATGTCCGACGGAGAGCAGTCGCTTAAACCTGAGCAGTTCGAGAGACTCATGAAAGAGCTCAAGCCGGTGGCCGAAGCCGTAGGCAGGGAAATGTAAGCCTTAATGACAAAACCGCACTTCAACAAGATAAGCATACTGGGGATAGGGCTCATCGGGGCTTCCTTCGCCCTTGCCCTCAAGAAGAACCTTCTCTGCCCCCATATAGCCGGATACGGCAGGAAAAGGGATAATCTCGGGAGGGCGAAGGAGTTAGGCATAATCGATTCCTTTGCCGCGAATCCCGGTGAGGTATGCAGGGACGCTGATCTGGTCATGCTTGCGACCCCTGTGGGTAGCTTTTCAGGACTCATCGGGGAGATCTCTCCATATCTAAAAAAAGGGGCCATCGTAACGGATGCCGGAAGCGTTAAGGGAAAACTTGTTTACGAGATGGAAAAAATGATGCCTGAGGGCGTCTATTATGTGGGCGCGCATCCGATTGCAGGGAGCGACCGGTCAGGGATAGATGCCTCACATGCAGATCTTTTCCTGAATGCGCGCTGTATTGTAACGCCCACTTCTCACTCCGGCGCAGATGCCCTCAAAAAGGTTGCGTCCCTTTGGCAGGCGATCGGCTCAAAGGTGATCGAAATGGATCCTGACAAACATGACCGCATCTATGCCGCTGTCAGCCACCTGCCCCATCTGATCGCCTATGCCCTTGTCAATACGGTCGCCGAGATTGACGGCGAAGCTCTCGGGTTCTCAGGACAGGGGTTCATGGATACTACCAGAATCGCATCGAGCTCTCATGAACTCTGGCGTGATATCTGCCTGATGAACAGGGAAAACCTCATCGAGATGATCGCCCTTTTCCAAAAAAACATCAATATCCTTGATTCGCATCTCAAGGCCTCTGATTCCGTTTCGCTTGAAAGGGAGTTCCTGAAGGCCAGGACAGTGAGGCAGGGCATTGGACAGGATTGAGCTGTTCCGCACAAAGACGCTCAGGGGCGAATTTGTACCGCCTCCTGATAAATCGATATCCCACAGGGCGGTGATGCTCTCATCCCTTTCAAAAGGCACAGGTATTGTGAGAAATTTTCTCAGGGCAAAAGATACCGAAAGCACCATGAACGCATTCAGATCCCTGGGAATAGATATCGAGGACAGAGGTGATACGCTGATAATACACGGCAAAGGCCTGCACGGCCTGTCAGAGCCGGCCGATGTCATCGATTGCGGGAATTCAGGGACAACGATCAGGCTTATCTCCGGCGTACTATCGGGCAACCCTTTTTTCTCCGTCCTCACAGGAGACAGTTCCCTGAGGACCAGACCTATGGCACGCGTAATAAAACCCCTCAGTCTTATGGGTGCGGAGATATGGGCGCGCGCTGATAACCGTTACCCGCCTCTTGCGATCAGGGGAGGAAGACTGAAGCCTGTTTCTTATACCATGCCTGTTGCGAGCGCCCAGGTGAAATCGGCAATCCTCCTCGCAGGTCTCTATTCAGAGGGCAAGACGTCAGTGGCCGAGCCGGCCGGCTCAAGAGACCATACGGAGAGGATGCTCCCGGCCTTCGGCGCAGACCTCAGGGTCGACGGCACCACCGTGACTGTCAGGGGAGGTCACGAACTCTCCGCCATGGAGATAGAGGTGCCGGGTGACTTCTCATCAGCCGCTTTCTTTTTGGTAGCATCCCTCATTATTCCGGGGGCGGAGGTTACGGCAAAAAACGTGGGCATCAACCCTACCCGGACAGGTCTTCTGGATGTCCTTAGGAAGATGGGAGCTGCCGTTGAGATATCCAATGAGCATGAGGTCTCCGGCGAGCCTGTGGCCGACATCTGCCTGAGGAGCGGCGGGGGGCTCAAGGCTGTTCAGATAGGCGGAGAGATGATACCCAGGCTCATAGATGAATTCCCGATACTCTGCATCGCTGCTGCCGCCTCAGAAGGAACGACAATGATACGGGGGGCGGAGGAACTGCGGGTGAAAGAATCTGACCGCATAAAGGCGATGGCAACCGAACTGGGTAAAATGGGGGTAGAGGTGAGAGAGCATCCGGACGGCCTTGATATCAGGGGCACTGAATCTATTAAAGGTGCAGAGGTATACAGCCACGGAGACCACAGGATTGCCATGGCAATGGCGATAGCTGCCCTGACTGCGGAGGGTAAAACAACCATAACAGGCGCATCGGCAGTCGACATATCATTCCCCGGCTTCTTCGACATTATAAAGAGGATGTCCTCATGAAAAATGTGATTGCCATAGACGGCCCTTCAGGAGCCGGGAAAAGCACTGTCGCGAAACTCTTGTCAAAAGAGCTGGGGTTTGACTACCTCGACACAGGAGCTCTCTACCGGGCAGTCGCCCTCGGCCTGACAAAGGGGGGCATCGATGAGAATGCCTCTGACGACGGCATAGCTGCCGCGCTTGAAGATATAAGGGTGGAGTTCAGGGATAATCGGGTCCTGCTCAACGGCACGGACGTCTCCCATGACATCCGGTCTCCTGAGGCGAGTCATTTCGCATCTGTCTTTTCAGCCAGGAGGCCTGTACGGGCCTATCTGCTCGGGATCCAGCGGGACGCGGCCATGCACGCAGACCTGGTTGCCGAGGGACGCGACATGACAACTGTCGTGTTTCCGGAGGCATGCGCGAAGTTCTATCTTGACGCTTCTGTTGGGGAGCGTACAAGGAGACGCACTCTTGAGTTGAGCTCAAGGGGTTTTGAGGCCGATGAAGACAGGATCCGTCTTGACATTACCGAGAGGGATATCAGGGATTCCAGGAGGGCGCTTGCTCCGCTTAGAAAGGCCGACGATGCGCATTTCATCGACTCCACCGGCCTCGCAGTAGAAGAGGTATTCGAAAAAATCATCGGGATTATCAGGGAAGACGCAAAGGACCGGCCTGAATGAAAAAACGCGCACCAAAAAAACCGCAGAGAGGTGACCGGCCTCTGGAGATCATCACCGCAAAAAGGGCGGGCTTCTGCTTCGGCGTCAAGCGGGCGATAGATATCACCTTTGATATAGCGAAAGAAGACCGGAAGGGAGTCTACACTCTCGGCCCGATAATACATAACCCGCAGGTGATCCGGAAGCTCAGGGAGGAAGGTATTTCGCCGATAGAGATAGAGAACGTTAAGCGCGGCAAGTGCAAGACCCTCATCATACGCACCCATGGAATACCCTGTCAGCTCTATGATAAGATATCGGCGCAGGGCTTCAGGATTATAGATGCCACCTGTCCCTTCGTGAAAAAGGCTCAGCTTTATGCTAAACTTCTTAAGGAAAAAGGCTATCAGGTGGTGATCCTAGGGGATAAGAATCATCCCGAAGTTATGGGGCTCATGAGCTTTGCAGGAGACGATGTTATGGTCGTCGGCCAGGACACTCCCCTGAAAGGCCTGAAGTCCAAGGTTGGGATCATAGTCCAGACCACCCAGCCTGTTGAGGCTCTGAAAAAGGTCCTGTCAAAGGTCATCGAACATGCCAGGGAGGTTAAGGTTTATAATACCATCTGCAGTTCCACTGCGCTGAGACTGAAGGAAACCGAAGCCATGGCACACAAGGCGGATGTCATGATCGTTGTGGGCGGCAAAAACAGCGCCAATACGACTCAGCTGGCCAACCTCTGCAGATCGCTGTCTGTCAGAACATATCATATAGAAACCGCTGCCGAGATAGAGGCAGAATGGTTCGACAATGCAGGCAGGGTCGGCATTACCGCGGGCGCATCCACGCCTGACTGGATCATTAGGGAGGTTGAAAAAAGAATCAGAGATAGAGGAGGGGAATCCCGTAATGGACATTAAAAACAACGAAATGGAAAAGCTCTATGCAGAGACTTTCCGCAGCATCGAGGAAGGCGCAATACTGCCGGGGAAGATCGTAGCCATAAAGCCTGACGGAGTAATCGTCGATATCGGTTACAAGTCAGAGGGCTTTATCCGGATCGATGAGTTCAGGGAGGATGAGCTCCGCGCCCTGAAGCCGGGCGACCGGATCGAGGTCTACGTCGAGAATATCCGTGATGCTGAGGGCGTTGTGAGACTTTCAAAAGAGCGGGCTTCCAAGATAAAGGTATGGGACGTACTGGAAAAGGCTGCGCAGGACGGCAGCGTGGTTGAAGGGACGATCATCGAAAAGACCAAAGGCGGCCTGACAGTCGACATCAACGGGGTCAACGCATTCCTCCCCGGCTCCCAAATCGATATAAGGATCACGAGGGACCTCGACAGCCTGATCGGGCAGAAGATGGCCTTCAGGGTGCTTAAGATCAACAATAAGCGCTCGAACGTCATCATATCCAGAAGGGTCATCCTTGAAGAGGAGCACCTCAGGCAAAAAGAGGAGATAAAGGGCAAGATCAGGGAGGGCGCGCTCCTCGACGGTACGGTCAAGAACATAACCGACTATGGTGTGTTTGTGCATCTTGGCGGCATTGACGGACTTCTCCATATCTCTGATATCTCTTGGGGCAGGATAAATCACCCCTCGGAATTCTTCGCCATAGGAGACAGGATAGAGGTCGTCGTTCTCAAATACGACGAGACTAATGAGCGGATTACCCTCGGTTACAAGCAAAAGCATCCCGATCCCTGGGCGAATGTGAACGAGAAATATCCTGTCGGGCAAAAGATAAAAGGCAAGGTAGTTAGCATCACTGATTACGGAGCGTTCATCGAGCTGGAAGAAGGACTTGAAGGGCTGGTCCATATATCCGAGATCGACTGGGCCTCCAGGCTGAAGCACCCGTCGAAATATCTCTCTATAGGGGAGACAGTGGAAGCGGTAGTCCTCAAGGTGGACAAGGATGAGAGGAAACTATCACTGAGCATCAGGCAGACCAAACCGAGCCCGTGGGAGGTCATCAGCCAGACCTATAGTGTGGGTCAGAGGATCTCCGGCAGAGTGAAAAGCCTCACCGATTTCGGCGCGTTCATAGGCCTGCCCGAGGGCGTGGACGGCCTTATCCACATATCCGACCTTTCCTGGACCAAACATATAAAGCATCCTGCTGAGATCCTCAAGAAGGGACAGAAGATCGACGCGATGATACTTTCCATAGACGCTGAACACGAAAAGATGGCGCTGGGGCTAAAGCAGCTGGAACAGGATCCGTGGATCGAGGCAATACCCCTGAAGTTCAAACTCGGCGCCGATGTTTCCGGAACAGTTCTCAAGCTCACTGACTTCGGGATATTCGTAGAGCTGGAAGGTGGAGTGGAGGGACTGATCTATTCCTCAGAGATAGTCCATCCCTCGGAACAAGAGAAGATCAAAGAGGGCGATACGGTTCTGGCAAGGATCATCAAGATAGATCTTGACGAGAGAAAGATAGGCCTGAGCATGAAAAACATACCAGGGGAAGAAGGATGAAAAAGCTCTGCATCATCATGACCTCTCTCATACTGATCCTTCTTGCGATCAGCATGGCAGTGACGCTTTTTCAGAAGAAGATCCCTCTTAAGAGCAGGATAGCCCTGATCAGGATCGAAGGCCCCATACTCGATTCGGCAAATACGATCGAGGAGCTGAAAGAACATGTCAAGGACAATTCGATTAAGGCGGTGCTCCTGAGAATAGACAGTCCCGGCGGAGCTGTGGCGCCGTCACAGGAGATCTACACGGAAGTGAAGAAGGCCGCTGCAAAAAAGAAGGTTGTCGTCTCGATGGGCTCGGTTGCCGCATCGGGCGGTTACTACATCGCCTCTGCTGCCACGAGAATCGTCGCAAACCCCGGCACGCTTACCGGCTCAATCGGCGTCATCCTCGAAAAACCCAACCTGGAAGGCCTTATGAGCAAGATCGGCGTAAAGGCCGAGGTGATCAAGAGCGGGAGGCACAAGGATATGGGTTCTGCGTTCCGGGGCATGCAGCAGGAAGAAAAGGATATATTGCAGGGGGTAATGGACAATGTCCACGAGCAGTTCATCAGGGCCGTAGCTGAGGGCAGGAAGATGAAGATCGAGGATGTGAGGAGGATAGCCGACGGCAGGATATTCTCCGGGGAGCAGGCCCTTGCCAACGGACTTGTGGATGAGTTGGGAAATATTGAAGACGCAACAAAGGTCACTGCCGGGCTTGCAGGCATAAAAGGAGAACCGGAGGTCGTATCCAAAAAGGACGGCCTCTCGGTCTTTGACCTCCTTAGGGACAGATTCCCGAAGGAGATTTCCGAGTTATTCCCGGCGGTAAAGATAAAATATCTCTTTGCACCTTAAGGAGGGTCTATGACAAAGTCAATTCTGATTGAGAAAGTTGCTGAAAAAGTCGAGGGGCTCACGAGGAACCAGACCGAGATCGTCGTCGATACCGTATTCGACAGCATCAAAAAAGCGCTTATGAGCGGCGAGAAGATCGAGATACGGGGTTTCGGCAACTTCAGGCTGAAGGCCAGAAAACCGAGGATGGCGCGCAATCCTAAGACAGGAGAAAGTGTCGAGGTTCCGGGCAAGAAGGTACTCTATTTCAAGGTCGGCAAGGCCCTGAGAGAGGCTATCAACACAGATCAGAAACCCTGATCCCGGGGGCGTTATAGCAGGGTCATCGCGCCTGCATATTAACTTCTTCTTGACACGGGACTACCCGGTCTTTTACATTCAAGATATGACGACTCGACAGAAGGTGCTGCTGGTGGAAGACTCCAAGGCAGTGCAGCAGATATACAAAAACAAGCTCATGCTTGAGAACTTCCAGGTCCTGACCGCAGACAACGGGATGGAGGCAATCAAGGTGCTTTCGCTGGACAAGCCCGATATCCTCCTGCTTGACCTTATGATGCCGATCATGGACGGCTACAAAGTCCTCCAGGTCATGAAGACCGATCCTAAGCTGCAAGGCATCCCGGTCCTCGTCTTTTCCGCAAAAGGCCAGCCCGAGGAGGTCGAGAAGGCATTGAATCTCGGAGCCGCCGGATTTATCGTCAAGGCAACTACAAAACCCAACGAGGTCGTCGACAAGATCAGGGCCACACTTAGTGAAAAGCCTGCAGGGGCGCAACAGGAGCTTACTCAATACTGCGTCGAGATCAGGCCTGACAGTTATGATGCAGCCAGGCTGTCGGGGGATTTCCACCTCAATAACTTTATCTGCCCCGCCTGCAGCCAACCGATGCTCCTTGACCTCATACCTGACTTCTCCCATGACACGCCCTGGTTTACAGGTAAGTTTTTTTGTCCCCGTTGCAGCAGGTAGGGGGACACTGCCAAAATCCACCATCAACTCTGCGTGGGGATGCATTCGAGCGGCTTCAGCGGCGTGTATCGCATCACCGGGACGGTGATGGACGCCGATGCCTTGGAGGCCCGGTCAGATCGGGACGAGAATGAGCGACAATGCTATCTCCTCGCAAATACCGGTTTCCTTTGAGGCTTGAGGTCCTTTTTTATTCTACGGGCTCTTTAATGCTATAATAGCTTCATTAAAATCTCAGGGAGGACGCATGGCTAAGATTGAACTTAACTTCCGGGGCATGACCTGCCCGATGCCGATAATGAAAATCTCGATCGCAGTCAAAAAAGGCGCGCCTGGCGACGTCTTTGAGGCTGTCTGTGATGATGCAGGCTTCGAAGCGGACGTGAAGGCCTGGTGCAAAGAGACCGGGAACGAACTCCGGGGCATCACGAAATCAGGCAAGGATATCGCCGTAACAATTGTCAGAAAATAATCCTAAAACATAAGAGAGGGGATTGATGGAACAGTCTGAACTAGTCAGAAAAGTCGAAGAACTGGGAGAACGTCTCGCGGTGCTCGAAAAAAAGAAGTCAAACCTCACCATGGTACTTTTGAGCGGCGATTTCGACCGCGTAATGGCAGCGTTCATCATGGCAAATGGCGCCCTGGCCATGAATAAAGAGGTCACTATGTTTGTAACGTTCTGGGGACTGGATGCAATAAAGAAAAGTACGATCAGCACATCAGGAAAGACTTTTCTCGAAAAAATGGTCCTCTGGATGAGACCAAAAGGGCCAGGTGAGCTTCCCACATCCAAGATGAATTTTGCCGGCATCGGACCGAAACTCTTTCGCTACATGATGGGGAAAAAAAATATTGAATCCCTGCCCTCCCTCATCGCAATGTCTCTGGAGCTGGGGCTCAGGATCATCGCCTGCCAGATGTCGATGGATGTCATGGGGATAAAGAAGGAAGACCTTATCGATGATGTGGAGATTGGCGGCGTTGCGGCATTCCTCGGCGCCAGTTACGAGTCAAACACTACACTATTCATCTGAGATGACTGCAGAGGGGGAAAACACATGAACAAAGTGGTTTACATCATCACGAATGATCCGAAGGAGCGACTGGAGCTGGTATCGAGTATCCTTGCTCAGGCGTTGACAGCCCTGAGTTTCAACTATGAAGCCGAGATCTTTGTCATGGACAATGCGGTCAGGCTCGTGCAGACAGGATATGCCGACGGGCTGAAGGCCCCGACCTTTGAACCGCTCATGGAACTTGTTCGAAATTACCAGGAACTCGGCGGAAGGCTTTACGCCTGTTTTCCGTCAGCTGATGCCAGGCATCTGAAAAAAGAGGATTTCATAGATGCGGTAGATGATTATGTAAACGCCGTACAGCTTCTGGAAAGCTCAAAGAACGCCACGGCGGTTTTTACTTATTAGTTAGACAGAAAATTATTGACCAGCTTTATGAGTTCCTGCGTCTGGATCGGCTTCGGCAGGTAGGCATTGGCGCCTATCGAAAGGGCCCTCTTCCTGTCCTCTTCAGCCCCCTCAGTAGTCACGATTATGATCGGAATATCCTTATACGTGGGGTTGCCGCGCACAAGGCTGACAAGCTTCAGACCGTCCATCACCGGCATATTGATATCAGCAAGGATAAGGTCTATCTTCTCCGACGAAAGTTTCTTCAGTGCATCCACACCGTCAGTCGCCTCGATAACGTGCGAATTCGGTATCCTCTTTATCGCAAAGCTGATCAGTTGCCTCATGGTGGGCGAATCTTCAACCACAAGAATATTCGGCATGCTCACTCCCCCTATTTCCTCGGCTTATCTTTAAGCAAGTCGAGGAAACTCTGTATCGTAGTAAGTTTTCTCTCTGACTGAGAATAGAGTTTTGAAGAAAAGATCGCTGTAGCAGCATGTCCGGCAAGCAGATTGAAGAGTTCGTAATCAACGTTCGTGAAGCCGGACTTCTGAGTCAGGAGCTTGTAAATCGAAATGACCCCTATGACGTGCTCCTTTATCTTAAGAGGGATGCAGACAATGGGGCTGTAGGGGTCCAGGACGCTGAAGTCCAGGTCAGCGGAAAAATAACTTTCGCCCTCCTTTGCAACAGCGCCGATAATGCCATCTCCTATCTTGACCCTCGGCGCATCGGAAACGGCCATGCCCTCTGTACCGACAGGCACGAGCTCGTGGGTTTTGTCGTCTATAAGCAGCACAGCAAACTTTTCGGCTCCGATAAGATTTATAACGATCTCTAGGACGATCCTGAGGACCTCGGAAAAATCAAGGGTCGAATGAAGCTGGTAGCTCGCCACGTAGAGATTGGCCAGGTTGTTGTTTTCCTCCTCAACCTCTATATATTTCGAGACAAAGTCCTTGTTCTCTTCCTCAACCTTACGAAACCTTTCCCTGATGGATCGCAACTCCTCCTCAAACAGGGCTATCCTTTCTTCGTACAATCTGACCCTTGCCTCATCACCGGCGCGCGCGACCGTATCCTCGAGCTGCGCTATCCGGTAGCGCAGTTTCTCGTTTTCCTTCAGAAGTTCCTTGGTGAACTCCTCACCTTTTTTGAACATCTGGAGAAACTCGTCCGCCTTATTGGTAAATCCAGTCTCTTTTTCCACTAGCCCCTCTTGCTGTTTGAAGAAAAATTCACTACCTTAATAATTTCAGCAGGTATTTCGGAGAGCGGCAGCACCGTCTCCGCAGCGCCTGCCCGTATCGCCTCTGCAGGCATCCCGAAGACCACTGCACTTTCTTCAGACTCTGCTATAGTATAACCGCCTTTTTCTTTAATTTCCAGCATGCCGCTCCTGCCGTCATTTCCCATGCCCGTGAGGATGACCCCCATCGTGTTCCCCCCGAAATTGTCGGCAGCAGCCTTCATCATATAGTCCACAGACGGTATATACTTGTCTGCAAGCTTCCCCTCCTTCAGGATAACAACGCTCTGCGGTCCTTTCTTCTTCAGGCCGAGATGGTATCCGCCGGGGCATATCAGCACGGTGCCGGGCTCGACTGGATCGAAGTCCTTAGCCTCTTTAATCGTCAGCTGTGAGAGTTTGTTCAGCCGCTCCGACAGCGGACCGGTAAACCCTTTCGGCATATGCTGGCTCACGACGATCGCCGCCTGGAAATCAGCGGGAAGGCGGGTCAGAATTATCTGAAGTGCGGCAGGTCCTCCTGTCGAGGAGCCTATCGCCACGACCCTGACGTTGCGGTCACCCGACTCGCCCGCTGCCCTGACCGCCTCCTCTTTTCCAAGGAGCTCGAGGTTCTTGCTGAGGATATCCATACGGATGCTCTTTATGCCCCGAACCTTCCTGATAAGGTCTTTTTCTATGGTCTGCAGCTCCATGGAGGCCCTTTTTGTCGGCTTTGCAATAAAATCCACAGCCCCCAGTTCCAGGGCCTTAAAGACCGTTTTGGAATCATTGTGCGAACTTACCATGATGACCGGAGTGGGCCGCTCCCGCATAAGCCACCTCAGAAAGCTGAACCCGTCCATCTCCGGCATCTCGAAGTCGAGGGTAATGATGTCCGGTTTCAGGCGAAGGGTCTTTGCCATCGCATCGATGCCATCCACAGCAATACCGATCACTTCAAGATTCGAATCCTGCTCGATTATCTTCTTGATCAGCTGCCGGGTATAGGCAGAATCGTCAACTATGAGTATCTTTGTCTTCAACGTTTCAAACTCCTGTTTTCTCCCCCGCGGTTCGGGCTAGATACGTATGTTCATACCCTTTTTCTCGGGCTTCTGGTATACCATGTCATTCTTAAAATGCCTAAGGGTAAAAGCGGTAGATATATTAATCAGGGACTCGGCGTGGCCCAAAAGCAGATACCCGCCGTCAACAAGCCTGTCATAAAAATTCTCTATGACCTTTCTCCTCGATACACTGTCGAAATATATTAATACATTTCTGCAGAAGATGACATCCATTTTTCCGAGAAACCTTGTTTTAACCGGGTCGAGGAGATTCAGATAGCTGAAATTGACATTCTTTTTTACGCTGTCAAGGATCTTGTGGGAGCCGTCTTCCTCGACAAAGTACTTTCTCAACAGATAAGGCTCGGTCGTGCGAAAGGAGTTTTTCCTGTAAATGCCCTTCCTCGCGGTCTGCAGGACTCTCTGGTTGATATCGCTGCCATGTATCTCTATATCCCAGCCGTTAAAATTGCCCCTCTCGTTTATCAGCATCGCAATGGTATAAGGCTCTTCGCCTGAGGAACAGCCGGCAGACCATATCCTGAGGGTCTTTCTGTCCCTGTTGGTCTCCTTCATCTCTTCCAGTATCTCCTCGCTGAAGGCCCTGAGCTGGTTCTGTTCTCTGAAAAAATATGTCTCGTTCACTGTCAGCACATCGATGATGGCAGCCAGTTCCTCCGAGGAATTCCTGTCATACCGGATAAATCGGTAATAGTCCCGGAAGTCGTCGAGATGATGGCTCCTGATCCGTCTCGTAAGGCGCTTCTCGAGAAGGTACCTCGAAGAGTCGTCGAAATAGAGTCCGCAGTAATCCTTGATAATGTCCCGGATCAGTCTGAATACATCGTCAGAGAGAGGGATTATATCTTCTGTTTCAAACAAGCAGCATCTCATCGACAGCCTTCATTACGGTAGGATCCTCTTCCGTGTCAAGGAGCCTCTCGAGTTCTTTTCTTACACCCCCGCCAGCACTCCTGCCGAGAGTCCTGACCGCAGCAAGCCTGGTAGCCCAATCGGGATCCCTGAGAAACGGAATAAGACAGCTATCAATGTCTTCAAAAGACGAAAGGGCGGCGATAGCAGTCCTCTTGATCTCTTCATCCGCAGAAGAGAGCATCCCGATGATGGCATGTTTTGCATCGTCCCCCCCCAGGATACCGAGGGCCTCCAGAGAGGTGGTCACGACAAATCCGCTTCTGTCCTTAAGCAGTCCTATGAGAGTGCCCACAGCATCCCTGTCCTTCAGCATGCCCAGCGCTTTTGCCGTAGCGACCCTCACCGAATTATCAGGATCAGCGGTCAGGATGATGAGCGAATCCGGCACACCTTTACCCCCGATGGCCCCAAGACTCAGCGCAGCAGAGATACGTATATTGGCATCCTCGTCGGTCATGGCATATCTGAGATAACGCACCGCCTCGTCAGTGCCTATCGACGACAGAGCCTCCACGACCGCCTTACGTACGCGCACATTTTCATCCTTCAGAGCAAACCCCAGCTCGGTAACCGCATCAGCCGCCTGTATCTTGCCGAGAACCCGGGCCGCATTCCTCCTCTGGACAACATTGTCGCCTTTGAGGAAGCAGATGAACTCCTCTGTCTTAAGGGCCCACTTCAGGTTCGAAAGAGCATCCACAGCGGCTTCCTGCACATCTTCGTAGGGATCGGTCAGCAGCGTCTTCAGTCTGTCAACCGCATGAGGGTTGTCGAGGCCGGATATGCTCAGAGCTGCCGTTGAACGCACATGCCCGTCTTCGTTAGAGAGGAGTTTTTCCAGGACGTCGTAGTAAACCGGGGAACCTATCCTCCCGGTCACCTCGCAGATGAACCGCAGCTGATGGGGATTGTCGGTATCGAAAAGCTTCAGGAGCGATTCCGGCTTGTCCCTGCCGATGAAGACAAGGGCATTTCTCACATCATCCGCAAACTCCTCTTCATGAGACATGTCCAGGAGCGGCCCATATGCAGCTTCATCCTTCATCAGGCCCAGGAGAAGGATTGCCGATATCCTCACCTCATGTTTATTAGACCACGCATGGCTGATCAGAAGCTCCATCGCCCTGCTGCCGAGTATCCTTCTCATCTCGCCGGTTATGAATGCGGCGTCCGCACCGTTATGGTAATATTTTTCTATCGTCTTGAGCGTCTGTTCCTGAATATTCTTTGATGGATCCTCCAGAAGGGGTATGATCGCATCGAGGGTGGAAGAATCGGCAAGCCGGCCAAGGGCCTTCAGCACAGGTTCCCTCAAAGGCTTTCGCCTGAGAGCTTCCACAAGATGGGGCACCGCCTTACTGTTGCCGATTCTGCCGAGCGCGTCTGCAGCGGGATAGGCGGTCCAGAGGTCTCCGCTGTCGAGTATCTCGATCAGTGCGTCGACGACAGATACCTCTCCCATCTTGCCGAGGTGCTCCACGGCGGTAGCCCTGACATTCTCATCCTCATCCTTAATGGCATCGAGCATCAGAGGCAGGGAGCGGCTGTCGTTCTGCTCTCCGAGCACATCGATAATGAACTTCCTGACATCCTTGTTAGGGGTCTTGAATGCATCGACGAGAAATACCGTAGCCTTCCTGCCCAGACGAATAAGCGATTCGATCGCCGAATTCCTCGCTCCCGCGTTGTCTTCAATATAGAGGAGCCGGATCAGCCCGTCGATGTATTTTTCGATCTCATAATTATCAAAAAGGATATCCACCGCTGTCTTTCTTACGCGCCAGCTGGGATCTTCCATCGCCCTGAGCAGAAGAGGGATGGCAGATTCATCTTTCAGTCCCTTCAGCCGTTCAACATCCTCCCGCCTTGTCTCGACGCTGCTATCGTTTGTCTGCCGGCTTGGCTCCTGCATCCCGCTCCTCCAATACTTCCATGGATTCCTTAAGCAGTATCTTCTCCTCGGATGTGAGAAGGTTGTCGATATGAAGAAGAATGAAGATATCATCATTTTTCTTTCCGAGGCCCGTAATATACTCTGTCTTAAAGCCCCTGAAGATGCCGGGGGGCCTGGTGATCTCTTCATCTGCAAGCGACATTATCTCCTTGATATCGTCCACGAGAAAACCTATCTTCTCCCTTTCGAAGCGGACTATTATAATCCTCTCCTTTTTCCCGGTCGGCTCCAGACCGAAGCGTCTCCGCAAATCAATGAGGGGGATGACAGCGCCCCTGACACTCATGACCCCGCAGAGAAAGTCCGGCAGGCCGGGTATCGAGAAGACCTTCTGCGGCTTGATGATCTCCACCACCCGGTCTATAGTGATGCCGAACATCTCGTCGGCTATGCGGAAAACGGCATATTTCTGCATCTATCTGGTTTTAAAGACCTCCATCTCCTTTTTCAGTATGTCGATCTCGTCAAAGAGGGTATTCAGGGAGGCAGAGACCTCCTCCATGTCCTTTACTGTTGAGACGCCGATGCTGTTTATCTGCTCCATGGCGACTATGATGTCGTCATTCAGCCTCTTCTGGTGCTGAACGGCAAGGCTTATGCCGGATATCTTGTCATTGGCAAGCTCAAGGTTCTTGGATATGACGCGCGTGCCGACCGCCTGTTCTTCAGTTCCCTTCTTGCTGAGGTCTGCAACCTCTTTCACCTCTCCGACACTCTCAAGAAGATAGCTGAGGCCGCTGTCCTGTTCATTGGTTGATTTGGCGATGCTGTTCATCATCTTGCGGATCTCCTCTACAGCGGCCGAGATCTGTCCCAGTCCGAGGGATTGTTCCTCGGTCGCGCGCTCTATGGCCTTGGTCATTTCAAAGGAATGTATAGACTCGTTAAGCGTATCCCTGAGCGCCTCTCCCACCTTGAGCACAAGGCCGTTGCCTTCGTCGACCTTCGACATCGCAGAGTCGATGGAATTCACCGCATCCTTTATATCCTTCTGTATGGTCTTGACGATTCCCCCTATCTCCCGAGTTGAGCTCGCCGTCCTCTCCGACAAGGCGCTTATCTCATCAGCTACAACTGAAAAGCTCTTCCCGTATTCGCCGGCCTGGGCAGCCAAAATAGCAGCATTGAGGCTCAGCAAGTTAGTCTGCTCTGTAACATCCTTTATCACCGAAAGCACCTTCTCGATATCAACAGACCTTGTCTCGAGCCTCTGGATGATATCAGACGACCTCTTGACCTCAGTGGATATGTTGTCCATCCCTTCAACGGCATTAACAACAGACATCATGCCGACTCCGGAGGTGACCTCCTTGACCTTTTCAGCTATCTTGGATGACTCCTTCGCATGCTCCTCCACCTCTTTAACCGATGCGCCAATCTCTTCGACCGACGCAGAGGTATCCTCAATTGCGGTCAGGGCATCCCCTGACGTCCCGGATATCATCTTGGCGGCCTGGGTCATCTGGGAGACAACGGAATAGGCGTCCTCAGTCGCCTTAAACAGCCTCTGGGTATTTGATGCTATCTCCTCAGCGGTTGCCTTAAGCTCTATTAGAGACGAGACATTTTCGGTCGAGAAACTGGCCAGTTTCTCGGAATTGTCGTTGATATTTACCTGGGACCTGTTGGCGATCTGGATCGACTTTATGATCTCCTTCACAGCGTTGAGCTGTTTGGTTGTCCCGTTTATCACATTGTTGTAGGTAACATCCACCTGCTTTATCGCCATCGAGACATTCACAGCCGTGGAATTCAGCTTTGCCACTGTCTCCGAGAGCCTTTCGGCAAGGAAGGCTATTCCCTTTGCTATGCTGCCGATCTCATTATCCTCAAGGGCAGGGATGTCGGCGGAAAGATCGCCCATGGTCAGCTTCTCTATCGCCCTGTTGATCTCCGATACGGGATGCTTAATATTTCGATTGAAGAAATATACCATGATTACACCGACAGCAAGGAGCATGATAAGCTGATAAAGCGAGATGGTGAGTATGCTTTCCGAGATGTTCTTGTTGACCGACCTGGCCGAATAGTCTATTACCACCTCACCTATCTTTGTCCCTGCAACGTTAACCGGAACCTTCAGGGTCAGGGCCTGGGAATAAAGAAAAGGATTAAGCGTCTTTATGCCGTTGTCCTTAGACTTGACGTTCTCCCGGATGATCTTTTCGCCTGCGTCAAGTATATGGACGGATGTGATATCATCGTCGCGCATCACCTCCGCCAGATACGTATCTATCATGGCATAGTCGTAACTGAGCAGGGGGCCGGAGCTAACTCCGGCTATGATCGTGGCAGCCTTCTTTATCCTCTTTTCGAGCGAATCGAAAAGCGCGGATTTTGTATACAGCACCAGGATGACAGCGCCGATCGACTGCCCTATCAGGAGGATAACGAACAGGGCAGCCAGAAACTTTGCGGTAATGGACTTCCTGAATATCATCTGACCATCACCCCTGTCTTGGATAACGCCGCAAACACTTTCATATATCCTCCTTCATGATCTGTCACTGTTTTTTATATCTATATGCCCTGAATTGGAAACACTTTATTATTTAACCGCAACAGCCTTGTTCGCCTCGATGATCTTAGTCCCTTTAGGCCCCTTTATGAATTTCAGAAAATCAGCGGCAGCTCCTGCCGGTTGACCTTTGGTAATAAGGAAGTTGGACTTGATGATCCTGTATCTCCCGTCTCTAACATGCTCGGGAGAGGGCAACAGTCCGTCGAGCTTCAGCGCCACTATAGCACCCCCTGAATCGTCAACCGCGACTGAATCGGTAAAACCGATTGTCCCTGGCCTGTTGGCAAGAATCTTCGTCATCTCAGGAGCGGTCGCCACAATAGCCACGGTCTCGGGCTCCTTCAGGTCTTTAAAGCAGGCCACGCTCTTTCTGACCGTCTCCTTTGTAGCATCCCTGTCAGGGCGTGTAAGCGGCATGATATTTTCGTTGCCGCCGCCCAGTTGTTTCCAGTTGGTAGCCTTGCCGCTGTAAATCTTGCAGAGGTTATCGCTCGTTATCTCCTTTACAGCAACACTCCTGTTTACGCCTATAACCGTTGCAACGCGTGATATCTCGGAGGCCACCACGCCCATCGCCTTCTCGTCATCCTTAAGGGGCCTTGAGGCCATGCCGATCTCCAGCTGCCCCTGGGCAGCGCCCATGATTCCGCCTGTGGATTCTATCGACTTTTGGTTCACTTCTATTACAAGGTTCCTGTTGTCTGTCATGAACGCCTTAGCCAGCTCCGAGACAAGTGAGATCATCGAGCCTGATCCGGCTACACGTATTTTTTCTTCAGCGTGAGCTGTCTGGACAAAAGAGAAAAATACAACTGCCGAAAAAATAAAAAAGCCCGTCTTTTTCATCACAGTCCTCCTTTAGCCTTCTTTTTATATCAATCCTATTTTCGTCATCATGAGCCTTACTCCGTTGTAGTCTTCATCCAAAGACTCGATAAAGCCGGTATAGTTCGGGTTAATGGATTTCAGGATCAGGATCCCCTCGGATGTGGAATCGTTTATTGAGAGCAATGCGTTCCTGAGCTCAGCCACGATCTTGCCGTCAAGATCGCCTGAGACGCATATGTTGAACTCCGGGATGTCCTCAGATATCTTGACCAGCTTCAGCCCCATATCCCGGAACTTGTTCGCCGTAGATTCCATGATCCCTCCGGCATCGAAGTCGCCGTTGAGGACGGCCTTGGCCACGTCATCATGGTGTCCGAGATAGTTGTAGTAATGGAGGTCCTTGATATCAACGCCGGCAGCGAGCAACATGCCCCTCGGCACTATATGGCTTGATGTTGAGTGCGGATCTCCGAAGGCAAAGGACCGTCCCCTGATATCCTCAGCGGAATTGATGTTGCTGTCGTTCTTGGCGACAATGACCGCATGCTGATAAGGCTTGCCGTCCCGCAGAGCCTTCACTAAAGCCTTGACGCCGTATTTCTTATGAGCCTCTATATATGTCGAAGGGGTCATGAAGCAGAACTGCGTTATCCCCTGTCCCAGATCATTTACGGCTCCCTGGAAATCGGTTGCGACCTTAAGGTCAACGCGCCTGTTGAGTCTCTTTGCGACGTACTCTGCAAGAGGGCTGAACTTCTTGAACATCTCTGCAGGTGATTCAAGAGGCACAATGCCCATCCTCAGCAGATTTGAGGAGGTCTCCTCAGCAAACCTGAATTTCTCCATCTCGATGACGGACAACTCGGCATCCTTCAGAAGCTCTTTCACCAGTTGATTGAGTCTGAAGGCCCTCTCCTTGTTCTCCTTAGGCAGGTCCTGAATCTTTTCTATGGAGCCCAGTATCTGGGCCGAGCCGACCTTCTGCTCGTTTATCGCCCGGGAAATCTGCTGGCTCTTGTCGGAGACGAGCTCTACAGCCTGGGAGATCTGCCTGCTGTTGAGGGACTGCTCGTTGGTAGCGGTCTTGATATGGGTCGACACATCGCTTATCCTCTCGGTCGCCTTCATGATCAGCTGTATGCCCCTGTTCTGCTCGGTCGTCGCCTTTGCAATCTGTCCTACCATGGTCAGAACTTTTTCCATCGCCGAGGAGACAAGTTGTGCAGCGTTGGACTGCTCTGTGGTGGAATGTTCTATAGCAGCTGCCATTTCAGAGGATTTTTTCGAGCTTTCAACGATCTTTCTGAGGGCGTCGGCAGCCTCCTGGGTAACCTTGAACCCGAGTTCTACGGATTTAAGACCCTCGTCCATCGCAGCAACCGCATCGCTTACCTCCTGCTGAACAGACTGGATAAGGGATGCTATCTCCTGTGTCGACATCGAGGTCCTCTCTGCAAGCTCCTTGATCTCGTCAGCAACAACGGAAAAGCCCTTGCCGTGCTCACCTGCCTGAGCAGCAAGGATAGCAGCATTCAGGGCAAGCATAGTGGTCTGGTCGGTTATCTCGTCGATGACGTTGAGGATCTTTCCGATCTCCTCCGACCTGCCGCCGAGTTTTGTGATATAGTCAGCGGTCTTCTCAACAGAAGACTTGATGTTCTGCATGCCTGCTATCGTCTTTTCAATAGAAGTCATGCCGAAGGTGACAGCATCGTTTTTGACCTTGTCGGAGAGCACCGCTGATTCTTTTGCCCTCTTTTCGACCTCCTTTATGGACGACGATATCTGAATGATTGCAGACTGGGTATCCTCTGCCGCAGCAGCCAGTTCATTGGCGTTTGCCGCCACTTCCTTTATCGTTGCAGAGAGCTCCTCGATCGAGGCTGACGTGGATTCCACCGCCATAGAGAAGTCCTGAGTGCTGCTGGTGATCTGGGTTATGCTCGTCACCATCTCTTCCATCGAGGCAGCCGTCTCTTCTGCAGAGGCAGCAAGCCCGTCAGTCCCGTCTGCAATCTCGGATATGACGGCGTTCATCTCCTCAATGGAAGAAGAGATATTATGGATCGCCTCGGTCTCGAGAATAGTCCCTTCAACCACCTTCTTCGACTCGGTATTGACATCCTCGGCAACACTCGTCACCCTCCGCGAGACATCCTTGATCCTCTTTAGGATCCCGGATATCGAAAGGAGCGAGTCCTGAATCGCATTGCTGAACCTGCTGATCTCATCCCTGCCCTTCAACCTGACATCAAAAGAAAGATCACCCTCGGAAAGCTTCAGAGCCGCCTCTTCAAGCGCCTTGATTGGAGTAATCACCAGCTTCCTGATCATGGCCCATAGTATGATGCTGAAGCAGAAGCAGGCAAGGACCGTGGCGAGCATAACTATAACAATGAGTCTCGTGGCATCCTGGTACTCCTTTTCTATCGAAAAGGATATCTTGACCGCGCCGAGTATGGCGGGATCGGTCGCGTGGCAGGCCTTGCACTTGTCGGTATTTTCAAGGGGCTTATAAAAGATGAGCTTTTTTACATCCCTGTAATGCAGAGGGGCCTTTGTCTGGGCTATCTTTTTCATGGCCTCGCTCTCCTGAGCAGCCGCTGTCTTGTCGAACGCCGGCCGTCCCTCAAAATTCAGCAGAGAGATGCCTTCCACCCCGCTCACCCCTTTGAGGTCTTCCACCAGGGCCCTGGTGAGATCAGCCCTGCCCTCTATCATCGTCCGTTCAACGTCCTTTGCGATGATATTCGCCGTTGATTCGGAACTCGACTCGGTTATACTGTACAGACTGGACTTTTCTATTGTAAGCACCATGAAGCCTGCCACGAGGATCCCGATAAGGAGGAGGCTTACCACCAGAATGAGTATCTTTAATTCAAGTTTTTCGCGCATACGGCCTCCTTTAGCTGCCTTCTATGTTGAGAGCGTCTCCAGCCCTTATAACTGATATGAAACGCTTATCGAGTATCACAACGCCTTCGATATATTTCAGTTCCTCTTCCGACAGATGTGCCGGCGGATTGAGCAGTCCTGTCTCAGGCATCCTAACAACACCCATTACCTTATCTATCGTTGCTCCTATAAGGCCCTGCGGTCCGCCAAGTATGAGAATCTTCTCGTTTTTGCTCCTCTTGTCCTCAACCTCTTCATAGGACTCCGAAGAGTTTTCCTTCTCAGTCTGTTCAAGGGAAAGACGCGTCTTGAGGTCCATGACAGGGATAATCTTCCCCCTGAGGGATGTTATGCCCTTAACAAACGCCGGGGTCGTGGGCACCCTTGTTATTCTCTGATACCTTACGATCTCCTCGACCTCTGAGACCCTGAAGGCATATTCCTCATTCGAAAGGGTGAAGGTAAGGAGTTCAATTATCTTCTCCCCTCCCGAACCCTCTTCATCTCCGGCCTTTTCAGGTTCTTTTTCGTCTTTTGCATCCGCTGAACCGGCGCCGGCCGGTTGGTCTTCTTCCGCCTCCCTGTATTCCTCCGGTTCCTGCGGTGCTTCAGCGGCAGCTGCCTCAGAATCGTCCGAACTCCCGACAGGAGTCTCTCCGGCCTTTTCCTCAGCCTTCCTTTCCGCCTCTTTGGCCTTTGCCTTTTTCCTAATTTTCGAAATGTCCATGTAACCCCAGTTCACGGGAGGCGTCTTCTATGAGAGAGCCGTCGATGATATTGACTTCGCGGCTGAACCCGTCGAGCAGTGCCGATGTCGCGATGCTGTTAATCACCCTGGGAATACCTCCCGAAAGTCTGTGCAGGGCCTTCAGCGCCTCCTCCGTAAAGAGCATATCTTCCCTGCCCGACATCTTCAGCCTGTACATGATATAGTCCTTTATCTCATCCCCGGATATCGGGCCGAGATGGTAAAAAAGACCTATCCTCTGTTTCAGCGGCAGATAGGTTTTGTGGCTCAGCCTCTTCCTCAGATCTGTCTGTCCAACGAGGATGAGGCTCAGGAGGTTAGTATAGTCAAGCTGGAAATTCGTAAGCAGCCGTATCTCCTCAAAGGTGTCCTTGCTCGGAATCAGCTGGGCCTCGTCGATAATGATCACATAGGAGATCCCGGCCTCGTAGTCGCTGAATACCTTCTCATAGATCGCGTCGAGAAGATCCACCTTGTAGATGGAGGGGATATCGATATCCATCCTCTTTGCGATAGTCCGCAGAAACTGCGCAGGGCTCAGAACCGGATTGATGATTGTGATAACGCGGTAATTTTCACCGAGCATATCCATCAGGGCCCTTGTCAGGGTCGTCTTCCCGCACCCCACCTCACCGGTGAGAAGGATCAGATCCTTTTCCTCAACAGCGTACATAAGACGTGCCAGGGCCTCCTCATGGTTCCTGCTGAGGAACAGGAATTTGGGATCAGGTGTCTTGCTGAACGGCTTGACCTTCAATCCGTAAAATTCCTCAAACATGGGTACCTCCTTTTTGCCGTACCATCGATTCATCAATAAGGGCCTCGATGTCGAGGACAAGGATCACCTCGTGCTTGCCGATCTCAGCAGCCCCTGCAAACCCCCTCAGCCTTTTAAAATATTCTCCGAGCGACTTGATGACTATCTCGTGCTGCCCGAAGAGCTCGTCGACAAGAAGCCCCACCCGTCTCTCTCCGTAACCTACCACGACCGCAAACGACCTGCCTGCGGTGTCGCTGTCAATGCCGAGAAAACTGCTTATCCTCACAAGGGGAAGCATTTCGCCCCGGAGGTAATAGACCTCTTTCCACTCGATCGTCTGGATGTCCCTGTGATCTATGATCAGAGTCTCGGACATCGATGTCAGCGGCACGGAAAACCGCTCATGCCCGACACGCACTATAAGGGCCTTTATAATGGCAAGCGTAATCGGCAGGGTGAGCATGAAGGTGGTCCCGACGTCCTTGGCTGTTTCCACCTCGACGAACCCTCCGAAGGCAGACAGCTTCTCCCTGACCACGTCCATGCCTACCCCCCTGCCTGAGACCTCGCTCACAACGTCTTTTGTACTGAAGCCGGGAGTGAAAATAATGTCCATGATCTTGCCTGCGTCGAGTTCCGTATCCTTGTCTATAAGACCTTTTTCAAGGGCCTTCTTCCTCACCTTTTCCACGTTGATGCCAGCCCCGTCATCCCGGAGCTCAACCACAACGTGGTTTCCCTTCTGATATGCCTTGATGATTACAGTACCCTCTTCCTTCTTGCCCTTTCTCTTTCTCTCTTCAGCCGGCTCTATGCCGTGATCTATCGAGTTTCTGACGAGATGCATGAGAGGGTCGATGATCTCCTCGGCTATGTATTTGTCGAGTTCGGTCTCCTCCCCGTATATGACAAGGTCGATATGCTTGTCCACATCCCTGGAATAGCGCCTTATAACCTGAGCCAGCCGGGAAAATATCTGGCCTATGGGGACCATCCTTATCTCAAGCACCTGGTCCTGGAGCTCGGCAAGCCTTCTTTCGAGGGTCTGGGTTATTTTATGCACGTCATAGACAAGGGAGGTATGGCCGTACTGATCGACCAGCTCGGTGCCGATCCTCTTGACTGCGCCCTTGGCAAGGGCCAGTTCTCCGACCGTATTGAGTATCCTGTCAAGCTTCTCTATATCCACCCTCACCGTGGTCGTGGTGCTCTTAAGGTGGGTATCCTGCTTCTGGGCAGGAGGAAGAGGGGGTGCTGCCTGGACCTCTGTCTTTGACTTTACCAGTGCCTCTATCTCATACGGGATGTCAGCCTTCAACTCTTCAGGCGGCGTCCTGCTCCCGAACATCAGGTTGAATCCTATGGAACCGTCAGGGACATTTGAGGAGGTGGGCAGGGTTGAGATGACCTCTCCCTTTGTCTTTATCTTCTTAGTCAGCTCTTCAAGGGCCTTGTCAAAGACATCAAGGGAAAAGACAGCCTTGGCAAGATATATTCCCTTGCCCTCCTTCATGTTCGCCTTCAGCCTGTGCTCCTCGTATTCGGAAAGGACCTTCATGATGGCTTCGTCGATCATGCCGCCCGCAGTTGCGTCGCCTCCTGCTGATTTGAGGGATTCCCTGAACGCCTGTATATCCTTTATGTATGGCCCGGAATCAGTCTCACTGCCGCCGCCGATCTCATCGACGAGGTTCTTGAGTATGTCGATGTTCTTAAACAGGAAGCTTATGACAGACCTGTTGATCTCGATCTTCCCGAGCCTCACGTCGTCCATGAGGGTTTCGAGCGCGTGACTGAGGTTTGTTATGCCCTGCAGGCCAAAAAGGCCGGAGACCCCCTTGAGGGTATGCATGGACCTGAAGAGGGCGTTTATCGTGTCAGGGTTGAGACCGGTAGCCAGGGTATCCTGGATTTCCAGCACCAACCTCTGAGATTCCTCCAGAAGCTCCTCTGCTTCAGCGATGAATTCCTTTTTTGAAGATTTCATAAGCCGATAGTCTTCTTAATGATCTCCTGGAGTTCGAGAGACTTAAACGGCTTGGTGACATACGCCGTTGCGCCGAGGGCCATGCCCCTTTTCTTGTCCTCCTCGCTCCTTTCCGTGCTGACGATGATAATGGGGAGATGATTATACCGGGGATTGTTTCTTATAAAACTGATCAGTTCAAGCCCGTTGATATCAGGCATATTGATGTCTGTTATGATGAGATCATATTCCTGCTGCGGGAGCATCTTGAGAGCCTCGAACCCAGACGATGCCTCGACTGTCTCAACTTCACCCAGTTCGTCGATGACAGCACGGATGAGAGCCCTCGTTGTGGCTGAATCTTCAACAATGAGAATGGTCTTCACAAAACCTCTCCCTCTTTCCGGACGATTTTATCTTTTCTCTCACATGAGCAGGTGAATAATCACAATAAAAAAGCTGCCGAGACTCCCGGTCTGTTTTGCTCTCCTGCGGTCCTAAAACAGTACGATTTTATCAGATAATGCAAAAAAAATCTCATCGCGGCCTCACGCAGAACCCTTTCGTGTCTCCATCTCATGCAGCCGCCTCTGGAGCAGTGATTTCTCAAGTGCAAGACCTGCATGGCTTATGAAAATATCGAGCCCCTCTGTCTCCCTGATCTGCTCCCCGGTCGAAAAGTTATCGCAATAGAGCAGGGCAACGACCTTCCCCTCCGCGATCACAGGGAAGATGGCAACATCAGTAGGCCAGACACCGCCGAAATCATCCATCAGCTTCTTCGTCACATCGTCCTTCTCCATCGGCCCCTTATACGGCATCTGTTCTGTGATTATCTTTTTCAAAAAAGGGCTCTTATCAGTATGCAGGACAGTGGCCCTGACTCTCTCGTCAGCCTGCTCGATCTCAAGCCCGAACTGTCCGAGACCGATCATCTCATTCCTGCCGACCATAAAAAGTACGCCTCGGTGAAAGATATCGCTCGCGAATCTCAGGACAAGAAGAGTTATCTCGGAGGTGGAAGTTGGAAACCTCAGCTCCTGGGTAAGCGACTTGAGCGCGGTTATATCCTTTCGCTCAACAGCAGGGGTCTCCCAGTCTTCATCCCATCCTTCCCCCTCTTCCGAGGGTGCTTCTTCCTGGAATTCGTAGGTAGATATGTAAGATGACTGAGTAGACTCATCAGCAACGCGCGCGCCTTCCATGAGGAGATATTCCGTACTCAGCCCCTTTAAGAGTTCCCATCCGAGGTCGTACAGATTCGTCTTGCCCTCCAGCGTCATGTCATCGAGCTCAAACTGAAAGTCGCCGTCCTCCCAGAGCAGCAGCCTGTATATGACCCGCTCGATCCTCTTGCGCGTGACCTTCTCCAGCATCTCCGGACTGACAGAGCCGAAATCGGAGAGAATCTCTGCAAGCGATTTCGAGGGCAGCTTTTTTTTTATTTCGACCGCCATGTTCAGAACCGTAACCTTTATCAGTCCGGCGTCTAAAAGGTTGTCGGCAAGGGTTCCCTTCAGATCATCAGTTTCGGCCCTGACGACCATCCCGTTTTTAAAGACGATGATCGCAGTACCCTTGCTGCCGTTGACGATGAAAGTCCCGGTCTTTCTACCGACACTGAGTATCTGGAAGATATCCGCAAGTGCAAGGTCTTCAAGCCTTCCCGCAAGACTCATTGCACCTCGGCCCCTTTCGGTATTACAACAATGCCGCCTTCGCTGACAAGGAATCTCTCCTGGTCGGCCTTGGCGTCATATCCTATAATGGTACCGGCAGGAATATAGATATCCTTGTCGATGATCGCCCTTCGTACCTTGCAGTTCCTGCCTATCTCAACGTTTTCCATCAGGATGGATTCCCTGACATCCGCGTAGCTGTTGATCCTCACGTTAGGGGAAAGGACTGAGTTCTGCACACGTCCGCCGCTTATGATGCAGCCTCCGCATACGATCGAATCAAGGGCCAGACCGAGCCTCCCGCCCCTGTACTCCTGGGCAAAGACGAATTTTGCAGGAGGATACTGCCCCTGGCTCGTCCGAAGCGGCCAATCCCTGTCATAAAGGTTAAAAAGAGGGTCAACAGAAACGAGGTCCATGTTCGCCTCCCAGTATGAGTCGATTGTACCGACATCACGCCAGTACTTTGCCTCTTTTTTATTTTCATCCTTGAACTCGTAGGCATAGAGCCTCCCTGTCTTCAGCATCTCGGGCAGGATATTCCTGCCGAAGTCATGCGCGGATGACCGGCCGGCATCGGCCTTCAGTTGATGGATAATCTCTTCTGTGTTGAACAAATAGACACCCATAGAGGCATAACAGTACTCGGTATCCCCGGGTATGGTCTTCGGCTGGTCGGGCTTTTCCTGGAATCCTATGATCCTTGAGCCGCTGTCCACCTCTACAATGCCGAAGGCCGGGGCATCCTTCCTGGGTATCCTTATGGTTGCTATGGTCCCCATGGCGTGGTTGCCTATATGGGAATCGAACATCCCGGCATAGTTCATCTTATAAATATGATCGCCGGACAGGATGAGGATATAAGGAGGATTCTCCTTCTCTATGAGATAGATGTTCTGAAAAACCGCGTCAGCCGTCCCTTCGTACCAGCGTTCGTCGATCCTCTGCTGCGGCGGTATGGTAAAGATATATTCTCCGAGTTCAGGGTTCAGCAGGTGCTCCCAGCCAAGGGCGAGATGCCTGTCCAGGGAAAGGGACTTATACTGCGTAATCACAACGATCCTCCGGATACTGGAGTTGATGCAGTTGCTAAGGGTAAAGTCGATGATCCGATATTTACCGCCGAATGGCACAGCCGGTTTTGCCCTGTGAATCGTAAGGGGATGAAGCCTCTCTCCTTTTCCTCCGGCGAGTATCAGAGCCAGGACATTCCTTATCTCTTTTTCCCTAGTTGCCCTCTCCATCGCCTCAGACTCCTCACAAAAAATCGGAAACAAAACCCCTCTCAGGCTAACGCCGCCAAACTCCATAGCGAATGCATATTTATAGTGGAGTATATCAGGAAAAATCTAAGAGTGTCAATGAGTTATGAGGGCCAGAATCCACCATCAACTCTGCGTGGAGATGCATTAAAGCGGTTTCAGCGGGCCGTATTGCCTCACCGTCGAGGTGAGGCGGCCTGGTGCCTTGGAGTCCCGATCTGATCAGGGCGAGAATGAGCGACAATGACGTCTCCGCGCAGATGTCGGTTCTATTGCTAGTGGATAGCAGAGGCTTATTTAGGGGAACGGACCGCAAGGACAGAGTAAGAATTATTATGCATGAAAGCGGTCTCTTCAAACGTGCGAAAGACGTTCAGATACCATGCCTTTTCCGCGTCCTTTGTCTCGGCTGTCCAGACACAGCAGTTATCGAGCGGGAATGTCGGATCAAGTGGGCTAAGACTGCGGAGTTCGGAGCGGGTCGGCAGCCTCCAGTCCGTTAATTCGGCTGTCTTGAGACCCCTGACATATTTTTTTGCGTCATGCCAGGTCATGCCCCTGCCAGGGTCAGGGACCCACTGCAGACCGGTCTTTGAGTCAGTGATAATCCCTTCTGAGGTGGCAAGAAACCGTATCATAACCGGCAGAGAAAGTCTGCTCGTCAGGTTTTCAGCGCCGCTCATGATCTTTTCGATCCGCACCCCTGCTCCCTCCGGGTTGATGATTATGCTGTATTCCGAAGAAGGATGCACAGCCTTGAAGCTGAACCTGCCTTCCTGGTCCGTCACAGTCTCGAAATGCTCGTATCCCCTGACCGGCTCTGTCTGGCGCGCGGTGATCTTCACATTGGCCATCGGTCCGCCTTTTCCGTCAACAACCTGGCCTTCGATTCCGGCCTTCTTGCCGGCACATCCTGTAAGAAAAAAGACGGCAATGACCGCAAAAGAGATCTTCACAGAGACCCTCTCGATATTTCTCTTCAGTCTATTCCTGACATTCATTTCAGGAATTTTACCATAAGAAGACCGGTCAGCTGCAAGACTATTAAAGCGGCAAATGAATACCCATAATTTGTCACCTGACAAAATCTTTTGATTGGGAATACTTTTCTATAACTTCCAGGTTTTCCATATCATTCCTTACAAAAACCATTGCGGTAAGGTCCGAATATACGAGAGCCCAGTCAACGTCATGTAAAGCTGCCTCGGCCAATGGAAGTATCTCCCCCCTGGGGAGAAAATAAGGTATGATCATATACTTTATTCCATACGCTTCCAGATATGCTTTCCACATCGGCTTGCCGAGAAGTTCCTGCGGCGCCGCATTGTCGATCAGATCCGTCTGTTCGTATATCCGCGCGTCAAGCTGCCTACCGTCATGAAAAACCTTTCTCTGAGGACCAAGGCGCCATATCAGATAGCCGCCCCAGTCCCATAGGTTATACATATTCCCCTTGAGGTCACTGGCGGCAACAAACTCGGTGGCTGCCACCGGAAGCATTCTATAGTCTGCCCGCATGTCAATCGCCGGCATGTCTAGGTCGAAGCGTTCGTCGGCCGTGGAAAAAAAGGCTGATGCAAGTGATACCGTCAGTATCAGAAGTCGCCCAAATTTGAGAAGCATGCCGCCGGCAAATAATTTCACAGTAAAAAAAAATGCCGCAATCATGAAAAAGGGTATATATCGGATGGAAATGAATGAAAACAAACCGGTTGCGGCAAGGAGGCCGATCTCCGAGGGATCATTATCTTTTCCCCTGACAAGGCCCGCCGTTATGGTCAGTATCAGAATGAACCAGTACAGCAGGATGCTGAAATTACCTGAATATTGAAGCCATCTGACTGCGGAATAATACTCGGTATTGTCCATGGCCGTCGTTTTGAGCAGACCCGCCCAGCCATGATAAGTATTCGGGTTGACAAGGGAAAAGATTAGTCCCAGCACGCCGGCAATAACCAGTCGTCTATAAGTATTTTTTGCCGGCGGCCGCAGAGAGGGATGCAGGAATTTGAGTCCATCCACGAGAATAAATAGAATAATGACTGCCTGTCCGACAAGATAGCCGCCGTGCATGTTCGCCCAGCCGAGCATCATTAGAGGAAGCATAGTCAAAGGGGAAAATACTCTGCCTTGCGCAGAGCCAAAGCGGATGGACTCAATTGTGCGCAGGAGCAATAAGAAGAAAAGAAAGGAAAAAACCTGAGGCCGCTCAAGAGGAAACATCTCAAGCATGACCACAAAGAAGATCAGGATAAGGCCGGACCGGACGACACGGTCACCGTAACTTAATCTCGACATAAAACAAAGAAACAGACCGAGAATTATAACCCTCAGTGCCACAATCCCCCGAAAGCCAGCCAACAGATGAAGCTTATGATACAAGACCTCGCTCATCCAATAGGAAGTAAGGATGAGCCTCTCTCTGCCGGTCGTCTCAGGTGGAGTCGTATATGCAAAGGGGTCCTTTTCCGGAAGCGCCTTATGCTCCCATATCCATTCGCCGGTCTTAAGGTGCCAGAAGAAGTCGTAATCCATAATTGGATTAAGGATATGGAAAGCGATGACCATCACAACAGCAAACAGAAGAAAAAGTGAGAGGAATCTATGAATACGGTTTTCGGTCACTGGGGAATAATACTACAGAGCAAGACAATATTCAAAAAAAGGGAGGCCGTAGCGACGATGGGCGATTCGTGCCTCCCTTTTTATCACCGTTTCAGCTCACTTCATTGCATACTAGAGCGCTCAATGCCCCTAATTGCATGAAATGGGAAGATAATTCTCATCATACGCACCGATGCATCTAGGAGCTCCCTGTGTCAGGCCTTCGAGTTTTGAATTGCTGATAAAAGTCTGTCCTAAATTTATGATCGCGGGACCACCACTAATCGAGGAATGGTCAATGTGGGCGGATCCGAAATTATTGATTCCGAATCGATATACCCCAGACGGCGTTGTTATATTGCTGGCTGATATAACTGTGGATGATTGACCTTCTACATACACCCCTATGGCTGTGCCCGAAGATGACCGTGCCTCAATTGTCGAGTTTCTTATTATAGAGGCTGAAAGGGCAAGATTATTAATGCTCCTAACTTCATCCCACCCAAATGCAGAGATCGTGACATTCGTAATCAGGG
>JACRHE010000097.1 GCA_016217695.1 Nitrospirota bacterium | reverse complement strand
GCCGGCCGCTCCGGGCAGAAAAAAAAGGTCCTGTTTATAGTCTGGCCTGAACCCCTTGTTGTAGCAGGTCCCGGCACACTCATAGATGACGCGATCACCCTGATCGGGGCTGAAAATATGGCCTCGCAGGCAAAGATTTCATATCCAAAATATTCGATAGAGGAGATACTCCGCAGGCCGCCGGATATGATAATTATCGGCAGGATGCGGGGAGATTTCAAAAAGGCATCTGCAGGGCTTCTAAAGAGGCTGAAGATCCTCCCGGCGGTTAAAAATAACAAGGTGTTTTACGTAAGCGATGACCTATACAGGCTCGGGCCGAGGACTACCAGTGGCATTGAAGAGATCTCCAGGCTGATGGAGCGATAGCAGATGAAACTCAGGATATTTATCATTGTTCTGATATGCGCCTTTACCTTTTTTGCATCCCTCCTGCTTGGGCCATCGGTAATAAACCCCTTTACCATGGATGAGACAGCAAGGGAGATACTTTTTGAGATCAGGGCTCCCAGGATCCTGGTTGCATGTCTGATGGGCATGGCTCTTGGCGCCTCAGGGGCAGTGCTTCAGGGCATACTAAGGAATCCCCTTGCAGATCCATACATACTCGGCATATCGAGCGGCGCCTCGCTTCTGGCTGCAGCAGGCATTATAGGAGGCATTACCCTGTTCGGCAGCTTTACCATACCCGTGCTCGCCTTTACAGGCGCTCTCTTGACCGGCGGCATTGTGGGAGCTATGGGATGGAAACGCGGCGGGCTCTGGCCGGAGAGGCTCCTCCTTGCCGGAGTCGGCCTGAGCTTCCTCTTTTCCGCGATGCTCATGCTCATTATGAGCATCGCCTCTGATGAGGGCCTCAGAAGGGCTATGCTCTGGATATTCGGAGACCTCTCCATGTCGGAGTGGTCTCGGATACCCTATGGCCTTGCATTTGTGGCTGCCGGGATAGTCATATCCGGAAGCAGGGCAAAGGCGCTCAATGCACTCATACTCGGCGATGAATTTGCGCACAGCCTCGGCTTTAGCCCTCACAGGGAAAGGGTCCTGCTTTTCATATCAGTTGGGCTCATGACCTCTGCTTCCGTATCTCTCGGCGGAATGATCGGGTTTATAGGCCTGCTCATCCCTCACATCATGAGGTTTTTCCTGGGCTCAGACAGCAAGATCCTCATACCTGCTTCTGCGCTCGGAGGAGGGACGCTTCTATGCATAGCAGACCTCATAAGCAGGTCTCTGCTTCCGCCCATGGAACTCCCTGCAGGCATTGTCACCGCAATCATCGGAGCGCCGTATTTTCTGTATCTCTTAAGGAGAAAAAATGTCCTCAGCATCTAACCCCGGGATACTCACACTTTCAGATATCTCCTTTTCGTATGCGGGGGGAAAGCCTTTCATCAATAACCTGTCGCTTTCGGTAGGTGTGGGAGAGTTCATCGGGCTTCTCGGCGCCAACGGTTCCGGCAAGTCAACGATGCTGAAGCTTGGAAGCGGGCTTCTGAAACCGTCATCCGGGAAGGTGATGCTCTGGGGAAAACCGCTCAGGGAATATCAAAACAGGGACAGGGCCAAGTTGATCAGTTACCTTCCGCAGACCCTTGACATCACAGTGCCGTTTACTGTCAGGGAACTTGTGGGAATGGGACTTTATCCCTATGATATCCCGCCTGCGATAACAACGGACGACGCCCTCGACATGGTCGGTCTTTCAGATAAGGCAGACTCCAGGCTTTCTGACCTCAGCGGAGGGGAAAGGAGAAGGACCTTCATAGCCATGACCCTGCTTCAGGGCGCCGGCCTGCTTCTTCTCGACGAGCCGCTGGCCAACCTTGACATCAAGTATCAGATAGAGCTTATGCGCCTCATACGGAAGCTCAGGGATGAGAGGAATATCTCTGTTGTGATGGCCCTCCATGATATCAATATAGCTCTTCAGTTCGAAAAGGTTCTGCTGATAAAAAACGGGGAGATACTGGGAATCGGCAGGCCTGCGGACATACTCACTGAGGGCCTTATAACCGAGGCCTTTGATGTAAATGTAAAGATAATCAGGCATTCCGAAGGAAAGGCTTATATAAGCTATGAAAACAATTTCAGCTAGCCCGGGGCAAAGATGAAAAAAAGGATAGTATTCATAACAGGCGGCGCAAGAAGCGGCAAAAGCAGGTTTGCGCTGAATGAGGCCTCGAAGATCCCCGGGAAACGATTTTTTGTCGCGACAGCCACGGCTGGAGATGATGAGATGGCCCGTCGCATCGAAAAACACAGGCAGGACCGCAGCGGGGAGTGGGAGACCATTGAAGAACCGCTGCGGGTCGCTGAAGTCATTAGCGCGGCAGACAGCGCGGATGCAGTCTTTGTCATCGACTGTCTTACTCTGTGGCTTTCCAATATTATTGATGCCGGACTGGACATCGAATCTGAAGCAGATCGTCTGATCTGCCTGCTCGGCGCCTGTCATTCGCAGGTCTTCATAGTCTCCAATGAAGTGGGACTCGGCATTGTCCCTGAAAATGTCCTGGCAAGAACCTTCAGAGACCTGGCAGGTTTTCTGAACCAGAGGATTGCCGGGGCAGCGGATGAGGCATATTTCATGGCATCAGGCATACCCGTAAAAATCAAATAGGAGGATCAGGAGTAAAAGATGGAGCTACTTAAAAATACCCTGAAAAATATTCAGGATGTGAATGCAGAGTTTTATGTCATCGCTCAAAGGCACCTGGACAACCTAACAAAACCTCCCGGCAGCCTCGGAAGACTTGAAGAGTTCGCAAAGAGACTGGTTGCGATCAGCGAAGGGAAAAATCCGCCTCTGGATAAAAAAGTGATCTTCACCTTTGCCGGGGACCATGGAGTCACCGAGGAAGGGGTATCCGCGTACCCGAAGGAGGTCACCCCTCAGATGGTACTGAATTTTCTTCGCGGCGGAGCAGGCATCAATGTTCTGGCGCGACATGCCGGGGCAGAGGTCGTTGTTGTGGATATCGGCGTCGACTATGATTTCAGCAGCACAGGTGCAGAGCATGCCATACCCCTGCAGATCAGGAAGATCATGCGGGGAACGCGAAATATGACCAAAGGGCCTGCCATGTCAGGAGATGAGGCAGTGCAGTGCATTGAGACAGGCATTGAACTTGCCGGGAAGTACGCCAAAAAAGGCTACAGGTTATTCGGGACAGGAGAGATGGGTATAGGCAATACCACTCCTGCGAGCGCCGTCGCTTCAGTGCTCACCGGGAGATCTGTTTCTGAGGTCACAGGAAAAGGCACCGGAATATCTGAGGAATCATTGGAGAATAAGATACAGGTGATAGAGGCTGCCCTTTCTCTGAACAGGCCTGATCCGAACAACGCCATCGACGTCCTTGCAAAGGTCGGCGGCACAGAGATCGGAGGGATAGCAGGCATTGTCCTGGGTGCCGCTGCAAACAAGGTCCCAGTTGTCATCGACGGATTTATTTCTACTGCCGGCGCGCTGATTGCCTACTGCCTTGAACCCAAGTCCAAAGATTACATGTTTGCCGCGCACAACTCAGTTGAGATCGGTCACAGTGTCATGCTCAAAAAGATGGGGATGAGACCGATACTTGATCTCGATCTCAGGCTCGGAGAAGGCACAGGCACCGCTCTGGCGATGCTCATTATCGAAGGAGGCCTGAAGATTTATAAGGAAATGGCGACCTTCGGCGAGGCAGGGGTGTCTGGCGGAATCGTCAATTAAATGAGACAGCTTCTTCTTGCATTTCAGTTCCTTACGATCTTTCCTGTAAAGGTCAGGGGGGAAGTCTCTGAAAAGGATATAGCCGGCTCAGCTGCCTTCTTTCCGGTCGTTGGCGCGCTTCAGGGCCTTTTGATTGCCGTGGCAGGCATCTTGCTCATGAGGCTGTTTTCTCCGGCGCCGGTAAGCGGAATAATAATTGTCATTCTCATTGTCAATAATGGCGGTTTTCATCTGGACGGGCTGGCAGATACCTTTGATGCGCTTGCCGTCAAATCAACGGGGGATGCAGCACTCGACAGGGAAAAAAGACTCTCGGTAATGAAGGACAGCTCAACAGGGGCGATAGGGGTGACTGCGATAGCCGTTTCGCTGTTGCTGAAGCAGCTTTTAATCAGCGACTTGCTGTTTCATGCGGCATCCTTTGCCTCTTACCAGCTTCTCTTTCTTATGCCGGTTTTTTCAAAATGGGTGATGGTCCCCGGGATGTTTCATGGCATATCAGCGCGAACGGATGGACTGGGTAGAATTTTTATTAACGCTACAGGGACCAAAACCGTACTGGCATCATCCGTATCAGTCATCCTTTTGTGCCTCTTGACCTTGCCCTTTTATCCTGACAAGGCAGACCTCCATAAGACCGCAGTTCTATTTCCGGTACTGTTTGCTGTTTTATACATATTCAGTTTCAGCACAGTAAAATTCTTCACAAGCAGGTTCGGTGGGATAACAGGAGACAATCTTGGGGCGGTAAGCGAAATTTCAGAAATACTATTTTTGATGTTGGTATCAATATGGTTACGACACTCTATTTAGTCAGACACGGGGAGACAGAAGGAAGCGAGACAAAACGCTACAAGGGGAGCATCGATGTGCCCCTGTCTGAAAAAGGTATCGAGCAGATGAAAGGATCTTCTGCCTTTATAAAAGAACATCTCTGGAATTCATCTTCTTCAAAACATATGAGTTACCTGAAAGATATACACGCGACATCCGATGCTTTCGCTAAAGCCAGAAAATGCGAAAGTTCCGGATCACCTTCGGGACTTTCGGCCGTCTATACCTCCAATCTCAGCAGGGCCGTAAAGAGCGCGGAGATCATCGCTGAACCCTATGAGGTACAGCCTCTAGAGACACCTGCTTTCAGGGAAAGAAGTTTCGGCATATGGGAGGGGATGACCTTCAGCGAGATAAAGGAGAAATACCCTGCTGAGTTCGAGGCTTGGGCAGGCAATCCCCTGAGATACAGCCCCATCGAGGGTGAGAGCACACTGGAGGTCAAAGAGCGGGTCATTCCTGCACTTGAGAAGATACTGGAAAATCATGCAGGAGAAAACATCGCTGTTGTGGCCCACGGAGGGGTGAACAGGATTATGCTCTGCCATGTTCTGGGGATACCGCTTGAGAATATATTCAGGATAGAGCAGGACTATGCGGCAGTAAATATCATCGAATTCTGGGATAGATATCCCGTTGTCAAACTCATTAACGGCAGGCTCGACATATGAGATAGTAAAGGCCGCTTTGCGGCTTCAGGCAGGTATGCGAGGGGAATCCCGTGTTTAACCGGGAACTGCCCCGCAACTGTGAAGGGAGCGAAAGCCACACATGCCACTGGCCCCAGGCCGGGAAGGCAGGCGATTAGGATGCCCTGAGTCAGGAGACCCTCCATACCTCAAAACTGGACCCTTCGAGGGAAGAGGAGGCAATTATGAGACGGTTTAGAAAAAAACGATTTTCATAGACTTAACGATCATATGACAATTCAGTTCATATTTTTGCACGTATCAATCTGAGTTTAACAAAGGAGAATCTTAATGAACAGATTATGGATATTATTTTTCCTGCTTTTCCTGACCTCACCGGTGAGGGCAGAGGAAAAGATCAAGCTTGAAGAGGTGGTCATTACAGCAACAAGATACGAAGAAAGATTAACCGATATCCCTGCCAGTGTATCACTCATCTCCGAAGAAGATATTCAAAACTCTACCGCACGAAACATACCCGATCTATTGAAAACCGAGGCCGGCATCCACATTAACGACATCACCGGAAACCAGCGATCCTTTACAGTCGATCTGCGCGGGTTCGGAGAGACCTCATCATCAAATACCCTGGTGCTTGTGGACGGCAGACGGGTCAATCAGGCTGACCTGAGCGGTGTTGACTGGACAGAGATCCCGCTGGAAAGGGTCAGCAGGATCGAGATCATCCGGGGCGGAAGAGGAAGTGTACTTTACGGCGATAACGCCACTGGCGGCGTCATCAATATAATAACCAAAGAAGGGACCGCAGGATTTAAAGCCGGTATTGATATGGCAGCAGGAAGCTTCGGCACTTTCAAGGCAGGTGCTTATGCCAGCGGGGAATCCAAAAACCTCTCACTGCATCTGTCGGGCAATTATCTTACAGCAGATGGGTACAGAGAAAACAGCAACACCGAGTCCAAGGATTTAGGCCTGAATGCCGCCTATTATCTGAAGGACAGCATAAAGATAGATTTCAGCAGTGGATATCACAAAGACCGCACCGGCCTTCCCGGGGCGCTGAAGGAGAGCGATTTTGCGGCCGGATTCTCAAGAACCTCTTCCAAATTTCCGGATGATTTCTCCGAGGTTGAGGACTATTATCTCAAATTGGCGCCTGAGGTCTATTTTTCGGGTGACAACGTCTTCAGGCTCGATACATCCTTCAGACAGAGGGACTTTCTGTCATTCAGCTCCGGTGACTGGGGGAATTTTCTGGGCGACAGCGAAATCAGGACAATCGCATTATCGCCGCAGGTTATCCTCAAAAATAGCTTTGACAAGATCAGGAACAATCTGACAGCAGGCCTGGATTATCAGAAGACTGATAATAATATCCTGAACGATTCACTTTTCTTCGGCTCGCAGTCCATCGGGATATTCAGCCTGAAGAAAGAAAATTACGGGTATTACGTCCATGATGAAATGAATGTCACCGAAAGCCTCCGTTTTTCCGGAGGATTCAGACATGACAAGGCAAAATTCAGCTTCAGCCCGAGTTCGCCTGACTCCGTCAGCATGTCAAAAAACGTATATACGGCTGGTGTCAATTATACCTTCCTGAAAAAATCCTATGTCTACTTAAATTATTCCAGGAGTTTCAGATATCCCCTTCTCGATGAGCTCTATAGTTTCTTTACCAATACCATAAATACCGGCCTGGTTCCGCAGGAATCCGATGATTATGAGGCCGGAATAAGACACTATTTTAATGATGATATCGCGGGACAGATAAACGTTTTCAGGCTGGATTCCGACAAAGAGATCTTTTTTAATCCGGCTGCCTATAGCAACGAGAATCTGGATGGGATGACCCGCAGGGATGGAGTAGAGGTCTCATTTGATGCAGATGCCGCCGGCTGGTTATCATTGAAGGGCAGTTATACATATCTGAGCGCACGGATTAAAGAGGGCGTATTCAAAGAAAAGAATGTGCCCAATGTGCCCAGGCATAAGGCGACCATTGACATGATTTCTCATATTGGAAAGGACGCTACCCTGACTCTCAGCGGAGTCTATATAGGAGAAAGACCGTTTATCAGTGACTTCTCCAATGACTTCAGCAAGCAGGAGAGTTATTTCCTTTTGAACGCCAAATTTGCCTATAGATGGAAAGCTCTAAAGGCATTTGTGAATATAAACAACTTGACGAACAAGGCATATTCAGAATACGGGGTCATCGGGGGCTTCCCTCTGGAAAAGGCGTTCTATCCTTCACAGAAGAGAAACTTCCTTTTCGGGCTGTCGCTGGCTTTCTAACGAAGGAGAACTGATCTGAACCATTATTTCCGGCATATTCGATGGAATTTCGCATTAACGTAGCATTTTCCGTCTTCATCCATGCGCTGCTGATTACGGCGACATTGGCTGCAGGGATCAGGGAGGCAGAATACCTTCTCCCTGATCCCTATATGATAGTTACAGTGCTGGAAGATTTCTCATTCAGGAATCAAGCGCCTGAAGGAAAATCCCCGGGAGCTGATTCAGCGTATTCTACGAACAGATTATCCGCGGGTGTACGCGCAACCACTGAAAGGCTTGTTGACCAATCTCCTCTTCAGGGCAAGATGAATGAACAAATTCAACCTTTCCCTCTGAAGGAGAGCCCTCCTCATAAATCATCTTCGGAAAAACCAAAGGAATCCGCTGCCGAAGAGGGCAAGGGGAACATCAGGATAATACAGAATGCAGGAACTCATTCACTACAGAATAGAGGTGTCGCCGGTGCAACGTCAGAGGCAACGTCAGAGGCAAGGAGCCAGTATGAGAGCCAAGTGCATTCAGAAAAAGATGCTGCTGTTGATATAAGAAAAATAATCAGGGCAGCCATCGAAAAAACGCTCATATACCCTCCTGTCGCAAAAAAAAGGGGAATTGAAGGCACCGCCATAATGGAGTTTTACATAAACAGCAGGGGATATCCCGAAGATATTCGGATTATTCAGACCTCGGGGTCCGGCATCCTGGATGCGGCAGCTCAGGAGACGGTCTTAAGGGCTTCCCCCTTCCCGGTAAGTGTCCGCAGCATAGAGATACCTGTCACGTTCAGGCTGAAAAAAAATTGATGCCTCATATTCCCTCCTGACGATAAAAAAAGGCTCCGGCAGAACCGGAGCCTTTTCATAATTAGAAGCTGCCTTTAATTACGGCTTCTGGATATAGATCTCCCAGCTGTCTGCAAGCTTTACGACTTCGATAGGAAATCCTTTGTCCTGAGCAAACCTCGGGAGCGAATCTTCTGCCGATGCAGGTGCATCGCAGAGTATCTTTAATACGCCTCCGCTTGGGAGCTTCTCAAGTGCCTTTTTTGTAAGAACAAGCGGGTAAGGGCATACTCTTCCCAACACATCCAGTGTCTGTGCGGGAGTCTGTGATTTTAAATCAGCCATTTTTCATACCTCCATTTTTTGGTTAAAAGAAAAGAAGATGGTTAGCAGATTCCATCGCCTTCTGAATTTCGCTGTACGGTACAATCTGAAGCTTCTTGTCCGCGCCCATATCCTCTGCGTCAAGGAGCCGGTCCTCCGGGATCCCGAAGCCGTCAAGGTCTTCCTTGCAGACAAGGATATCAAGATCGACCAGAAGGCTGTTCTTGCCGTGCGACTCTATGCTGGTCACGCCGTAGTTTTCCATGGCCTTCTGATCCTTAATGAGATTCAGCACCCCTTCGCCGACCATACATACGGTCGGTATCACGTTCTGCCCGTCTTCCAGAAGCATCTCAACCACCTGATACGATATAGCGTGAGTAAAGCCGAGGGTTGATGTCTCGCTCTTATATGGAGGCCTCTGTATAACGAATGCGCATTTTATATCTGCCATATTATTCACCTCCTATGTGCAATACTCTGTCGCTGCTGTATATCTTGGCGAGATACCAGTGCATCGCATTCCACTGTACGCCTGGTATGGCATCAGGCTTCTGGATTCCTCTGGCCAGGGCGCATGCCTCGCATTCGCATATCTCCACACCTTTTTCGAGGAGCTCCAGGACCGGTTTCTCTCCTGTGGAATAATCCTTCAGGTGCTTCTGGTGATTCTTCCCGACAACGGTAGCATTACCGCTCAGCCACAGGTTGACCTTGTGACCTTTATCCGCAGCAGCCTTGGCCAGCTTCAGAGTGAAGTCAAGGCTTTTCGAACCTACAAGTGAGGAAAAACAACCGAGTGTAAGTGTTCCCATATAGTTACCTCCTATAACCAGGCTAATTGTTCATAGTCATTAAAGATCAAATCAACGACATCGCTGTACGTTACGACTTTCACCCTTTTGTCGACATCGGCATCAGTAAGACCTCTGGTGGCAAGATCTTCTGCAAGGGCATACAGGTTCGCCGTCTTGTCAAGCAAAGGACAGGGTTTGCCGTTTACCTTGAGAGTGGCATGATACACGCCGTTTTGGACGAATATAAGGCCGAGCTTGTCGGCTTTTAGTCTCTCGACTGTATCTACCGTGCTTTTATAATCATTTACAAAAACACCTAACTTCATCCTCACACCTCCTGAAATATTTGGATTTGCGGAAAGCAGAATTTTATACCAATAAGCAGGCGCATTTGTCAATAACAAAAATATCCATAAAAAGTATTTATAAATACATAAAATTCAAATAGTTAACGGATTGTCTTTCCTTGGGAAATTAGAGGGGTAAACAGGGAGGTGATATACAAACTCAGCCTTACCGCGGGTGAAAAAGACAAAAGAAAAGGGGGGAGCTTCGCCCCCCTTCATCAAAACTACTTCCTGGCAGCAGCCTTTTCCAGCCTAAGCTTCTCAGCCTCGTCCTTTATCTTCTGCAGGGTCTCCTTCATGGGAGCCCATCCATACCAGTGCATATAATCCGGATTCATATGAAATGCGCCCTGGAAGGCCCTCATCCTGTACTCAAGGAACATGACATAGAGATCCTGCTCTATAGCGCTTTTTGCTTCATAGAACTGGAGCAGGTCAGGTGCAAATGTCCAGTTTGCAGGTTTATGGAGAACGCCGTCCTTGTACAGGCCCTGGACGATCCTGATCGATTCAGCCATGATCTTGTCAACGTCCTTTATTACCAGATCAGCTTCGTCGAGCTGTTTCTTTGCATAGGATGCGCCATGGCACTGGGCGCAGACCTTTATCATCTTGTCCCGTTCCTTCTGAAACTCCTCTTTTGTAAGGCGTGCAACCTTGCCTGCCTTGACAAGATCGAGTCTGGCTGTAGGATTGCCCTTTTCATCAAGAACGCCTAGTGCCTGGAGTATAGTCACCCTGTCGTTCATCCAATCTTTGTCATCCTCAGGAAGCCTCAGGGCAAGAAAGCCCCAGGAGGTCATGACATTGTGGTCGCCTCCTGACATATGGCATGACTGGCAGGTGGGCGCCCTTTTGGACCCCTTCCCCTCGATCTGCCATATAGTCCCGTGCTTGGACGACGAATACATCTCCCACTGGGGATGGTCAAATCCCATATGACATGTCTGACAGGCCCTCGGATCCTGGGCCTCGGACTTCTTGAAGGAATGCCTCGTATGACAGGAATCGCACTTGGCATGTCCGTAACGGTACTGGGCCTTTTCAGCCTCTGATTTGACCCCTATCTTGTGGCAGCTGGAACACCCCTTGTACCCTTCGCCGGCAACAGCCTTCGGCTGATGCCCCATCATCGGCATGGAACTCGATGCGATCCATGCAAGATTATGCTTGCCGGCCTTAAACTGGTCTGTCTGCTTCTTATGGCAGCCTGCGCAGGTCTCCGGCGTCGGCATCTTAGCCAGCCTCGCATCATCCATCTTCTTGTGCTCTGACCCATGGCATGAGGAACAATCCACTCCAGACTTTGACATCTTTCCTTCGAGATGCTGTTTGACGACACCGGGGGTCACCTTTTTGTGGCAATCAATACAGGCACTTTTCTGGCCGGCGGCAGATGAAATACCTGCCAGAGAAAAGAGAAACAGCGATACAAAAATTACCTTTAAGAACTTCATTAAATCTCCTCCTGTTGATAAACTATATCCGATTTTTTAAAACCATTATTGAAGCCATTAATGTCTTAATGCAAGCTGCTCAAACCTCCTCTCTTCTTCAGATTGCGCGCCTCCCCTAAGAAGAACAACCGCCGTGTCTTTGTCTGATCTGATGACTGTTCCTGTTTCAGGAACCGTTGGTTTCATGATTTAGCTTAAAATACGCGGGCGAATAGGACTATGATATAAATCATATGTGTCAGGCTATGGCTGCAACAATTTCTTCAGAGCAGAACCGCCGAGCTCTAAAACCGACTTCCCGATACTCTCAATAGGAAGACCAATCACCTTTGCAAGAGAGAGTGTAATCTTTCTGACAATACTCTCTTTTATACTGAATTTCGGGTTGTTCAGATCTCCTTCGATGATAAAATCAAGAACAATTTCATTGTTGGTATCCCGCAACAGCTTGACGACCGCAAGCTGGGGAAGGCCAAGAAACTTATTCCCCTGGCGCGGCCTGAATTCCAGATCTTTGATGATAATCCGTCCCTTTGAGTTCAGCCTGGACTTTGCGACAGCTATATCTGCGTCAAGAGTCAGGAAGCCCCTTGTCACATCGACATCGCCCTTCTTCTGGTAGTATGGCTTAAGGGAAGTAATATCAACTGTTTTTATCTCGACCCTGCTCTTTGTATCCTTTGTCCTAAGGTTCATCGTCCCCCTGGATTTAAGAAGCCCCCTGCTCAATTTCCCTTCAATGTTTGCAGCAACGCGATAATTGGAAACAATATCATCGAGAGGAAAATAAATATTGGAGGCCTCCAACTGAATATCGGACAGTTTTATCAGGGCAGGTGTAGAGGCAATGGACCTGTCGAGATAATCAAGAGTCCCGCTTCTTATCCTGAGATTCTTTAAAAGAAACCTGTTTTGCTTTCCGGCCGGACTTGCCTTACCTTTCCCGCCAGCCAAAAAAGGGAAGATCATCCTGCCTTTCTCATCGACCTCCAGGAAAAGATGGGGTGCCTCAAAAACGAGCTCGGAAATAACATTTTGCCTCCTGAGCATCCCGACAAAATCAGCCCTGAGAAGTATGCTTTCTGACGTTAATGCCTCTTTGCCGTCCTCCCTGAGAAGGCGTACCTGTTCAGCCTTAACATCCCCCCAATGCAGCTCTATCTTCCCAACCGAAAAACCTTTGCCAAGAAACCGCTCCAGCTCATGCTTGAGTATCTTGTTTGCGTTTTTGAGAAACAGTCCTGCAGCAAATAAACCGATCAGCAGAAAGGGAATAATGAACGTGAAAAATAATTTTTTAAGCTTCATGTTGCCTTCCCTTGCTTTTTAGAAAATTATACTTTAAAATGTTCCATGCGCAAATTATTAATCTTTCTGCTTATCCCTTTATGTGCCGTTTTTTTTAGATACGGCGAAGCCTCTGCTTTCCCAAAGAGCGACCAGGAATGTATTAAGTGCCATACCCTGAGCGCTGATCAGGCAAAAGAGGTCTTCAATGAGCTCATCCCCGGACTGAAGATACTCGGCATTCAGGACAGCCCGTTGAAGGGTCTCTGGGAAGTCAGCATGGAATCAGGCGGGAAAAAGGGTATCCTCTACCTCGACTACTCCAAGAAGAAGCTCTTCGCAGGCAGCCTCGTAGACATAAAGACAAAGGTCAACCATACACAGGAAAGTTTCTCGAAATTAAATACCGCTGACATCTCTCAGATCCCATTGGACAACGCACTGGTGATGGGAGATAAAAATGCCAAACACAAGGTTGTAGTGTTCGACGACCCCGACTGACCATACTGCGTGAAACTTCATCAGGAGATGAAGAAGGTCATAGAGAAGATGAAAGATATTGCGTTTTATATAATAATGTATCCTCTTCCGATGCATAAAGAGGCATACGAGAAATCAAAGACCATAGTCTGTGAAAAGTCGCTGGCAGTGCTGGAAGATGCCCTGGATAAAAAGCCTCTGCCAAAGGCCAAATGCGAAACGACCGTAGTTGATGACAATATAAAGCTGGCTGAAAAACTCGGTATCTCAGGCACCCCTGCTATAATCCTGCCTGATGGTGTCATCATCCCCGGATACCGTGAAGCCGACGCGCTGATCAACCTGATCGACAAGAAATAATTCCAAGTTGCTCTCTTCTGAAAAGTCCACGGAGTATTGACAGGGCTTTTTGTCTGAATATAATATAGATGGCTTAAATGATTGCCGAAGTGGCGGAATTGGCAGACGCGCCAGATTCAGGTTCTGGTGGTGGAAACGCTGTGGGGGTTCGAGTCCCCCCTTCGGCACCAAAAATCTTGTTCATCTGATTCGACAGGCATCCTGTCGAATCAGGCCTCGGATGATGCCTCTCCTTCTCTCTTTACCTCTTCCTTATACCCGCAGTCTTTATTCAGACAGGCATAAAATTCCCCTGCCTTCGTCCTTTTGTCCACAAGAAATGCTGCACCGCAATTCGGACATTTTTGGGCGATCGGCCTGTACCACGTCGCGAATTTGCAGTTCGGATAATTACTGCAACTCCAGAAGGATTTTCCCCTTTTGGACCTTCTCTCGACAATGTCACCATTGTCTTCCGGACATTTAACTCCTGTAGCCAAGGGTTTTGTGGTCTTGCATTCGGGGTAGCGTGAACATGCCAGAAACTTCCCGAATCTCCCTGACTTGAGAACCATCGGAGAGTCGCATTTAGGGCATTTTTCGTCTGTCTGCACCGACTCTGCCGTCGGCTTGTCTCCGTCAAGCGGTTTGGTATTCTTGCATTCCGGAAACCCCGAGCATGCCATGAACCTCCCGTGTCTGCCCCATCTGATCACCATCGGCTTGCCGCACTTTTCGCATACCGCTTCAGTCGGTATGTCTTCGGGCTTCACCTTGCCGGGAATGGCCAGGGCCTCAGTCAGCTTCTTGTGAAACGGCTTATAGAAATCCTTGACTACCTTGACCCATTTGATCTTTCCATCTTCTATATGATCAAGCTCTTCCTCCATCTTTGCAGTAAAGCCGACATCCATAATCTCTGCAAAACGGTCCACGAGAAGATCATTTACAACAGCTCCGAGCTCCGTAGGCGAAAATTTTCCTTCACCCTTATGGACATATTTCCGGTCCTGTATGGTCGAGAGAATAGCGGCATATGTGCTTGGCCTGCCGATCCCCTTCTCCTCCAGGGTCTTTACCAGTGTAGCCTCCGTATACCGCGGAGGAGGCTGGGTAAAATGCTGTTTCGGCTGGATTGCAAGAGGCTTCAGGATCTCGCCTTCCTTAAGGGCAGGAAGGATCGCCTCACTTTCATCGAGGACCTCATCTGTCCCCTCAGTGTAAAGCACCATAAAACCCTGAAACTTGATGACGCTTCCGGAGGCCCTCAAGACAGTCTCCTCTTTGCATCTGCCGGCATTGCAGGCTATATCAAAGGCAGTCTGCTCAAGCTGGGCAGGCGACATCTGACTTGCTATAAACCTGTTCCATATGAGTTTATAAAGTGCAGACTGGTCTTTGTTCAAATTTTGCTTAAGGCTTTCAGGGGTCCTGTCGAGATATGTAGGCCGAATAGCCTCATGGGCCTCCTGCGCTGATGCCTTGCTCTTATATACATTCGGTTTCTCCGGCATATAATCCTTGCCATAGGTCTTTTCGATATATTCCTTTGCTGCCTGCTGCGCCTCTGCTGCCACTTTAAGGGAATCTGTCCTCATATAGGTAATAAGACCTACCGCACCCTCTTCTCCCAGCTCTATCCCCTCATAGAGCTGCTGCGCCACCATCATCGTCCTTTTTGCAGTGAACCTCAGCTTCCTTGCAGCCTCCTGCTGCAACGTACTGGTAATAAAAGGAGGGGAAGGCTGTCTCTTCCTCTGCTTGCGTTCGATCTTCGCGAGGATGAACTCCCCGCCCTTTATTTCATCAACAACTGCCTGTGCTGATTCGGCATCCCTGATGTCGGCCTTCTCGCCTTTATACTTAAACAGCCTGGCCCAGAAAGAGGGCTTGATTGAGCCCTCAAATTCAGTATTGATAGACCAGTACTCCTCCTGCTTAAAGGCCTCTATTTCACGCTCGCGCTCTACAACGAGCCTTACGGCTACTGACTGCACCCTGCCTGCGCTCAGACCCCTCCTCACCTTTCTCCACAAGAGAGGGCTCAGCTCATAGCCTGCAAGCCGGTCAAGCACTCTCCGGGCAAGCTGGGCATCGACCTTTTTCATGTCGATACTTCCGGGGTTCTTGATCGACTCAAGTACTGCTGACTTTGTTATCTCGTTGAACTTGATCCTGTATATCTTTTTCGACTTGCTGTCTACTACTTCAGCGATATGCCAGGCGATCGCCTCGCCCTCCCTGTCAGGGTCAGGTGCGATATAGACTGTTTCAGCCTCTTTTGACGCCTTCTTCAGCTCCTTTATCACCTTCTCTTTTCCAGGAATCACTATAAAATTAGGCTCGAAATTATTGTCGATGTCGATCCCCATCTCCTTGACAGGCAGGTCTTTTATATGTCCGACCGAGGCCCTTACCTCAAAATCCTTTC
>JACRHE010000096.1 GCA_016217695.1 Nitrospirota bacterium | reverse complement strand
TCTTTTCTGAGGGGTCTATAGAGACAGATGGAAGAAGACATAGAGCTTATTGAAAGATATATCGCCGGAGACAATACGGCGGTCGAGGAGCTTGTGGTGAAATACCAGAGACAGATTTATGCCTTTGTATACAGGATGACAAACGACATGGAAGAGGCAAAGGACCTCACTCAGAAGACCTTTATAAATGCCGTAAAGGGCATCAGGGAATTCAGGAGACAGTCCTCGTTTAGGACCTGGCTTTATAAAATAGCCGCCAATACGGGTCTCAAGCACATAAGGCAGAGGAAGGAAGAGGTTGAGCTTGAGGAGTCCGTTGTCAGCAACGAGGAGGGGGTTTTGTCACTGCTTATTGATAAGGAAAAGAGAACCCATATCAAAAAGGGCATGGAAAGGCTGCCTGAGCGGCAGAGGCTTGCGGTTGTGCTCAGGGTATATGAAGGACTGAGCTGCTCAGGGACAGCAGAGGTGATGGGATGTACAGAGGGCGCTGTAAAGGCGCATTATTATAACGGCGTAAAAAAGCTGAGAAATATATTAAGGGAGAAGGGATATGAGATTAACGCATGAGGAGATAAAAGGGCTGCTTCCTGAATATGCCGGGGCGTCTCTTTCGAAAGAGATGATGTCGGATATGCAAGAGCACATAAACGGATGTGAAGACTGCCGCGAGGAGCTCTCGCTTCTGGCGCAACTGGCTGACGAAGAGGTCCCTGATCCCGGAGAGCTTTTCTGGAAGACCCTGCCTAAGAAGGTGAGACTTTCGGCAGAAGAGGAAAAGGCGGCTAGGCCTTCTTTCTGGTCGTATCTCTTTCGGCCGATGCCTGCAGCGTCAGCAGTGCTCGTGGCCCTTCTTGTGATCGTTTATATGAATACGTATACGTCTGTAAAAAATCTGGATATGGCGGTCGACCCATATATAAACGAAAGCGCGACGGAGGTAGTTATGAACGAGAGCGACATAACCGAGGCTGACATGTATCAGGTCACCCAACAGGTGATCGGGGAGGAGCTCGCTGAACATCCGGAGGACTTCCAGGAATATTCATATTACAGGGAGGTCGCCATGATGAGTTCAGAGGAGATCGACAGTTTTTACGAGGCCTTAAAGAAAGAGGAAAAAGGAGGTTGAAATGATGAAGAATAACCGGATACGCCATCGGGAAATTAATTCAAGCGAGAGGATGTCATTCTCTCTCATTCTCGTCCCGATCAGATCGGGACTCCGAGGCACCGTGCCGCCTCACCCTGACGGTGAGGCCAGACGGCCCTCTGAAACCGTTCGAATGCATCCTTTCGCAAAATCGATGGTGGATTTCCGAAAGATCGGTATGCTTATTCTTATGCTATGCGTTCTCCTTTGCTCTGCGCTGAGCGCGCAGGCAGAGCCTCCTGATGACATGGACAGGCCCATGACCAGGATGCAGATGGAAAAGGTACGGGATAGGGTGGAGACTCTTCGCATGTGGAAGCTGACAAAGGCCCTGGACCTTGACGACAAGACATCTGCGGTCCTCTTTCCGCTTCTGAACCGGATGGATAAAAAGAGGGCAGAGCTGGAGCGTGGGCTAGCCACGGAGATGAGAGAGCTGAGGGCCTCTCTGCGAGAGAGGAGGGATGGACAGCTGAAGGGAATCCTTGAGAGGCTGGAGCAGAACCACAGGGCATTACAGGGGCTAAATGACGAGGAGCGGTCTGAACTGAAGAAGATCCTCAACCTCGAACAGCAGGCAAAGTATGTTCTTTTCCAGCAGGAGTTCAGCAGGGAGATCAGGAAGATCATCGAGGAGGCCAGGGAGCGGAGGGCTGAAAGGTTCGGAGGACCCGACAGGCCCGACAGACCTGAAAGGCCTTTTGCTCCTGGCAGGTAAAGTTTTCAGTGAAGGTGACGATAAATAGATTCAAAAACCGTTTCAGGGTCTGATCCTGAAGATAAAAAGGAGGAAAGAGATGAAAAGGCTTGGCAGCATTCTCATTACAGCGGCGTTGATGCTTATGGTTGGTGGCGTGGTTTATGCGGGCACGGCAGATCCCGGCATACAGGACAGGATCGAGGATCAGCAGCAGAGGATAGATCAGGGGATCGCCTCAGGAGAGCTGACCCGCGCAGAGGCTGACAGGATGCAGGATAACCTCAACCGGATCAAGGCTGATGAGGCAAGGCTCAAGGCTGACGGGAAGCTGACCCCGCGCGAAAGGGCGAGGCTAAATAAAGAGCTCGATCATAACAGCAAGGCGATTTACAGGAAGAAACATAATCCGAGAAGGAGATAAAGAACGGCAGGCAGACCCTGTAGAAAAAAGGCCTTCGCTGATGCGAAGGCCTTTGAATATAACCCACCCCTTTACCCCCTGCCTACCGGCCAGGCAGGCTCCCGATAGGGGATTACCCACCAACCAAGTGAGCCTGTAGTATAATCTCAGCTATGTGGAGCATAAGGATGAGGGCGTCAAAAAAGGTCAGATGCAAGTCTTCTTCTTCGACCTGTGAAACACATATCTCGGGAGCAGAGGGGATATATGAAGATGAGGAGAAGCCTCGGATTGCGGAAACCTATATAAAAAGGGCGCTCTCTCATCCAAGGGGAAAGCCCGATACAATTGTGATAACCTTCGAAAAGATAAGGCACAGGCCCAAAACCATCCCGGCATTGCCTGTAATCACCCTTGAATGCGAGACTGCTTCAGCGGCGACAGCATTCATAAAGAATATTCTTCAACAATCAGGGATATCAGAAGAAGCGGTCCGGCAAGGGATGAAGATAGTAAGAGGGAGACAGCCGATGCGGGGCGCGGCGCTTGTCCTGTCTGAATCAGGCAGGAGGGTTGAGCCGGACAGAAAAAGAGGAGTTCGCGCCTCCAGATTCGGCACTACCAGGAGAGCCGAAAAAGCACTTTCTCTCAGGCTCGCAGAAGACGGCATCAATACGGAAACTGTTAAGGAGGCCCTCATCCTCGCTTCAAAGGTTGCGTCCCACAGGCAGGTCGTAGCTGAGCTCTGCGTATCCGATGATCCTGATTATACGACCGGGTATGTTGCCTCGCGCCGCTTCGGTTATATAAGGATTCCCTCGATAAAGAAGATGGGAAACAGGGCAGGAGGCAGGGTCTTTTTTGTAAAGGAAGATGCGGCTATCGATGCTTTGATCCATTATCTTTCCGAGACCCCTGTCATGATCGGGAAATAGATGAATATAGAAGAGAGGCACAGCCTGATGAGGCAGGAGTCCCGGCGCAATACTCAGGGACCGCAACTTTGCTCATTCTCGTCCCGATCAGATCGGGACTCCGAGGCACCGGCGTCCATCACCGTTCCGGTGATGCGATACACGCCGCTGAAGCCGCGCAGATGCAGTCCCAGCGTATTGTGCGAATCGTGCTGGTGAGCCGGGTATGAACTCGCTGATCACCATCATCTGCAATCCTGCTGCGAGGGGAAGCTCTATGAAGAAGATCGGGCTCGCAAGGACATTCCTTATGCAGAAGGGTTTCGGGACAGAGCTCCTTCTGACAGAAAGGGGAGGTCATGCGCAGTCCCTCGCAGAGGCAGCGCTGGCCAAAAAGCCCTTCCGGATTATCGCAGCCGGAGGAGACGGCACGATCAACGAGGTGATGAACGGCATGATCGGTTCAGACACGCCATTGGCCATACTGCCGATGGGAACCACCAATGTCCTGGCAAAGGAACTCGGCATTTCAGAAAATATTCATCAGGCGCTTGAAACAGCTGTCACCGCATCGCCTAAAACCGTGTCGCCGGGGAAGATAGATCTGGGCATGCCTGTCTCTTTATCCCGCTATTTCTGCCTCATGGCAGGCGTCGGGTTTGACGGAAAGGCTGTACACGACGTTAATCTGCGGATGAAGAAGATTTCGGGCGAGGCCGCTTATATCCAGAGTGGCCTGAAGAATCTCATTTTTTATGCGCCTGATGAGATCGGGTTTGTGGTTGACGGCAGGGAATATTCGGGATATAGCGCGATCATCGGCAAGGCGAGCAAGTACGGCGGCAATTTCAGGATAACGCCTGATGCGAATCTGCCTGATCCGGCGTTTCATCTTTGCATCTTTAAGGGTCGTAAACGGGCCGACCTGCTGAGATATGTCTTCGGGGTCATAAGAGGCGGGCACCTGAAGTTCAGGGACGTGGTTTATCTCAGGGCAAAAGATATCGGGATCCAGGGTGCCCCGCATATCCAGATTGACGGCGATTACCTCGGGACCGGACCGGCGAGACTCACGGTTGCGGAAGACTGCCTGCGGCTTGTTTATTAGCCCAGGAAATAAAGGTTATTTCACGGCCACTGCCTCAAAAACTTTTCGTAAGCGCCAGTTATAGGAATCTTCTCCTGTTTGATCAGAGCAGACAGTGCAAAATCACATAAAAGCACGCTCTGTTCTGACGAAAAGCTTTTTCGGCATACCCGTGAAATTTATGAATAATGTGGGTTAGGCTGCAGAAAATTCAGAGCGGCTCTATTATCCCACCGCCGATGACAATGTCGCCATCATAAAAGACGGCGCTCTGGCCAGGGGCAGGGGCCCACTGAGGCTCGTCAAAAGAGACCTTTACCTTGTCGCCGGAAAGCTCAACAGTCGCCGGCCTGTCAGCCATCATGGAGCGTACCTTCACCGTTGCCCGGAACCTGCCGGATGGAGGGGGTATCAGCCAGTTGAGGTCTCCGGCAAGGAACTCCCTTATCTTTGCCTCCTCCTGCGAGCCGACATAGACGATATTTTGGGCGCTCTCTATCTTCGTCACATAATGGGGCTCTAATGATGCTATATTCAGTCCCTTTCTCTGCCCGAGGGTGTAACGAAAGATCCCCTTATGAGTTCCGACAACCTTACCGCTTCTGTCCATGATTCTGCCTGGTTTTGCTGCATCCGGAAGAAGCTTCTCTATAAATCCGGAGTAGTCCCTGTCCTCGATAAAGCATATCTCCTGACTCTCGGGCCTGTCTGCCGCCTCAAGGTGCAGCGATCTCGCGAGTTCCCTGACCTCCTGTTTTCTGTATTCCCCCAGCGGAAGGAGCAGTCTTTGCAGCGCGTCCCTGCTCAGGACATAAAGGACATAGGACTGGTCCTTTTTCGGATCTATCCCTTTTCTCAAAAAGTATTCCACGCCCTCTGTATTTACCCGTGCATAATGGCCGGTCGCTATGAATTCAGCTCCCCGCTTCTCAGCCTCTTTCAGGAGAAAGGGAAACTTGATATGACGGTTACAGAGGATGCACGGATTGGGGGTCATGCCTTTTGCGTATGCGTCAACAAACGGCTCGATCACCTTTTCGATGAATTCCTGCCTGACATCTATTGAGTCGTGCCTTATACCAAGGCTCTTGGCGGTCCTTGCAGCACTCTCTTTTGATTCGAGGGAGCAGCAGCCTGTAAAATCAGTCCTCTGCCTGGCTTCCCACAGAATGAAGCTGACGCCTTCAACCTCATATCCATGTTCTTTCAGAAGATGCGCGGTAACGCTTGAATCCACCCCGCCGCTCATTCCTGCTATCACCTTCGACATTGTTTAATATATCCCACATTACCCATAAAATTCTCTGTCAGCGTCATCAATTATGAAACAGTCATGGCGGAGGGACTGAAAAGCCTTTTGCAGCGATACCAAAAGGCCTCGGAAGCCCCTTAAGTAATGCGTAGGGGCGAAGTTATTTGTAATATGCTACTGCTTCATGACACCAGGCCCTGTCAAATCTTATCGCCTTAAAAGGGTTTTGAAGGCCATTCGCCATGACTTGATGTAAGACTGATTTGAAGCTCACTGAGCGGCCAGTGATGCCTTTTTTAGATCGATGATATAGAATAATTTTATGAGGACTGTGCTCGATAAGGACAGTGCGGTTATCCTGAAGGCCTTTAATGCCGTGGATATCCCGGCCTTTCTCGTCGATGAGGGCCTGGAGATAGTCTCCTTTAATGACAGCGCAGCAGCCCTTTTTCAATACTCAGGAGACGACATGGCCGGCAGGGATATCCGGGAACTCATCTCTTTTGAGAATCCTCCTGCCGGAGAGCATCTTGTCTCGACCTGCAAAAAGAAGAGCGGCGAGTCCTTTGTCTCCAGGACATCTCTGATCTACCCCGGGAACCATCAGGGAAGGACGGTAATACTTGCGGTGCGGGACATTACCGGCCAGGGCAAGCTTCAGCAGATGGAGCTCATCATCGAGCTGAGCGGCATAATCAATTCAAGCCTGAGCATCGGTACGATCTTCAGGATGATGGTATCTGAGATCAAAAAGCTTATCAATTATGACAGGGCGAGCCTTCTGCTCTACGATGAGAAGAGCAACGGCCTTCTTATCTTCGCCCTTGACACTTGCCTCGAAACGGTCATGAAAAAGGGGGTGAAGGCGCCTGTCGAGGGTACGAGCGCAGGCTGGGTTATAAAGAACAACAAGCCCTGGATAAACTACGACCTAAGAGATACTCTCTTTCCACTGGACAAAAAGCTGTACCTTGAGGGGATTCGCTCCACCATCAGCATTCCTCTGTTTCATGACAAGATCCTGGGGGTCTTTAATCTCGACAGCAGTCAGCCCTCGAAATATTCGGAGACAGACCTTGCGATCCTTCTTCCGGCTGCAAAGCATATATCCATAGCTCTCGAAAATGCCCTGCTCTTTGAGGAGATATCGAAAGAGAAGAAGGAATGGGAGAAGACCTTTGATGCCATCACCGACATGGTATGGCTGGGCGACGGGGATTACCGCATCCTCCGGGCGAATGCCGCGCTTTTGAAAAAGACCGGATTTTCCTCCCTTGAGGTCCTGGGCAGGACATGTTCTGAGCTTCTCGAAAGGATCGGGATTCATTCCGAGGGATGCATCTATGCCGATGCCATATCTGACGACAAACCCTCGTTCCGGGAACTGAAGGGTGTCGGCGGTGCTCTGTTTCATTTCTGGGCCTATCCGCTTGTCGATGAGGAGGGACGGCTCTATGCGGTCGTATACTATCTCAAGGACGTGACCAGTCAGAAGAGGCTTGAACAGCAGCTTATCAGGTCTGATAAGCTGGCCTCCCTCGGGACCCTTGTTGCAGGTATAGCCCACGAGATAAACAACCCCCTCGGTATTATTGCAGGTTATTCAGAGGCGCTTCTTGAGAGGGCACAGGATAAGTCCCTGCTTGGGAACAGGGGGTTTGAGGACTTCCCTGAGTATCTTGAGACGATCCACAACGAGATCTTCCGGTGCAAGGGAATACTGAGGGGCCTCCTGGATTTTGCCAGGCCGTCTTCAGGCACATTTCGGGAGATCGACATCAACGAGCTCATCAAGGAGGTCATACTCCTTGTCAATCACAGGGCAAAGCGGCTGAACCATAATATCGAGCTTAGGCTGAACAGGGACCTCCCCAAGATAAGCGCGGAGCCCGGCAGTCTCAGGCAGCTCTTTATGAATATCATCATGAACTCGATGTATTTTACCCCTGAACGCGGAAGCATAATCATCTCCTCTGAGATGGACCCTTCTTCCCACAACAGCGGCATGATCAGGGTATCGGTCAGCGACACCGGAACCGGTATGCCTTCAGATAACATCTCCAGGGTGTTCGATCCTTTTTTTACGACAAAACCGGTAGGTGAAGGCACAGGCCTGGGACTTTCGATCTGCCACAAGATCGTTGAAGAACATAACGGCAGCATCGATGTCGAGAGCGAGGAAGGCCGCGGCACAAGCTTCATTATACGGCTGCCTTCCAGGGCTGCAGATGATTAGGGTTCTGGTTGTCGACGACGAAGAGCCCATGAGAAGGCTTCTTAAAAAGGAGCTGACACGCAAGGGGTTTTTCGTTGAGGTTGCCGGAGACGGCGCTGCAGCACTGGAGCTGCTGAGGGAGAATTCCTTTGACGTGATCCTGCTCGACATCGTGATGCCTGGGATGAACGGCATATCCGTCATGAAGAAGATGAAGGCCGATCCTGCCTCTCCGGCCATCGTTGTTCTGACAGGGAAGGCGACTGTAGAGACCGCTGTCGAGGCCATGAAAAACGGGGCCTGCGATTATCTTACCAAGCCCTACAAGCTCGATGAGCTGATTATAGTCATACACAGGGCATATGATTTCGGTACCCTCAGCATCAAAAACCGGCTGCTTCAGCAGGAGCTGATCAGGAAGGAGTCTCCGTTTGAGTTCGTCTCAAAAAGCAGGCAGCTTAAGGATATATTCGCGCTTATCAGAAAGATCGCCCCTACGGACTCGCCGGTCTTTATCCAGGGAGAAAGCGGTACAGGCAAGGAGCTTATCGCAAACACCATCTGGCATTACAGCAGGCGCAACTCGATACCTCTTATTGCGGTCAACTGCGCCACCTTGTCCGAGAACCTAATAGAGTCTGAGATCTTCGGCCATGAAAAGGGCGCCTTTACAAACGCGTATCAGACCAAGCACGGCATAGTCGAGGTTGCGGACAAGGGCACGCTCTTCCTCGATGAGATAGCCGAGATGCCGATGGGTCTTCAGGCCAAGCTCCTGAGGTTTCTTGATTCAGGTGAGTTCAGGAGGGTGGGCGGCAACAAAAACCTCAATGTGGACGTGCGTGTGATAGCCGCCACCAACAAGGACCTTACCGCGCTGATAGGGGAAGGGCGGTTCAGGGAGGACCTCTTTTACCGCCTCAATGTCATCAACATACATATCCCTCCGCTTAGGGAGCGGGCGGAAGATATCCCCGTGCTTGCAGGTTATTTTCTGAGCAGATACAGCCGTAAGCTTTCAAAAGCCGTCTCTGATTTTGGGCCTGAGGTTATGTCGCTTCTCAGCGCATACCAGTGGCCTGGAAATGTGAGGGAACTCGAAAATGTTGTGGAAAGAGCCGTTATCCTCTGCGATTCTGACACGATAGGGATTGAAGACATCTCGGTCCCCCCCCAGAATAAGGCCGGGGAGAAAGGCTCAAAACCTTCTCTCGAAGAGATGGAGAAGGAGCATATCCTCGGGGTTCTCAGACAGACCGGCGGCAATCAGTCAAAGGCGAGTCAGCTGCTCGGCATCGACAGAAAGACGCTTTACCTCAAGCTTAAAAAATACGGGCTCGGCGATTACGTAAAGAAGTAATAAGATATCGATCGTCGTTAATAATTAAGTAATAGACTTGCTTTTCGTTATTCATAATTGTATATTACGCTCATGCAAAAGACTGCTAAATCCCTGGGCAGCAAAAAAAAAGCGGGTGCCCGTCTGCGCGGCCATATCTGGCTCGACGGAAGCGAGGGCACTTTTCTAGGTTACGGCAGGGTTGCGCTTATGGAGCGTATACGGGAGTATGGCTCCATAACACGGGCTGCAAAGGCACTGGAGATATCTTACCGCCGGGCCTGGGTGATGATCGATTCGATGAACCGTCAGGCTCCTAAACCCTTTGTCGTAACCTCAGCAGGCGGCAGGGGCGGCGGGGGGACCCTGGTCACGGAGGATGGTGAGCGGGCAGTCAGACTCTTCTGGAAATTTCATGAGGACTTTCAGAAGTTTCTGGAAAAAGAGGGGAACAAATTAGGCGTTTCACCGATCAAAAATAAAAAGGAGAAAAAATGAGCAGAAAGGTTTATCTTCGCTTACTGGCTGTGCTCTTAACAATTTTTCTAAATTCGTTAAGTGCTTCAGCAGCAACAGACATCATCTGTTCGTCTACGACCAGCACCGAAAACTCGGGGTTGTTTAACCACATCCTGCCGCTATTTGAGAAAAAGACCGGCATCAGGGTGAAGGTTGTTGCCCGAGGGACCGGCGCAGCGATCGAGATGGGCAAGAGGGGAGATGCCGATGTCGCTTTTGTTCATGCAAAGGAGCAGGAGCTCAAGGCTGTGGAGGAAGGTTTTTTTACAGACAGGCATGACGTTATGTATAACGATTTCGTGATTATCGGCCCCAATGATGATCCCGCAAAGATCAGGGGCATCACTTCAACTGCCGAGGCCTTCAAAAAAATCAGCGGCTCGTCGAAGTTCGTTTCCAGAGGAGACAACTCCGGAACGCATACCAAAGAGCTTTCGATATGGAAGAAGGCCGGTCTGGAACCGAAGGGTCAGCAGTGGTATCTGGAGGTGGGACAGGGCATGGAGAAGACCCAGCGGATAGCAAGCGAAAAGCGCGCCTATACCCTGACAGACCGCGGCACCTGGCTGGCGACAAAGGACAGAGACGGACTTGAGATGGTCATTGTTCATGAAGGAGATCCCACACTCTTTAACCAGTATGGGGTCATGGCAGTGAATCCGCAAAGGCATAAACACGTGAAATATAAAGAGGCGAAGGAGTTCATAAGCTGGCTCATATCAAAGGAAGGGCAGCAGGCCATCGCCTCGTTTAAGGATGGCAAAGGGAACCAACTTTTTATACCAAATGCCAAGCAATAAGCGGAATTTTAAGTCCCCTCTTGGGAGGGGTGAAGGGGTGGGTCTTTTACAGTCACTCTCAGTTGTGAGTTCCGAAAAGATATGCACATGGACAGTATTCGAGCATCATTCTCGGTCCCGATCAGATCGGGACCTCCGAGGCCCCGGCGTGCATCACCGTCCCTGTGATGCGATACACGCCGCTGAATCCGCTCGAAGACTGTCCATGCGCAAACTTGACAGCGGTTTGCGATGCCTTAAGGTATCGATAAGCGTATGACTTCTATTATTGACAGTCTTTCAAGGGCCCTTTCCCTGATCGTTCACCTTGACCGGGAGCTTATGGGGATTATCTTTCTTTCCATCAAGGTCTCGGGAACTGCCCTCGTTATAGCCGGCCTTGCCGGCCTTCCCCTTAGCGCGCTCCTCGGATTCCGGAGGTTTCCGATGAGAGGCCTGATCGTAAGTGTTCTTAATACCTTTATGGGGCTTCCGCCGGTAGTCGTAGGCCTCTTTCTTTATCTGCTGCTTTCCAGGAGCGGGCCGCTTGGCTTTCTCTCTCTGCTTTATTCTCCATCTGCCATGATAATCGCCCAGTCGATTCTTGCCTTTCCGATTGTGGCATCCTTAAGTCATTCTGCCGTCATCGGAGTGGATCCTGTAATAAAACAGGCCGCACTGACGCTCGGGGCGACTCCTTTTCAGGTATCACTGAAGGTGCTCAATGAGGCCAGATACGGGATAATGTCGGCGTTGATAGCCGGGTTCGGCAGGGTGATGGCGGAGGTGGGGGCGATACTGATCGTGGGAGGAAACATCGCGGGATATACAAGGGTCATGACCACGACGATTGCGCTTGAGACGGACAAGGGTAATTTTGAGCTGGCGCTGGCGTTGGGTGTGATCCTTCTGGCTATATCCCTCATAATAAATATATTGCTGCACCTATTTCAGAAGAAGGGCATGGCAGGGGCAAACAGATGAGCCTCGGACTTCAGGCCTCGGAGATATGGCAGGGCTATGGCGATAACGAGGTGCTGCGGGGCTGCTCGTTGGATTTAAAAGAGAGCGGCATCTATGTTCTAACCGGGCCCAACGGCTGCGGCAAGTCCACATTTCTCAGGATATGCGCACTTCTTGAGATACCTGCCAGGGGTAAAATCGTCTATCTTGACGGAGGGCGTTCACTGCAGCACGATATATCCCTGAAACGGAGGATAACCCTTGTATTGCCGCGTGTCGGGCTGTTCAATGAATCAGTATTCGGAAATGTCGCTTATGGAATGCGCATACGCGGACTCAGGGGCGGAGAAGCGTCCGGCCGGGTTGAAAGTGCGCTTGAGTTTGTCGGACTGAGTCACAAGAAAGTTCAGAACGCGCTCACCCTTTCAAGCGGGGAATCCCAGAGGCTGGGTATAGCCCGGGCACTTGTGCTCGAGCCCGAAATCCTTTTCCTTGACGAGCCGACTGCATCTGTTGATGAGAAAAATACTGTAATCATAGAAGAGATAATCCAGAAACTGCGGCAGGATGAAAAATGCACCGTTGTCATGACAACCCATGACAGGTCGCAGGCTGCGCGCCTTGCGGGCAGGCTTTTTGAGCTCAAAGACGGCAGGATAACCTAACCCGGATTATTCATGAAACAACGATAATTTCACGGCCACTGCCTCAAAAAAACTTTTCGTAAGCGCCGGTTATCGGATTATTCTCCTGTTTGATCAGAGCAGACTATGCAAAAGCATATAAAAACATGTCTTGTACTGGCGAAAAGCTTTTTCGGCATACCCGCGAAATTCAATAAGGGGGTCTAAAAGGCCTGGCTGGGAGCCAAGCAGATCTCCTTCTATGTTGAGGAAAAATGCCCCATCAGCCTGGGGCATTTTTCTACGTTTCTTTTTCATTTATACCTGAAACACCGTGCAGATACCCGTTTTCCGCTGCTTTTTCGGGTGGCACTGGAATTGCTCTGTTTATATCACCATGAACGAGATCCTCTTCTGCACCCACAACCCCATGCTCATAAAGAACCTCTACGGCATCATGCGCGACGAGGGGTACTCTGTTGACATCGCAGACCATCCCGCAGTCGCGGTGCGGATGGCTCTTGAGCGGAAATATAGCGTGGCGGTCATGGACGCCGAGCCCTTCGGCCTTTCTGCTGAAGACGCTGTCAGGATCTTAAAGGCAGTTTCTCCGGATATAACCGTGATCATGGTCGGTTATCCTGAACACGTTTCTGATGCTACAGGCATCAGGTTGCCTGCCGACCCCGGAGAGGTCAGGCGGCTGATACACGGCTTAAGCACTGAAAGCAAGTCTTTGAATTACTAAGGAGGAGTGGAAATGTCTATGACGCCAAGGGAAATGGTATTGAAGGCCTTTGAGATGGGAAAGCCGGAGAGAGTTCCTGTGACGCTCTTCGGCGGAGGCATGTGGTCTATAAGGGATTACGGGACGTCTTTTGAGGAGCTTTCCAATAATGCCGGCAAGATGGTCGATATGTGTGTCACCGAGGCCGAAAGGATAAGAAGCGACGTCGTATATGTCGGTTCAGGCTTCAACAATTTCCATGCCTCAGCCCTCGGCAGGGAGTTCGGGGTCGGGATCAAATACCGCGAGATCGGCGCTCCTGACCTCACCGCCCATTTTGTGAACTCTGAAGAGGATATCGCCAGGCTGAACAAGGCTGATATCTTCAAAGACCCGGTGGTACAGACCGTGATGGAGGCAACGCGGAGGGTGAGGGAGAAGATAGGGCAAAAATACCTCGTCACCATGACATGCTGGGGGCCGTTTACTCTGGCGGCCCGTTTTGTCGGTGAGGAGACTTTCATGAAATCTATTTTCAAGAGGCCGGCCTTTGTCGAGAAGATGTGTGATTTTTGTGCCGACCTTCTTATTTCTCTCTATGAGCCGCTGGTTCATGACGGCCTCGAAGTCCTCAGCATAGCAGATCCGACTGCCTCAGGAGACCTCATCAACCCGAAGCAGATGGCGAAGTTCGCTGTTGCACCTCTGAGAAAGATAAGCGACTGGGCAAAGTCAAAGGGCGCCCATACTATCCTTCATATATGCGGTAATACCAGCGACCGCCTCGACCTTTTCCCTGAAACAGGATGCTCCACCATTTTCTTTGATCAGAAGGTAGACATAGCAAAGGCAAAGGAGGTCCTTTCCGGAAAGATGTCTTTTGGCGGCAATGTCGCACCGGTCCACGTGCTTCTCAACAAGACAGCTGCTGAGGTGGAGGCTGCATGCAGGGAGGTGATCGGGATAGTCGGAAAGGACAGCGGCTTTATTTTAGTTCCGGGGTGCGATATCCCACCGACCATACCTTATGAGAATCTGAGGGCGTTCCATGATGTGGCGCTGAACTGGAAATATGAATAATCGCAGGTATCCCCTGAGGGAGGTGAGGATAACAACAGGGGATTCAGAGGATGGTCGTTAACAGTCTCAACATAGCAACGACATTGATATATAGAATCCCTCCTAGCCTCCCTTTGCTAAAGGGAGGAATATTTCCCTCTTTGGCAAAGAGGGGCGGGGGGAGATTTTATAGTTAATGTAAATTCAATTTTGAGACCCTTATTAAAGAGGCCGGCCATGGAGCCGGGAGATAAGACCAAGGAGGTAAGTAAGATGGCAGAGAAGATGACAGTCGAGCAGGTAAACGAGTATATGAAAAAACAGTGCGGCTTTGTGCCGAGGATGTTCCAGATCATCAACACGGTCACCCCGGAGCCCGGCAGGACCTTCGCTGATTTTTATGCCAGCATCTTCGGTGACGGCGCGCTGTCGAGAAAGGTCAAGGAGCTGATGTTTATGGCCGGAGGTGTTTCCTACTGCTCGCCGAGGTGCATCATTCATGTTATCCCGGCCATCAATGCAGGGGCTACAACAGGAGAGATTTTCGAGGCTGCCTCAGTGGGTATGATACTCGCCGGTTTTGTTCCGGGCGGGCCGGGCATACCTTACGCGTTCGAATATGCCCTGAAGTGTCTCGACATCGAGGCGAAATACCGCAAGGGCGAGAGCTGGGAATATCTGCCCGCGCCGAAGTTCGACCACGGTGTGTTTTAGAGGAAAATGACCTCGTTTTCGCTCCCCTGTCTCCCCTCCTTGCCAGGGAGGGGAGACAGGGGAGGTCTGTGAGGTGGAGATTGGAGTATGACATATTTCATTTATACGATTGCCCGGGTAAGGGCATAGCTTTTCTATCAATAAGGAGACGGGATGTTCACATTTGATAAACAACAGAAGGTGTTCACACTCGGCAAGATCAGGATAGGTGGCCAGCCCGGAGAGAATCCGCCGCTTCTGATCTCCTCGATGTTCCATAACAAGGACAGGATAGTCCTTGACAGGAAAGGGGGCTTTGACAGGGAAAAGGCAAAGCAGATAATCAGGAGGCAGGAGGAGCTTTCGGGTCTGACGGGGATTCCGGGCATGGTCGCGATGGTGGCCAATTCACCTGAAGAGGCGAGGATCTACATCGATTTTTATCTCGAGACAACGGATATGCCTTTCGGCATCGACATGTGGGTGGCTGAGCAGAGGGCAAAGGCTACCGAGTATGTGTCGAAGCTCGGGGTCCAGGACAAGTTTCTGTATAACAGCATTACCCCCTGGGACAAGGATATAAAAGGGCAGGTTCAGAGGCTGAAAAATCTCGGCATCAGGCATGTTGTTATACAGGCATTTGACGATCAGGACCAGACCCCTGCAGGAAGGCTGAAATCCCTTGAAGCGATACTTGACCAGGGAGCTGACGGATTTGAGACGATCATAGTTGACACCTCGGTCATGAACCTTCCCTCCACGTCTTTTTCCCTGATAGCCAACAGACTGATTAAGGAAAGACACGGTCTGCCCTGCGGCGGAGCCTACTCCAACGGGACTCACATGTGGAAAGAGATAAAGGAGATATGGGGGCTCGACGGATTCAGGGCGATGGATGCCGTTGTTCAGGGCATGGCAACCGCCCTGTGGTCGGATTTCAATTTCTGCGGGCCGGCGGTTACAGCCCCGAGGGTATTCCCTGCTGTTGCCAGCGCGCATATGCTCCTGTCCACCCTTGTCTATGACGAAACAGGAGAGGTGCCGGAAAACAGGGACCTGCCGCTGTGGAAGTATTTCGGGGAGTTCATAGGAAAATTAAAGGCAGGCGGAGGAAGGAAAAAGGGATGAACATATATTTCGGAAGGAGAAAGAGTCTATGAATTCTAGAGAGAGAGTACTGAAGCTCTTCAGGGGCGGGGAGGTGGACAGGGTGCCCTGCTTTAGCGGCATGGGAAATGTCACCGAGACAGGGATCAATAAACTCGGGTACAGGTTTGCCAACATCCATCTCGATGCAAAGCAGATGGCCGATACAGCCGCTTCCACCTATAAGCTCTTCGGATATGAATGCGGTGTCGTCCCTGTCGACCTCTGCGTGGAAGCAGAGGCCCTGGGCTGCGTCATCAATGTTTATCCCAATGCAGAAGGCATCCTCTATCCCACGATAAAGGAGAAGCTCGTTCATAATGAAGGGGAGATGGACGGGGTAAGCATCCCGGATAATCTTGCTGACAAGGGACGGATACCCCTGATGAGAGAGGCGATACGGCTCATAAAAGAGGATATAGGAAATCAGGTCGCCATAGGCTCGTATGTTCTCGGTCCCTTTACCCTGGCGGGCCAGATCATGGAGCTCAACGACCTGCTGAAGCTTTCTTTCAAAAAGGCCGATAAGGTGGCCAAGCTGCTGGATGTGATGGCTGACGCGATTATTGTCGTTGCGAGGGAGTACGAAAAGGCCGGTGTCGATTATATTACCGTGAGGGAGATGGGCGCAACGAGCGACGTGCTCAGTCCCAGGGTCTTCAAGAGCCTCATCCTGCCGCCGCTTCAGAAGGTGCATAAGGCGATATCCGCATATTCGGTTCTGCATATCTGCGGCAAGACCAATGATATAGTCACCTTCATGATGGAGGCCAATCCGACTGCGATCAGCGTCGAGCAGAAAAACAACGTGGCTGAGACCCGGAAAAAGCTCGGAAGAGACGCGCTCATATTCGGCAATTTTGATCCTTACAATGTGCTTGTCTCCGGAGACGAAGAACTTGTCAGGACAACGATGAGAAAATGCATCGACGACGGGGTCAGCGCGGTTTGGCCCGGATGCGATATATGGCCGACTGTGCCGCCCAAGAACATGGCTGCCATGATGGATGAAGTCACAAAATACGGAGGTAAAAGATAATGGCTGACGAAGCTCGTAAAAAAGAGATACTCGAAAAGTTACGCAACGGGGTCATCCAGTATGACGAAGACGCATGCAGGGAAGGGGCCAACGAGGCGCTGGAGGCTGGCCTCGACGCCAACGAGGCGATCTTCGACGGGCTGGTTTCAGGCATGGAAGAGGTGGGCAGGCTTTTCGAGGCACAGGAATATTTCGTGCCCGAGATCCTGATGTGCGCCGACGCGCTCTACGCCGGGCTGGATATCCTGAAACCCCACTGCAGGCAGATGGACATGGGGATCAAGGGGTCGGTCGTTATAGGCACGGTCGAGGGAGATGTCCATGATATAGGCAAGAACCTCGTGAAGATGATGTTCGATGTGGCCGGGTTCACTGTCTATGACCTCGGCAGGGATGTGCCTCTTGAGAAGTTTGTGGAAGAGCAGCTCAAGACGGATTCCGAACTGGTCTGCCTCTCTGCGATGATGACAACCTCTATGGTCGGCATGCCGAAGATCATCGAGAAGATCAAGGAGAAGAACCCTGACTGCATGATCATGATCGGAGGCGCTCCGACCTCAAAGGAGCTTGCGGACAGATGGGGAGCTGACGGTTATGCCGAAGATGCGAGCAATGCCCTGAAAGAGGCCATCAAGATGGTGGCCTTCCTCAAGAAGCTGCGGGACGAGAAGCTGAAGAAGCAATAGCGTGGAATCGGGGACTCTGAAGAGATATCTGGAGAGAGAAGGTGCGACCCTGGTCGGCGTCGGTGACGTAACGCAGGCGCTTACCGGAGAGATCCTTCACCTCAACAGGGGAATCGCCATAGCTATAAACAGGAGTCTCACCAGCGACACGGTAGACCTCCTTTCAGATCTCCAGAGGCTCGCAGAGAGATGGCTGAAGGATAAGGGCTTCAGGGCGCTTTCCATACCGCCTGATTCGGACAGGAAAAAGGAAAAGCTTATCTCAAGGCTTTATAAGCGCTTCAGTCATAAGACTGCCGTGACCTGTTCGGGTCTGGGCTGGGTCGGCAAGAACGGGCTCGTTATCAACAGGAGCTTTGGCTCAAAGCTGTCGTGGGCTACGGTACTGACGAATGCCCCTCTGGAAGCAGACAGTCCGACCTTTGAGTCTGAATGCGGAGACTGCGAACTCTGCGTCAGGCACTGTCCCTCAGGCGCTGTAAGGGGATATCTCTGGTCAAGGGGCGACCCTCTGAGGGAGATGGTCACCTATGAAAAATGCAGGTCCCACAAGAGCGGGAGGGTTGCTATGGACCACAAGCCCAACTGCGGGCTCTGCGTGACCATATGTCCTTATTCGAGGAATGCGGGAAGAGAAAAGAATGAGAGGGATGCATAATTTGAGTAAAGACTTCAGGAGGATTTATAGATGAGCCGTACATTCAAGGTCATATTTCAGCCTGCAGGCAGGCGCGGTGAGATACAAGAGGGTACGACAATCCTTAAGGCCGCGCAGCGGCTGGGCGTGGATCTTGAAGCCCTCTGCGGGGACAAGAAGGTCTGCGGCAAGTGCAAGGTGAGGATAGAGGAGGGATATTTCGAGAAGGACAATCTCGAGTCAGGCATGTCCCATGTAACTCCGCATATACCGACTGCGGACGAGCTGAAGCATATCAAGCCGGAAGACGGGCCTGGAATCAGGCTTGCCTGTTCGTGCGAGATCCACGGCGATCTGAAGGTCTTTGTGCCTGAAAGATCGCGGGCCGGTAAGCAGGTTGTCAGAAAGGCTGCCAAGGAGCTGACCATAGCCCTTGACCCTGCCGTCAGGAAGTACACCCTGACCTTTACCCCGCCGACCCTGCATGACATGGCCACCGGCGACTATGAGAGGGTAGTCAGGGCGATGGAAGACAACTATGGACTCAAAGGCCTCTTTTTTGACTTTGAGGTGCTTCTGCAACTCCAGGACGTATTGCGCGCCGGAGAATGGACAATTACGGTAACCGTCTGGATGGACAGGGAGATCGTCAAGGTCGAGCCGGGTCATGTGGATGTCTGCTATGGCCTGGCCGTCGACATAGGCACCACTACTTGCGTCGGCTATCTCTGCGACCTCTCAACAGGAAAGGTTATCAACACAGAGTCAATAATGAATCCGCAGGTCCCTTACGGCGAGGACGTCATGTCCAGGATTACCTATGCGATGACCAACCCCGAAGGCCTTAAGACCATGCAGGATGCGATCATTACCGGACTCAACGAGATCATAGACAGGGTTATCAGCGAGGTCCGGAAGGACGGTCCGAATCCCGGTTTTGCGATAGATGACCTCACTATTGTCTTTAACACCGCCATGCATCATATCTTCCTCGGACTGAACCCGGTCTATATAGGAAGGTCTCCCTTTATTCCTGCTGTGCAGCGTTCTCTGGATATCAAGGCCCGCGATCTCGGTCTCAGGATCAATCCGGGCTCCTTTATCCATGTATTGCCGATAGAGGCCGGCTTTGTGGGTGCGGACAATGTCGGGGTTCTGATCGCACAGGAGCAGTATTTCCAGGACGATATGGTCCTGATCATCGACATAGGCACCAACGGCGAGCTTCTCCTCGGAAACAGGGACAGGGTATGCTCGACCTCCTGCGCAACCGGACCTGCGTTCGAGGGGGCCCAGATCAGGTTCGGGATGAGGGCCGCGCCCGGAGCGATCGAAAAGGTGAAGATCGATCCCGTAACAAAAGAGCCTCAGTTCAAGGTGATCGGCAAGGCCGACTGGCATACTCATATGGAGGGAAAGATCAATGCCAAGGGCATCTGCGGGTCTGCAATCATCGATGTCATCGCAGAGATGTTTAAGGCCGGCATTATAGACAAGACCGGGAAGTTTGTCATGGATGCGGGAACCAATCGCGTCAGGAAAGACGCCGGCGGCAAGCCCGAGTATGTGCTTGCGTGGGCTGACGAGACGTCGATCAATCAGGACATCACCGTCACGCAGGGAGACGTGCGGGCCCTGCAGCTGGCAAAGGGAGCGCTTTACACTGGCGCAAAGCTGATGATGCAGAAGATGGGGGTCACAAAGCTTGACAGGGTCGAGCTTGCCGGCGCGTTCGGCAGCCATATCGACAGGGAGGCCTCACTTGTCCTCGGCATGTTCCCTGATGTGCCGATCGACAAGGTCGTGGTTGTCGGCAATGCGGCAGGAGACGGAGCGCGCATGGCGCTTTTGAATAAGGCAAAGAGGAGGGAGGCTGAAGAGCGGGCGCGCTGGGTCGAATTCGTTGAGATAGCAACTGAACCGGCCTTTGAGAAGGAGTTCATGCAGGCGATGCATATACCCCATATGAAGGAGAAGTTTACGAATCTGAAGGCGATGCTCGAAGCGCAGAATGAGCCTATCGCTCAGGCCATAAAGGGCTGAGTATGTATGAGGACGGCATTATCGCTCATTCTCGTCCCGATCAGATCGGGACTCCGAGGCGACCGGCGCCCCCCACCTTTCCGGTGGGGCGATACGCGCCGCTAAAGCCGCTCAAATGCCATCCTCATACATACTCAGCGTGGACATTTGCGGGATGCCGAATAACATGCCCTGCCTCAATCGGTATGGATAGGCGGTGAAACATATGACTAAGTTGAAGATTCAGCCAGGGGCCTGCGGCATGCAGGTCGATGTTGAGGTCGAAAAGAAGGACAAAAAAACCTATGCTGTCAGGGTTACGTCCGAGTGCGCCATGGCAAGAAAGCTCGGAGATGAGCTCGGCATCCTCACCTTTATCGATGCCTTTAAGAGGCTCTCCGACAATCCTGTTTATAAAAAGGCCTCGGTATGTATCAATCATGTTGCCTGCCCTGTACCGTCGGGAATCCTGAAGGCGCTTGAGGTCGAGGCAGGGCTTGCTGTCGCAAGGGACGTCTGCATGATTTTCATTAAAGATGAAGGTGATTAGCACTCTGTCCGCATTATCATGAATTTCACGGTATGCAGAAAAAGCCTTTCGTCAGTACGGGGCATGCTTCTTATGAAGTTGCACCGTGTGCCCTGATCAAGCAGAAGGGACCTTCTGATGACCGGCGCTTACGAAAAGATTTTGAGGCAGTGGCCGTGAAATCATTGGCGTTTCATGAATAACAGGGCTGAAGATTTCTGTCTGCAGGCCCATATATTATGGTATACAATAAACATATGGATATGATGCTCCTGATTTTATATGGTGATTGCCCGGGCGGCCCGGCTGCTCAGGCCTGCATCTGTCATTATGCCCGTTTGCCAGAACTTTAATAATGGGCATATTCCTTTCGATCTCTGTCTATGCGGTATATCTTTATTTCGGGCTACGTCTTATTTCCCATGCGCTGATCTGGTTCAGAGCATCCGGCGGGCTCGTGACTGCAGGCGTGCCCCGCGCGAAGTCGACCTGCAGTACCAGAGCAGTAATGCTTCTGGACGTCTTCTCTTTCAGGAGGCTTTTTGAAGTTGACACACCCTTGTGGTTCGGCTCATGGACATTCCATCTATGTTTCTTCCTTGTGGCAATGAGTCATCTCAGGTATTTTCTCGAACCTGTGCCGGGATGCATAGCCTGTGTGCAGCCATTTGGCATCGCAGCCGGCTATGTGCTTCCCCTGTCTTTACTGTACATCCTGACGGTGCGGCTGGCAGCAGGCAGAAAGCGGTATGTATCGTATTCCAATTATTTCATCCTGATACTCATACTCCTCATCTCTGTGAGCGGCATTATGCTGAGGCTTTTTTTCAGGCCGGATCTGATCGGGATAAAGGCCTTCATCATAGGCATGCTCGGTTTCAGTCCGGGTGTACTGCCGGAGAGCCCTGCTTTTCTGGTTCACTTTATCCTCTTACTTTTACTCGTGCCGTATCTTCCCTTTCATATATTTACTGCGCCGCTTGTAACGATGGAGGCGCGTAGGCGCGATGATGCGCTCAGGACGGTGATGCATGACTGAGAGACGGAAGTCGGAAGAAAAGGCCGGCTTTACGAGCGGGCTTACGCCTCTGCAGCGCATGGAGATAGACGCCTGCACCCTATGCGGTGAGTGTCTCAGGAACTGTCCTGTTCAGGCGGTGACGAACAGGCCGGAGATCTCTCCACCTGAGAAGATACGCATGTTCAGGGAATTCATAAAGGGGACGGAGGGACTGAAGTCCAGGCTCTTCGGACCGGGAAGGCCGGACCGGAGACTGCTTGAGGATTTTACAAAGGCGCTCTTTGAATGTACTACCTGCGGCGCCTGCGGTCAGAACTGCACGGTAGGCATCTTTACGCAGCGGCTCTGGCCCATGCTCAGAAAGGAGATGGTGAAAAAGGGCCTGGGTCCGATCGGGCCGCAGGCTGACATGCCTGAGGCTGTCCGGACCACAGGGAATCCCTATAAGAAACCGGCTGAAGAAAGATACAGCCCCTGGTTTCCTGAGGATGTCGGGGTGTCGGCGAAGGCGGATATCGCTTACTACGCGGGATGCACGGGAGCATATGAGGCGCAGCCGATGGTCAGGGGAGACGTCGGCGTTCTCGGCAGGATAGGGGAGCCGTTTACTATGCTGCCCCCTGAAGATGAGGTATGCTGCGGCTTTCCTCTGTTTATCACGGGCCAGCATGAGATGCTCGAAGATCTGACAAAGAGACTCGTCGGGGCATATAAGTCCAGGGGGGTGAAGGTGCTTGTATGCTCCTGTCCCTGCTGCGTAAACATCATGGCGCGTGACTGGCCTGTCTTTTACGGGAAGGAGCTTCCCTTTAAGATAAGGCATATCACCCAGTTCGTGGCTGATTCTATCAGGGCCGGAAGGGTTGCAATAAAAAAGGAACTTAAGGAAAGGATTATATACCATGATCCGTGCTATTTAAGTCGTGGTGCAGGCATCATCGAGGAGCCGAGGGCTGTGCTGAGGAGCATACCCGGCGTAGAGCTTCTTGAATTCGACCTGCATGGCAGCAATTCGAGGTGCTGTGGCGCCGGCGGGGCAGCCCGCAAGGTCTTTCATGAAAACGCGATAGCGATGGCCAGGCTGACCATCGATGAGGCGGTTGAAAAAAAGGCTGACAAGCTCATCCTGAGCTGCCCTGCCTGCTACGCAAAGGTGAACGAGGCGATGGAGGGATATGATAAAAAGGTACAGATAGTTGATATCATGGAACTGGTGGCAGGACTAATATAAAGACGGTAAGTACGAAATTCTAATTCCGAAATTCGAAAATTCTATTTTGTTTAGGATTTAGGGCTTGGATTTTAGAGTTTTGTTGAAGGGCGGGGTGCTATGAGTCATTTCAATATAAGGTGCAGGGAATGCGGAAAGGTTTTGACAGAGGTATACTGCGCCTTCTGCGAGCACTGCAGGAATGCCCTGCTCGTGACTGAGTATAAGGAGAGGAACTTCAGAAGCGACGGGGGAGACGGCATATGGGGCTTTAACTGGCTTCCGGTCCATACCCCTTCTTTTAAGCAGCCCGGTCCCGTCGTCTATAAATCAAAAGGACTTTCCGCATATCTCGGCCTCGAAAATCTTTATATCGCCTTCAACGGCTACTGGCCGGAGAAGGGCGCGGGGCTTGAGACCTGCACCTTCAAGGAGTTCGAGGCTGCTGTTGTGCTCCAAAACGCCATTGAAAACGATGTCCAGGGGCTGATTGTGGCCTCAGCCGGAAATACGGCACGTGCTTTTGCCCATCTTTCCGTGGTTTCGGGGTTTCCGGTTGTGATAGTGGTGCCTACCATGTGCCTTACAGAGATGTGGTATCTCGAATCATCATCGATGGTCCCAACCTTTGCGGTCGGAGACGGAGATTATTCTGATTCGATAGATGTGGCGCGGAGGATAGCCCTGACCCTCGGATATCCCTTTGAAGGAGGCGTGAAGAATATCGCAAAGAGGGACGGCCTCGGCATTGTGCTTCTTGAGGCGGTTTCTGTGATGGGAAGACTGCCTGACCACTATTTTCAGGCTGTAGGGAGCGGCACAGGCGCTATAGGTGTATGGGAGATGGCCGAGAGGTTCCTGCTCGACGCCAGGTTCGGCTCGGCCCTGCCGGTCCTGCATCTTGCGCAGAATCTGCCCTTTGCTCCGATGATGAAGGCCTGGCAGGCCGGGAGCAGGGACCTCTTCAGCGGGGATCTCAGGCCCGAGCTTATCGCTGAGATAACCACAAGGGTGCTTTCGACCCGTTATCCCGCATATTCAGTAAAAGGCGGAGTATACGATGCCCTTACAGCCACAGATGGCAAGATGTATGGCGTGACGAATCAGGAGGTCTTTAAGGCAATGGATATCTTCGAGAAGGAGGAGGGGATCGATATAGTGCCTGCTTCAGGCGTGGCTGTCGCTGCCCTGAGAAACGCGGTGAACAACCGCGTCCTAAGGAGCGTAGACTCTGTCCTGCTGAATATCACAGGCGGAGGAGAGAAGCGGCATGGGAGGGAGAAGAAGACCTATGATGTTGATCCGCGGCTGATATCTAAAAGGATTTCAGAAAAGGAGATAGAAGTATTATTATGCGACACCCTGAAGAAGAACTGATAGAAATATTAAAAGGCGCACGGGTTGATTTTACAGCATCCCTTCCCTGCGAAAAGATCAAGCTGCTCCTTGAGATGGTTGGAGAGACCTTTTTTCATATGCCGCTTACAAGGGAGGAAGAGGGCGTTGGCATCTGTGCGGGCGCCGCACTTGCAGGCAGGCGGCCGGCTGTTTTTGTTCAGAGCTCAGGGATCGGGAATATGATCAATGCACTTCTTTCCCTGACCGGCTTCTACGAACTTCCTCTGGCGATCTTTGTGAGCAGGCGGGGGATATACAGGGAAAAGATAGCTGCCCAGTTGCCGATGGGACAGAGACTGCCGGGTATTTTGAAAGGTGCGGGTATCTCTCATTCCCTGATAAACACGCAGGATGATTTAAAAGGGATAGGCCGGAAACTCGAATCGGTATACAGGAATAACACTGTTCATGCCTTTCTCTTAAGCCCGGAAATATGGGAGGGGTCAGCTGGGTCACGGGTAATTGAAAAACCGCGACATCCTGTACGATCAAGGTCATTGAAATATGTGACAGGAAGGTCTGCGCCTCAATTTACGAGGTATGCGATCCTTAAAATCATCGCGCCATATCTTCAAGCCAGAATAGTTGTCTGCAACCTCGGCTTTCCTTCAAAAGAGTTATATGAGATAAGACACCAGCCGTCTAATTTCTATATGCTCGGCAGCATGGGCATGGTCACTCCCATAGGCCTCGGCATCAGCGTTTCAACAGACAGGGAAGTGGTTGTCATTGACGGAGACGGCAGCCTTCTGATGAATCCCGGCGCCCTCGCCACCGCAGCTCACCTTGGACCGAAGAATCTCACGATCATTGCTGTCGACAACGCCGCATACGGGTCAACAGGGAATCAGGACACCCTGACCGGCTCCTGCGTTGATCTGGAGATCCTCGCAAAAGGGTTCGGCATAAGGCATACGGCAAAGGCGGCAACGGAAAGGCAGCTGATCGACGCGATGAAAAAGAGGCCGAAGGGGTTGAGGTTCATCCATGCGCTCGCGGTTTCCGGGAACAAGGATGTTCCGAATATCGATATTCCTCACCTTGAGATAAAGAGGCAGTTTCAGGAATTTATGGTCCGGTGATTGTTCTTATGATCAATATCACGCCTCCGGCTATCAGGGCCAGGGCAAAAGGTATGAGCAGGCAACCAGGTGTGGGCTTGTCAACGTATCCGTATTTGCCTGTGTAGTAACCGGTGAAATCGCCGATCTGATTCCGGTAGATAAACATCACGATGCCCAGCACAATGAATAAGGCTGAGCAGAAGAGGTCGGCATACGGGCTGTCCGGACGGGTGACCATCTCAGTTGCTCGGCTCTATCGGTTCGTCATCGGAATAGCTGCTGTAGAAGGCATCCCTGTCGCCTTCATCCGAGACGATAAAATACGGGGAGTATTCTTCAGTGTCCGCAAGCCGCTTCCAGGTCTCTCCAAAGGCGCCTACAACAACCGGAATCCCGTTGTACCATTTAAGCTCCTCGTAATCAGGTGCCTTTTTCAATTCATCCTCTGTAAGCCTCTTCATGATATAACCTCTGGTCTATTTTTATGATATCAGCGCGGCAATGTCAATCATAAATAATAATCAGGGGCGGACACGAAAAAACCTGTCGTATCATTGAGAAATATACCTTGCGGTGGTAAGCTTTCCTAAAGATCAGGGAGGTCGTCATGAGGAAATATTATCTCGTTCCGTGCATCATGGTCATTGCCTTTGCTGCCGCTATAATCGCATCTGCGGAGGTAAACAGAAAAGGACCCTCATCGTGCGAGGTCTGCGGCATGAATACCGATTCTTACCCTCAGAGCAGGATGCTTCTCGAATACGACGACAAGACATCTGCATCTGTATGCAGCATCCGCTGCGCAGCAGCCTTGATGGCTGCCCACAGGGAAAAGGCGATATCAGCGATGTCTGTTGCCGACTTTCATACAAGGGAACTCATCGACGCGAAAAAGGCCTTCTGGGTGATAGGTGGGAAAAAGCCGGGGGCCATGACTGGCGTGCCCAAGTGGGCCTTTCTCAAAAAGTCTG
>JACRHE010000098.1 GCA_016217695.1 Nitrospirota bacterium | reverse complement strand
GGCTCATTCGTGCCGTGAAACACCTCGTAGCACTTTTTCCCTATTATCTCGGAGGCCGGAAGACCCAACCTGTTGCTGACGGCCTTATTTATGCTTTTTATCACGTAGTCGTTACTGTTGAAATAAACCATGTCCGACATGGACTCAAAGATGTTTTCGAGCTGCTGCTCCGCCATCTTGACCTGTTCAAACAGACGGGCATTCTCGATTGCAGAGGCGACGTTGTTCGAGAAACTTGTAAGAAATTTCATATCCTCGTCAGTGATCTGCTTTCTGTTGAAATAATTGTCTACCCATATAAGACCGATCACCTTGTCCCTTGATATAAGAGGGACGATGGCGTATGCCTGAGTGCCCAACTGCTGGATCAGGATGGTATGGGACAGAGGTTCTTCCTGAACGTTCACGATATTGAAGGACCTCTTCTCCTTCACCGCATTGGTGAGGACCGTCTCCTCACCAATGGAGATCTCAATCCCTACTGTAAGCTTGTCGAGAAACGAGTCTTTAGCGAGAGGCCGGGAAATGACTTCCTGCATGATGTCGTCAAGGGTCTTTTTCTGAAGCGAAAGTTCATCCCAGACCCTCCACGCCTCCTCAGGGCTTGCAGGTCCCACACCCATCGCTCCCTTGAGCAACTGTTTTTCTTCATCCACGAGAAAAAGGATAGCCCTGTTGAATCCCATGCCGTCGCTCATTGTAACGGCAATCAGGACCATCCTGAGCAGCTTGTCAAGTTCAAGAGTTCCCCTCATCGCAGAGCTGATAAAGAAGAGCCGCGAGAGTTCCTGGTTGCGGCGTATCAACTCCTTTTCGACGCTCTTTTTCTCCGATATATCTCTTGAAATTCCGCTTATCCCGATAACATCGCCTGCGGCATCCTTGATAGGAGAAAGGGTCAGGCTGACCTCGATGATGGTGCCGTCCTTCTTACGCCTGAGGGTCTCGATGTCCTTCATCACCTCACCCTTCTTAATCTTCTCGATATTCTCCTTCTCCCTGTCGAGGAGAAACTCCGGGGCAAAGGGCAGAAATTTACCCATCGCCTCAGCCTCGGTAAACCCGAATATCTTCTCCGCACCCTGGTTCCATGACGTTATGAGGCCTGCCGGGTCGGAGGTGACGATGGCGTCAGCGGAATTATCGATAATGCTCTCCAGGTATTCCTTTGTCTGTATGACCTCCCGGTAAAGGCTGAGCGTCTCCTCCTGATAAAGGACCCTTTCGGTGATGTCCATTATGAAGACGGCGCATTCCTTTATCTCTCCGGACTCGTCCCTTACAGGATAGGAGGTGAGTTCAGCGTAATTTACCCCTCTTGACTGCATAATGGAATTGATCTCGCCGGTCTCGAAGGTCGCCTTCGATGCGCAATGAGGGCATATCCCGATCTTATCATGAAAGACGTCCAGGCTGCTGCGTCCAATGAGTTGGTCTGCGGAAATACCTATCCAGTCCTCTATATATCTGTTTGCAGATATGATGGTGAAATCCTTATCAAGAGTTATGATTCCGCCCTGGACACTGTCAAAGAGGATATCCAGCCTCTTTTTTGCGTCGCTCGCCTCCTTTTCCCTTCTGACCTCGTTCTCATAGATCCTTGATTTTTCTATGGCTATTGCGGATATCGATGCAAACCCCTCAGCCGTATTAAGGTCATCGGAGCTAAAGGGGATGAGACTGCCTTCAGCATTATATTTGTCGTAAAGGCCGAGGGTTCCGATAACGGCATCTCCGACCTTCAGCGGGACGCAGAGCACTGACTTTACATCCTTCATGGTCACGTTAACACCGGCCGGCATCTTGGTTACATCCTCCACCAGAAGTGAAGACCCATGCTCTGCCACCCAGCCCGCTATACCGGAGCCTATCGGCAGGTCCGCAACGTCATCTATACCTGCCGGAAGCCGGAAATATGACTTGATCTTCAGGATGTCATTTTCCAGCAGCCTTATAATGCATCCCCTTGCCGAGAGCAGGCGGGAGATCTCTTCAGCCGTTTTCATCAGCAGCTCCTCAAGGTCAAGAAGGGAAGTTACCGCCCTGCTGAGTTCATAGAGGACGGTGAGCTTCTGAAGCTGCTTTTTCGTCGACTGATAGAGCTCGGCGTTTCTGGCAACAGAGCCGATAGTCTGCGCAATTATCGTGAGGGTATTCACTTCATCTTCAGAGAATAAGCGGAATGACTTGTTCCGTATCAGGAGGATCCCGTGGCAAAGATTGTCCCTGAGTATAGGAAGGCAGATCAGCGACCGGTATCTGTCCTTCAGCTTCAGATCAGCACCGCTGTATTGTTCCGTATCAGGAACAACCACCGGCTGCAGGGTCGTGGTTACCTCTCGGGCTATGCCGTCATCGGCAGGAAGGCAGATGTCTTCGATAACCTCACCCGTCCTGTTGGAGGCATCAAGACAAAAGGCCTTTAGCTCAGGCCGTACCAGGTATATGGCGCAATTGTCATTATTCAGTTTGAATGTGATCGTCTCAGCAATCCAGAAAAGGGCGTCCTTGAGATCAAGAGTCGTACCGGCTATCCTCGTGACATCAAGAAAGAGTTCCGTATCGGAGAGTTTGCGATTGACCTTTTCGTTTGAGGCCTCAAGCTCAGCCACCATGCTGTTGAACCTGTTTGCCACAATCCCGAACTCGTCCGTGCGGTCCATCTGTATACGATAGGAAAGTTCGCCTCTGCTTATCCTCTCTGTAGCCTTCAGAAGTTCCATGAACGGCTCTGATATGATCCTGCGGATGCGGAAAATAAGGAAAAATGCGGCAAACAGACTGAAGAGGATGAGCGCGAGGAGGTAGTAGATCATGTCCCTCTCCAGTTTTTCTCCCTTCAAAGCGACATCAATCACCCTTCCCATGGAATGATTGTGCATCTGCTCAAACCTTGCGGCAATCTCCTTGCCGATGTTGTTGATCTCCTGAATCCTTGCCGCGACCTCAGGATCGCCCACCGGATACCTGCTCGCCATAACTGCCTTTGCAAGATCAGCAAGCCTGCCGAAGTCCTTCTCGATGGCGTCAAATTCCCTCCTGTACAGAGATACTCCCCTGATTTCTTCAAAACTCTTATTGGCCTCCATCAGTTTTTTCTGATACTGCCTCCTGAAAATAGCATCTCCGGTCAGCGCCCAGTTGTTCGTCAAGGTCAGGAAATCCGAGAACGTATCCTGGATATCCCCGACAAGTTTATGCTCTGTGCTGAAGGAATGGAGGCTTTCCATATTAACGCGCAGATTATCAAAGATGAAAAGGGTTCCCGAAGCAAAGACCACGATCAGGACCACAAAGGCCGAAAGCATATAGGAGATCTTTGTCCTGAGACTCATCCCCTCACCTTTTTTGCAGCCCTGCCATACAGCCGGACATATTGATCCGCCGACCTCTTCCAGGAAAAATCGGTCTTCATGGCGCGCCTGATCATGTCTTTCCTTTTCCTGTCATCAACAAGGACACAGAACGCCCTTTTCACAGCATCCCTCAGCGCGGCCGGAGAATAATCCGAGAAATAAAACCCTGTGCCCTCCGATAGCAGATGATCGTAATCCTCGATGGTATCAGCAAGGCCTCCCGTCTTCCTGACAACAGGGATAGTGCCGTACCTCAGCGCAATAAGCTGTCCAAGGCCGCAGGGCTCATACCTTGAGGGCATCAGGAACAGATCGCTTCCGGCATAGATCAGATGGGCAAGCGACTCTTCGAACCCGACCCGCACAGAGACCCGTCCCTTATGTTTTGCCGAGATATCGGTCAGCAGCTTCTGGTAATAGTCATCCCCGCTTCCCACGATAACGACCTGCGCTCCCATCGAGACAAGATCCTCTATGGAGCCTGCGATAAGATCAAGTCCCTTCTGAGAGGACAGCCTGCTGACTACGCCAATGACAGGCCGGGCTCCGCCGTTGAGGCCTGCCTCCTTTATAAGCCTTCTTCTGCACTCCTCTTTGCCTCTTAAGTCGTCAAGACTGAAGTTGGCGGGTATGAAAGTGTCTCTTGCCGGGTCCCATTCTTCATAATCTATCCCGTTTACGATCCCGAAAAGATCGTCCCTCCTCTTCCTGAGGACGCCGTCGAGCCCGAATCCGTTTTCAGGCTCAAGTATCTCCCGGGCATAAGTCAGGCTTACGGTACTAAGCAGGTCAGCCGAGATCAGACCTGCCTTCATGAAATTTACCATCCCATGGAACTCAAGCGTTTCAGGCGTGAAATAATCCCGGCCAAGGCCGGTATATTTCATATGGGATTCATGAAACAGCCCCTGATATCCGAGATTATGAATCGTAAAAAGGGTCGCCGTCTTTCTGAAATGTACCTTGTTGCGGTAGAGCGTCCTGAGATAAAGGGGAGCCATGCCGGTCTGCCAGTCGTTGCAGTGGATAATATCGGGCTTTATGTTCATCAGGCAGCAGAGCTCGGGTACCGCCCTCGAAAAAAAGGCGAACCTCAGGGCATTGTCCGCATAATCGCCTGCCGGCGAGCCGTAAAGTTCCTGCCTGCCGTAAAGTCCGTCGCAGGCAACAAAATATGCCTCAGGAGATGATGACGGATGTGACGTCCATATCTCCCCGCTAACAGGGGAGTCGCCCATCCAGAAGGTAAACGACTTCCCGGTCCTGAAGAGCCTGAATTTTTTTTTAATCGCCTTATAGAGCGGCAATACCAGGGAGACATCGTCATTGCGCTTCCGGAACTCCTTCAAAAGCGCACCGGTAACATCTGCGAGTCCCCCTGTCTTAACATAAGGGACCGCCTCAGGTGTCGCGATCAGTATCCTCACGGCATGCCCATCAGGATATTTTTGCCTCGCGCATGAATTTGGCGGATTCCTCCGGAGGGGTGGGATTGATATAAAACCCCGAGCCCCATTCGAAGCCGGCTATCTTTGTGAGCTTGGGCACCAGTTCGATATGCCAGTGGTAGTATTCGTTGATCTCGTCATAAAAAGGCGACGTATGAAGGACGAAATTATAAGGAGGCGTATCGAGTATCCTGTCCATCTGCCGCAATATCCTCTGGAGTATCTCGGCAAGGTCTGAAAAACTCTTATCCGGCGGATGGAACATCGACTCATGCCTCTTTGGAAGGATCCAAGTCTCAAAAGGAGCCCTGGGTGCAAAAGGCGCGATCGCGACGTATTTCGCGTTTTCGTAAATGACCCTCTTCCCGTCATCAAGCTCCTGATTGATGACGTCGCAAAAGATGCATCGCTCCTTGAACTCATAATGCCGCCTCGCGGCATCCAGTTCTTCCTTGACAAGCTTCGGCACGATAGGCAGCGCGATAAGCTGCGTATGGGTATGCTCCAGGGAAGCCCCGGCAACCTCACCTTCGTTTTTGAAGACAAGGACATATTTGAAACGCTGGTCCTTTTTCAGATCGGTAAGTCTCAAATAACAGGCCCACAGAACATCCTCTACAGCCTTCTGGGTCATAGTCGCAAGAGAGAGGTTGTGCTCAGGAGTCTCTACGATTACCTCATGGGCGCCGACCCCGTTCATTTTATCGAATATCCCCTCTCCTGACTTGCCGAGCTCGCCGTATATCTGCAGGGCAGGAAACTTGTTAGGCATCACCCTCAGCGTCCATTCAGGCGAGTTTGCCTGTGACCCCACAGGTCTGAAGGCCATTATCTCCGGCGGGGTCGTATATTCATTCCCCTGACAAAAAGGGCAAAAACCGCCTTTTTTCCTCTGGGAAGGAGATATGAAATCCGTAGGTCGCTTCCCTCTTTCTATGGATATGATCACCCATCTACCGACAATGGGATCTTTTCTCAGTTCCGGCATATTTCCTCCCTTTTAAACAAGAAAAAGAAATGGGAAATAGGAAAAAAATCTCTTACTTCTCATTTCTTACGTAGGCTTATTATATCACAATACTCTATAATTACTAATGGAACCGATCTTCCGTTACAGGCTACTGAATGGCTGGTTTGAAGACCCCGCGCTCTACGTGAAAATCCTCCGTGAAAAACGGGCTGTACAGTTCGATCTCGGCGATATAGGCGCACTCACACCTTCAGAAATTAACAGGATTACGGATGTCTTTGTCACGCACACTCATATGGATCATTTCATGGGATTTGATGCCCTGCTCAGGGTAATACTCAGGAGGGATCTGCCCCTTAATGTATATGGTCCTCCGAATATAACCGCCTGCGTCAGCGGGAAGCTGAAGGGCTATGCCTGGAACCTGATAAGGGACTATCCGACATTGATCAACGTTTATGCCTATAACGGCAAGACCTTAACCCATTCGGCGTTTTCTGCAAGGAACCGGTTCAGAAAAGAGACTCTCTCCTGCTCCCCCTCTGACGGCACACTTCTGAAAGACCCTTTATTTGAGGTCAGGGCCGCAAAATTACATCATGGGATTCCGTGCCTTGCCTATGCGATCAAAGAGGGTTATCACATAAATATAGATAAGGCCCTCCTCAAGAAAAAAGGACTGGCTGTCGGGCCCTGGCTCTCTGAATTCAAGCGTATTCTCAGGGAAGACCCCGCCGGCCGCCGTACACTGGAGATAGGAGGCAGGGCATACAATGCGAACCGGCTTCTGGATATTGCAAACATAACAGAAGGCCAGAAGATCTCGTATGCTACTGACATTGCCATGAGCCGGATAAACCTCGATAAGTTGACAGCCTTGGTTGAAGGTTCCGACATCTTCTGCTGCGAGGCGTACTATCTGGACAAAGACGCTGAACTGGCGAGGAAACGTTTCCATCTTACAGCAAAGACCTGCGGATCAGCAGCCAGGAAGGCAGGGGTAAAGAAGCTGCTGCTTATGCATTTCTCTCCGAAATATAGAAATTGTCAGGAACTGGTTATACAGGAAGCCATGGACGCCTTTTCAGGATGATTTCCTCTTCTCTTCTACTGCCCCTGATTCAGACAGTCCGATCTCCAGGCGCAGTCAGTCTGTGAGCATTCGCCTGACAGCGCGGTGCCGAAACATTCGAAATTTCCTTCTGCCCTCTGAATAAAGCGGATGATATCTTCCTTTGACATCTTCCCCGCCTTTATCCCCTTTTTCTTCGCGATCTCCTTAATCTCCTTCAGATTCATCTTCTTCCTCCTTGTATAATTCCTTAATATGTCTAACACCATATCTCTTTTTATACGCAAAATCAACAGGAGATGAGAGCCCGTATTTAAACTGATCTTATGGGATTCATTTAAGATACTTATACTTCTTGACGGGACCGTTATGGCGAGCTAAAATAAAATCAGAAGAAGAGCTTGCGATACCCTGGACTGGATGAAACCAGAGGATTAAGCAACTGGGTACGGGAGCGGGAGCAGGATGTGGTGAGCATGCCGCCTGAAGTGAGGAGGAAGCCTGAAGCATCCGCCGAAGCACCCACTTAGAAAAAGAGCTTATGGTTTCCTGGCCTGGGGTACCGCATCAGATATCCTGGAGCCATAGTAGGGTATTGGGAATCCGGTTAAACGTTGTGCAGAAGCAGAGAAAGCCGGCGTTTGGGTTGTCCAATGAAGCAGACCCGAATATGGCTCTTTTCATTTTGCCTTTTCCTTAAGCAGCCCCATCCTTCGCTCTGGTGCGAAGGTCAGATCTGTCAGCTGCTGAATATGGGACAGCCCCTTATTCGGGCTCTTTTCCCTCTACCCTGATGAAAACCGTTTTGCCGGCAACGATCGCCAGCCTGTTGATCTCTTTTACAGCCATAAGGACATTCTTTTCTCTCGCCATATGGGTAAGTACTACGAGGGGAACCGCCTTTTTTTCGTGTCTTCCCTTCTGAATTACAGAGACGATACTGATATCATATTTACCGAGAATGCCGGCGATTTTGGATAATACGCCGGGCTTGTCCAGGGCAGAGAACCTGAAGTAATACATCGATGTAACGTCATCCATCTTCATCAGGCTCTTTGCCTTCTTTCCACCTGTGACTGCCGGAATTCTGCCTACCGTTTTATTAACAATATTTCTTGCAATGTCCACAATATCACTGACTACAGCGCTTCCAGTCGGCATATCCCCTGCCCCCCTCCCATAATAAAG
>JACRHE010000095.1 GCA_016217695.1 Nitrospirota bacterium | reverse complement strand
GGCGGGCGATATGCGCTGGCAGCCCTGCTCTTGGAGCAGGGCATCCGCATCCAGCAGCCTCTCGTGCGGCGCCAGCAGGTCCAGATCGGTGCTCGACCTGAGACCGATATCGCCAAACAGGCGCTGCGCCAGTAAGGGACCTTTGAGCACACACACCGGGATGCCGCTCTGTGTGAGAGGCTGGGAGATTTTTCCCCCACCTTTTTTGAGGTTGTCACAGCGATGGCCTTCATACATTTCAGGAGAGTGAAGGTCGACTGGGCTGTTGTGGAGGTTGGTCTTGGAGGGAGGCTTGATTCGACGAATATTATCATGCCCGAAGTCTCGGTTGTCATGAGCATCGGCATCGACCATTCCGAATTTCTCGGCACGACCCTGAAAGAGATTGCAGGAGAGAAGGCCGGCATAATCAAGGAAGGAGTGCCGGTTGTCTCTGCCCAACAGCGACCTGAGGCCATGGAAGTCCTGGAAAGGCTGGCAGCAGAAAAGACAGCGCCGATGCTTGTTTATGGTAGGGATTTTTCCTCGAGACCTTTATCCGAAACTTCTGAAGGGATCTGTATGGACTATAGAGGTCAGGCCGAATACCGCGGCATAAACATCCCGCTTGCAGGCGCGCATCAGGAGATGAACGCCTCTGTGGCGATTAAAACGATAGAGACAATATCAGAGCAATATCCGGGTATGGCCTTTGATGTCAGGAAGGGCCTGGGGCAGGTGAGGTGGCCCGGAAGGCTTGAGCTTGTCAGGGACAACCCTCCCATACTTATTGACGGCGCACATAATCCTGATGCAGCCCTGTCCCTTGCAGGACATCTGAGAAGACTTCTGGCTTCGCAATATAAAAGAATTATACTCGTTGCCGGTGTCATGGGTGACAAGGATGTCTCCGGCATACTCAGCCCCCTTCTTCCCCTCGCCTGCGGGATAATTTTTACCGCGCCTTCCTACGGAAGGGCTGCTTCTCCCGGGCAGCTGGTCTCGATTGCAGCCTCCATGGGATTTTCCTCCAGAGCTTCACAAGATGTTTCCGGGGCCCTTTCCATGGCCGAGAAGATATGGACACCAGGGGACCTGATTGTTGTTACCGGCTCATTTTATACCATAGGCGAGGTGAAAGAGGTCCTTCTTGGAAAGGGCATCCTTACAGGGCTGAGGGAACAATTAAGATAGTGAATAAAGGGCAACTTTTTACCCTGCTGTTTTTGTTGAGCTCCCTGCTGTTTGCCGAGCCTTCTTTAGCTGAAGAACCCGTTACAAAAATAACAGCAGATAAGATCGACTATTTCTCCGGGACAAAAAAATATCATGCGACCGGCTCTGTCTATATAGTAAAAGAAGGCACGACTGTCAGGGCTGATGAGATGACGTATGACGAGACTACGGCAGATGTTGTAGCAACCGGCAATGTCTTTTACTCTGATAAGGATGTTGAGGTGAGGGCTGCCAGGGCAGAGGTGAACATGGAGAAGAAGACAGGACGGCTCCATGACGCGGTTCTTTTTTATAAGAAAGATAACTATCATCTCGCGGGTAAGATTCTGGAGAAGAGGGGAGAAACGTACTATTACAGCCCTGAAGCAGCCTTTACCACCTGCGATGCGCCTCTGCCTGAGTGGTGTTTCCGTGGAAAAGAGGTCGATACCAGGCTCGGAGAAAGGCTGAAGGCAAGAGATGCCACGTTTCGCATAAAGGGTGTGCCGGTTCTGTATACTCCTTATCTGCGCGCATCTTTGGTGACAGAGAGACAGACTGGATTTCTCATGCCGATACCCAGCTACAGCAGTTCAAAGGGGGCAGGGGTGCGCATCCCGTTTTACTGGGCCATTGCAGAGAACAGGGACGCAACCCTTGTTCTGGATGCATATTCAAGACGCGGCATCGGAACCGGACTCGAATACCGGTTTGTAGCGCCCGGCGGGGTAAAGAGCAGCTGGTGGCTCTATCATATAAGGGATACGGACCTGAAGAAGGATTTCTGGGAGATGAAGGCAGAACATGAGCAGCGTGAACGCAAAGGGATAAACGGCTTTCTCCATATCGACTATGTGAACGAAAAGGACTTTTACCGAGAATTCAGCCCTGAGCGCGATATGAGGACGCAGAGGTTTCTCGAGTCCACCGGAGAGGTCCAGGCTGACTTTCCGGAATCAAGGCTGTACCTGCTTTCACAATACAGGGTGGACCTGAAACAGGAAGGCGGTAATGTCCCGCAGAAGCTGCCTGAGGTGGGCTATTTCCTCAGATATACAAGGCTGGGAGCGTTCCTCTTTTCCGCCTCCTTAAACGCAGCGAACATATGGCAGGAAAAGGGGATATCTGCAGGCCGGGTCGATCTCTATCCCAGGGTCCTGCATTCATTCGGAAAAGACGTAACCCTCTCGCAGACGGTCGCTCTGCGTGAGACGCTCTATTCCTTCTATAAAAATGAAGGCGCGGATGACCAGGCGCAGAGGCATGCCTTTGAATACGATGTTTCAGCTCATACACGCCTCTACAAAAAATACGCCTCCTTTACCCATGTGATCGAACCCTCGGTAAGATATCACTTTATCTCTTCATCGGAAAATAACCTGACGGTCTTTGACTCCACTGAACTTTTCGGAAAGACGTCTACAGTTGAGCTCAGCGTTCTGAACAGGGCTATAATCAGCGGGGTGGAGACCGCAACAGTAAAGGTTACGCAGGCGGTTGATACGCTCAAGGGAGACAGGCCTTTTCTGCCTCTGCACCTAGAGGCTCTGATCAAATACCCTTTTCCTCTGAATATGGACCTGACCTATAATGTCCATACAGGGGATTTCGAGACCATAAGCGCTGATATTGGAGTGGGCCTTTCAAAAGGGAGTATCTCAGCCGGAGTGAGATATAACAAGGCAGCTGACATCATGCTTTACACCGCAGGGTTTGATATCCAGCCTGACAAGACACTTCATCTTCTGGGAAGGGCCTGGTATGACTCAAAGAGCAGGCGCATAACGGATTTCAATTTTGCAGCGAGATACGTAAAGCAGTGCTGGGGAGTCAGGGTCGAGGCGATAAAGAAGCCGGGGGATTTTACGATGAAGGTGCTGTTTGAGCTTGCAGGCCTGACCTCAAGACCTTCCCAAAAAGATATGCCTGATTTTACGAAGTAAAAGTTTTCCGCACCCGTAGCAGTTTCATGAGCAGCTATCCGCCGTGCCCAGGTCAGCGCCGGGTGAAAGGTTTTTCATGACTTTCTTCTAACCATTGTTAAAACAGCCTTTCGGTTTATTGTCAGTGCGGTGATTAAATCATTGTCAGAGGATATTTCAAGTATTATAATAATTTAAGGTGAATTATGACAGAAGGGGAAAATGCCGACAATATTAAGGTTGGGTTCTTATCGGTTCCACTTTTACTCCGATGAACTTAAAGAGCCACCTCATATCCACGTTGAAACTCCAGATGGGGAGTGCAAGTTCTGGATAGAACCGATTAGACTTGCCAGGAATAACGGTATTTCTCCACGTATAATTCGTGAAATTGAAAAACTGGTTTTTGAGCATCAAACTCTCTTAAAGGAGAAATTTAATGAGTACCATAAGCGCTGAGAAAGAACTTTCTGTGGAGCCTGCCGCCATAAGAGCATGGGCGGAAAACAGGATGATCTTTGTGGAACTTACAGACGGGCGACTGATAGGGTTTCCTGCTGACCGCTTCAAAATACTTAAGAATGCTACAGATGAACAACTGAAGGAAGTTAAACTCCGTTTAAACGGTTATGCCTTGAGGTGGGAATCCCTTGATGAAGATATCACCGTACCGGGGATTGTCGCCGGCAATTTTCAGTTGCCGTAATTCGCTCAATCTCGCAGCGAGATACGTAAAGCAGTGCTGGGGAGTCAGGGTCGAGGCGATAAAGAAGCCGGGGGATTTTACGATGAAGGTGCTGTTTGAGCTTGCAGGCCTGACATCGAGACCTTCCCAAAAAGATATGCCTGATTTTACGAAGTAAAAGTTTTCCGCACCCGTAGCAGTTTCATGAGCAGCTATCCGCCGTGCCCAGGTCAGCGCCGGGTGAAAGATAGGTGTCCCTACCTATAATCCTGTAACCAGATCAAACGGTTACTCAACGATTCTTTGGAATTGGCTGAGAGACATTTCAAGATTCGCTTTAATAGCTCACTGAGAGGAATCTGCTCGGAAACGATTATGCCAAAATGGTTTTTCCCGGCAGTCTGATAGCCTTTATGAAGAACAACATAGTCTCTGATATTATGGGTCAACACAGCCATCCCATTTTTTGCAGCATAGGCAAGCTGCTCTGAGTCGCTCTTTCCTGTTCTATTCACTTCTAGGACATGAGTGGCATGATAGCCCCTGCTACGCAGAACTTCAGCCAGCAGGACCCTTACGTCTTCATCGAGGAATAAGGACCCCTCGGGCATTACCGAGATGCTTCCTTAATTTTCAAGGTCCGTTCTTTAAGCGCCAGGTCTCTGTCGATCTCCTCTTTGTTGTCATAATAGTATGAGAGGGCATCATATACTTGCGGCAGTGTGAGGTGGGAGAATTCTTTTACCAGCTCTTCAGGCGTCATTCCCTGTCTCAATACATAAAAGACCACCGATCGCACAGGGAACTTTGTTCCTGCAATAATCGGACTCCCTCCGCAGTGAGATTTTAGCGAGGCGATATACGGATGCTTTGGTTTCACTCTTTGTGCTACAGGCATATCATCTTTACCTCCTTACGTTTTAATATTTTATATCAACCGCCTGATAAGTTACTATCCCTATGCTATGTCAGCGCTTCAAAATACTTAAGAACGCTACAGATGAACAACTGAAGGAAGTCACTTGCCCAAAGACCTGAAAGATTCCCCCAAGCAAAGATCTTAAGTGATATTTCGACAGACAAATAGACCGTATATAGGAGTCAAGACGTTCTCTTTTACCAGGGCTTCTTCAATCAGTATCGCCATGCGAAGCAGAGCCTCTGCCTCCGGCCCATCATGCGCAGATAATTTATTGGCGTTGAGTGCGGGATATAACGGCATAAGCAACGTTCCGTTATAGTATTTCACATCGAGGATGTGAAATGACTTACGAATTAAGCCCTCAATTTCATCGGACCGTACTGCTTCTGATGGGTCCTGTGAGACTACTTCGTCAATCGTCGGAGATGCAATGCGGTCGTTAATCTTCAGCTCCGGTGGGAAAATGTCAAGAATCCGGTTTATATACTGAAGCGCCGTTTTCCCCCACTGGAAACGTGATGGCCCAATGTATTCGGCAGTAAGGAATAACCCGTCGTTCCGTAATGTGCTCCTGATTTGGGCGAAAAGGTGTTCCAAATTTTCAATATGGTGCAGGATGCCGCCTGCGAACACTGCATCGTATCTGTTTTCGGGAAATTCCATTGTGTTAAGATCCCCGACCATGTAATTGATTTTGGAAATTCCTTCTTTCTGACTCAGTCGCGATGCCTCCTCAATAGAGTTTTCAGAAAGATCAACAGCATCTACGCTATGACATATTTCCTTGGCAATGAGAAGTCGTTCTAGCCAACCAGTCCCGCAACCAAGACTGAGGCCCAGGGGCAGACAAGAAGGAAAGTAGTTTGATTTTACGTAAGTGACCATGTCTGTAGTGGGTGATCCAGAGACTAAACGGTTTGTGTATTCATTAATAAGTGGATTCTTTGTCCAAAAGTCATCTGGACCGTCTACAGAGTAATTATTGTCCCAATAGGCCTTGGCGCGGAGTATTTTTTCACTCATGGCTCTTAAATATAGCACGCAAAAAAAGATATTATCAAGAAACCCTGCTCATAAGTTGCGGCACGTTATACACACCTAGTGTAGTGTCTCTTAAACAAGTGGTGTTATCAATGATACCTCATAAGCCTTTGAATTGCCTTAATCTGTCATTCTGGCTTGTCCAGAATCTTTCTGGTCTTCTCGGAAGGATTCCCGACGCGCTTCGCTTGCGGGAATGACTCCCTTTAGGAGCGAGGACATAACACCAGTCCTTTAAGGGCCACTACACTAGTGTCTGGAAATGATTTATAAGAGCATGGCGTTTAATCTGACAAAGGTGCCGTCTTCAGCGTTTCAGATATCTATCTATAATACCTGCGGCGTCTTTGATTGAGGTCTGATCCGCATCTATTACTATCTCGGGATTAACAGGCTCTTCATAAGGGACATGCACTCCAGGCACAGGCCATCCCTCGGCGCCTTTTTTATAGATATCTCTCGGAGCCGCGTGAGTGTCAACCCTTGCCATTTCGCGTTTACTGCAAACATCGAGGGAACATTTGAGGTATACCTCTATATATTCGGGGATGAGCTTTCTGGCAAGGTCCCGCCATCTCCGTAGGTTTCCTGTTGCGTCGATGATTACATGATGTCCGAGTTCGGAAAGTCTTTTTGCAAGATAGACAATGCTGCGGTAGACAAGGTCACGCTCAGCTTCGGAATAGGAAGGCTCGGGCGTCACGACCTTTCTCAGATCATCCATCCTCAGGATGACAAATTCAGGGTGCAGCTCATTCAGTGCATCAGCAACAGTGCTCTTGCCGCTTCCCGGAAGGCCCGTTATCCATATGGCCTTTATGTCCATCAGATAACGTGGGCAAGGGTCTCGGCAGCCGGATATCCGGCGAGTATCTCCTTTGCCTTTATTAAGTCTTTTTCAATCTGCCGCACGAGTTCGCCGGCGCCATGGAATTTTTTCTCTTCCCTGATCCTGCTGATAAAGAAGAGGGAGACCTCTTCGCTGTAAATGTCTTCGTTGAAATTAAAGATATTCACCTCTACAGTCAGGGTCTCCTTGCTGAAGGTCGGGCGGAGGCCGATGTTGGCTATCCCGTCATAGAGCCTGTCCCTCACAAAAAGCCTGACCGCGTATACCCCGTTGGCCGGTATGATCATATGCTTCGGCACTATATTGGCAGTGGGGAATCCTAGCCCCTTTCCCCTTCCGTCTCCCCTTACAACAATGCCTGTGATCGCATAGCTTCTGCCGAGCAGCCTGGAGGCATGCTCAACCTCTCCGTCTTTCAGCAGCTGGCGTATCTTCGTGCTGCTGATGACCTCGCTGCCTATCGATATCTGCTCTACCTCCCTTACTGTGAAGCCTAACTCTTCGCCGAGTTTCTTCAACATCTGGATATTGCCTTCCCTGCCTTTTCCGAAGCGATAATTATATCCGACATATATCTCTTTTGCCCCGAGCATGTCACAGAGGATATTTTTTACGAAATCCCTCGGCGGCATCGTCGAAAAATCCACGTTAAAGGGAATCTTGACAAGCACGTCGATGCCGAGCCGCTCAAAAAGCCGGATCTTCTCCTCATAGATGCTGATTAAGGGAGGACATTTTTCAGGCGCAAGTATCTTCAGCGGATGGGGCCTGAAGGTCACGACCAGACTTGTGCCGTCTGTCTCCCTTGCCCGCGAAATGATCATCTTTATCAGCTCCTGGTGTCCCAGATGCAGTCCGTCGAAGTTGCCCAGGGTAATAATGCTGTTTTGAAATTTCGTGGTGATGCTGTTTAGGTCCGTTATAAGAATCATCTGTCAGTCCCCTATCATGGTTTCGAGCTTACTGTATAGCTCGTTGCCGCTCTCGATGCCGAAATCAATGAATTCAGGACCAAATTTCCTGCCTGTCTCAGTCCTGAAGGTCTCTTTTATCGTTCTGATGCCTTCCATATTTCTCTGAACGTCGCATATACGGCCTCAGCAGACGTGCCTGCTGATTTTACCATAAGCCGTAAGGTTGTCGTGAAATTTCATAAAAACGAGGGCAGGCCTATCCTTATTGGCAGCGACAGATGCCTTATCTCTAAGTCTTTGATATGTTGAACGCTCCACAGCCCGCTGTCTTTATAAAAGGTTTTCTGTTTAATTATAATAAGTTTACACCTGCTTTGTTCAATCATTTCATCTGTTAACAGCATATGGCGGGAGACAGGAGAGGTCTATGTTCAAAAAAAAGATGAAACCCAGTTCGAAGAAGAAGGAACGGCTCATCCCAATATGCGGTTGGTGCAAGAAGATAAGGACGGATGCTGAGACATGGGAGCAGCTTGAGGCTTTTCTCACAAAAGAGGGCTTCGGGGATTTTACTCATTCCATCTGTCCTGGATGCGCTGAAAAGATATTTTCCAAAAAGATATACCTTGAGAGCTACCAGAAGATCTGCAAGTCCATCAGCACCAGCCTTTCCCTTGACGAGGTTCTGAAGCTTATAGTAACAAATGTCGTCAAGGTGATGAATGTCAAGGCGAGCCTTCTCCGACTTTTGAACAAGGAGAGGAACCGGCTTGAGCTGGCTGCGTTTCACGGCCTCAGCGAGGGGTATGTCAACAAGGGGCCGGTTGAGTACGATGCCAGCATAGACGATGCACTCGCAGGCAAGCCGGTATCCATCTATGACATCACTGCCGATAAAGACGCAAAGTACAGGAGGGAGGCTGAAAGAGAGGGCATCAGGAGCATTCTTTCCATCCCTCTGAGGTTCAGGGATGAGGTGATAGGCGTACTCAGGATGTATACTGACGAGCCGGTGGCATATTCCGAGGAGGACCTCAAGTTCGTAGCAGCGATTGCGGAGCAGGCTGCCATCGCCATTATGAACGCCCGTGTCTTTGAAAAGACTGTATCCAAGGAGAGGGAATATCTGAATGTATTCCAGGCCGTTACAAAGGCTGTGAGTTCAACCCTTGACGTCAATGAGGTCCTTGACCTGATTGTGATGAAGATACCCGAGGTGATGAATACCAAGGCGGCAACGATAAGACTTCTGGACCCTACAGGGAAGAAGCTGGAGTTGGCGGCTGCATGGGGACTGAGCGGGAAATATCTGAACCGCGGACCTGTCGATGCAGAGCAGAGCATATCCTTTGCGCTTGAGGGCAAGCCTGTTGCCATCTATGACGCTACAACCGACCCGAGGATCGTTTACCGCGACGAGGCAAAGAAAGAGGGCATTAAGAGCATCCTCGTGGTGCCGATAGTTGTGAAGGGAAGGATCATCGGGATCATGAGGCTTCTTACCGACTATTTCAGAGACTTCAGCCAGGATGAGATAGACTTTGCGGTCGCACTGGCTGAACAGGGCGGGATCGCCATCGAAAATGCCAGGATTCATGAAAGGCTGAAAGCAGGGAAAGGCGAATAGTTCCCGGGCAAAGGGTCAAAAAAAAGAGGCCGCGTATTGCGGCCTCTTTTTTTACTTCAGTGAATGTTCTTTCTTAGAAGAACATCTTCTGGTTGATCAGCAGACCAAGGGATACGAGCAGTGCATAGATAGCAAGGGACTCGATCATGGCCAGACCGATGATCAGGGTCGTGGTGATCTTTCCGGAAGCGCCCGGGTTCCGCGCGATTCCTTCTGTTGCACCCTTAAGGCCCATGCCCTGGCCTATACTTGCGCCAAGTGCTGCGATGCCGATGGCGATTGCTGCAGCAAGAGCGGCCATGGTCTTCACTGAGGCTTCTCCACCTGCAGCAGGAGCTGCAGCGGCTGCTTCTTCAGCAAAAACAGAAGGGGCCAGGATTACCAGCAGGGACAGCGCCAACAGGATCATTGAGATTGTCTTTTTCATTTACTTTTCCTCCTTCCTCAAGTCTTTCTATTTAATGTGCCTCTTCAACGGCACCAGCGAGATACAGCGTGGCCAGGAGCGTGAAAACAAACGCCTGGATAATGCTGACAAGTGTTCCGAGGGCCAGGATTGCTGTAGGGATGATCCATGGAGCGAGTGACCCCAGGACGAGCAGTATTATATGCTTTGCGGCCATGTTGCCGAAGAGCCTTACCGACAAAGTGACAGGACGAACCAGATGCCCGATTCCTTCGATGACAAACATCAGTGGGGAAAGCCACCAGATCGGACCCATGAAATGTTTCAGATAACTAAAGCCATGGACGCGAACTCCGTAAACATGTGTTGCCAGAAAGACGGGAATCGCCATGGCGGCGTTGTTGTTTATATTGCTGGTCGCTGAATAAAAGCCCGGTATAAGGCCCATGAAATTGCAGGTCGCGATATAGAGTGCCAGCGTTCCGAGTATGGGGAACAGGTGCTCTCCCCAGCGATGACCGATGTTATCCTCTGCCAGGTTCAGGAGAGACTCGACAATGGATTCCATCACATTCTGTACGCCTGTCGGCACGAGTTTGATAGAGCTTCTTACCAGCAGGGAAATGGTTATCAGCAGCAGTGAAGCCAGAAAGGCATAGCTGACAAAATGCGGGACTGTCTCAGGATTTATGAATATGTCCAGTAAGAGTTTTTCTTCATGCATAGATGGCCTCCTTAGGGAAAATCGCTGTAATATTACATGAGCGCCTCTTGTCATGTCAACGCAAAAAAATAAATACTTGCATTTTCTAATTTAATAATGTCTTAATAATTACAATTACTAAAAAGTCTCTCTTTTAATGATAAAAATGACTACACCAAAGACCAAAATGAACAAGGATATGACAGATGAAGAAAAAAAGGGCATGCCCCTTTATCCTATCGGTATTGTTGCCGAATTGATCGGGACAACGGACCAGACGCTGCGGCTCTATGAAAAACATGGACTGATAAAGCCTGCAAGAAGGAACAAGAACCGCTTCTATTCGGAAAATGACATAAAGTGGCTCAGGTGTCTCAGGGATCTTATACATAACAAGAAGATCAGCATCGAGGGGATTAAGAAACTCCTTGATTACGCGCCCTGCTGGGAGCTCACCTCCTGCTCGGAAGAAAGAAAGACCAAATGCTCGGCGTATATTGACAGGACAAAGCCCTGCTGGGAGCTCAACAGGATGATCTGCAATACCCAGTCCGGCAGGATCTGCGAAGACTGCATCGTCTACATCTCGAAGAAGACCGGCAAGAAGTAATTATTCTAATTAATCAAAATCGAACTGAGAGGGGTCTCGCACTTCCCATATAGACTTGGACGGTGAGACCTGTTTGGGCTGAGTGCCTTCCCTGAAATATTCCCTTATCCCGGAATCATCGCGCGAGAGCAGTCCTGTCTTTGGGTCTACGAAATGGCTGACTATGCCTTCAGGCGGAGTAAATGGTTCTGCCCCGCCTTTCAGGGCGTTGTTCATGAAAGATACCCATATAGGAGACGCTGCCCGGGCACCTGTCTCAAGGGCTCCGAGGGGCTTGTAATTGTCAAGACCGACCCATACGCAGGCAACCAGATTGGATGAGTAACCTACGAACCAGGCATCCTTATAATCATTGGTGGTCCCTGTCTTGCCGGCAACAGGCAGGCCCAGGGACTTTGCCCTCCAGCCGGTCCCGAACCTGACTACATCCTCCATCATCGAGGTTATCAGGAATGCTGTCTGGGGGCTTATCGCCTGCTCAGGCTCCGGTTCGTTGCTCTCAAGGATCTTTCCTTTCCTGTCGGTTATATATTTGATGGATACAGGTTTTACCTTCATGCCGTTACTTGCAAACACATTGTAGATAGAAGCCAGCTCAAACGGGGTGACGTTGAGAGAGCCCAGGGCTATGCTGAAGTTTCTGGGCATGTCGCTCTGAAATCCCACGGTCCTTGCAAAGTTGATCAGGTTGTCTATGCCTATGGCTTCAACTAACTTGACCGTGACAACATTCCGGGAAAAGGTGAGTGCCTCCCTCAGCCGGGTCGGTCCGTAAAATTTATGATCATAATTCTCCGGAGACCATTCGCCCCTGGCCCCTCCTGCATAGGTCACCGGCTCGTCGTTGATGACACTTGCAGGGGTGAACCCGTTATCCATCGCAGCAGCATATATGATCGGTTTAAAGGCAGAACCCGGCTGCCTCTTAGCCAGGACGGCCCTGTTGAAATCGCTCTTTGCAAAATCATACCCGCCGACCATCGCACGGATAAATCCGGTGTATGGTTCAACCGCTATCAGCGCACCTTCGACCTCAGGCTCCTGCTCAAGGGCCAGCATGATGTTTTTGTTCTGGATGCTCTTTATGCTCACCTTGACTACATCTCCTGGCTTTAAGATTGAGGATAGACTGAAGTTCTGCAAGGTCTTTGCTGTGCCGTTTCTGTTCAGTATCTTCGATGCCCACTGCGCATCCCTGAGGGAAAGCCTGCCGGTGACCCCCCTTGTCTTTATGACAGCCTCCTGGCCTGATACCTTTAGGACAAGTCCTGTATAGACATCGCCGGGATTTATCGAGACCGTTGTTGAAAGCTCTCTTCCATTAAGCTCTTTTGTGAAATCCGTATCCTGCTTGTGCTCTATCGGCCCACGCCAGCCCCTTCTCTTATCCACCTCTTTCAGCCCTGCCTGGACCGCATTTACCGCAGCGACCTGCATGCCCCTGTTAACGGTGGTGTAGACCTTCATGCCGCCCTTATAAACTGTTTCCTCTCCGTACTTGTCTTCAAGATATTTCCTGACATTTTCGATAAAATAGCTATTAGCCTCAACACCCCTCCTTGGACTTGAAAGGTATAGCGGCTGGTTGTAAGCCCCTTCCTTTTCGGATTTCTTGATATAGCCCTCTTCTTCCATCCGCGAAAGAACGGTAAGCTGTCTCTCCTTTGCCCTTGCGAGGTCATTATAAGGAGAGTATGACGTAGGGGCCTTGACAAGGCCTGCGATCAGGGCTGCCTCGGCCAGGTTCAGCTGCCTGACCGATTTGCCGAAATAAACCTTTGCAGCCATCTCTACTCCATAGGCGCCGTGGCCGAAATAGACCCTGTTGAGGTACAGTTCGAGTATCTCCTTTTTGCTCAGGCTCTTTTCTATCTTTATGGCCAGAGAAGCCTCCATCAGCTTTCTCTTGATAGTCTTTTCAGGGCTGAGAAATACCACCTTTGCCAGCTGCTGCGTAAGTGTGCTTCCTCCTTCCTTGAGACTGACATGTATTACATCCTTAATGATCGCACGCGCAATGGCAATGTAATCTATGCCTTTATGCTTCCAGAACCTTGAATCCTCAACAGCGACGATCGCGTTGAGCATGTTCTGGGGCATGCTGTCTATCGGGATGAAGATGCCCTTTTCGATCTTGAGTTCGCCTATCAAAACATCGTCGTCAGCGAAGATCTTCGTGCCTGCAGTAGGGTTGTACTGTTTGAGTTCTTCGATAGACGGGATGCCTTTAGCCAGGGCGATATAACCGCCTGCCATGCCTCCGATCAGGACAGCCAGGACTGTGAAGATAAGGATGAATTTGATTCGCATGGTGAGATTGATTATAACCCTGCGGAAGAAAGGCTGTCAAAAAGGCCTTTAACGGCATCTACGACAGCTTCAGCCAATTGCCTTCAATACGAGGTTTACACCGCCGCCTACAAGCAATGCGAATGTTGTAATGAGAGTAAACATGAGCAGCGCTGTTTTCGGGCCTCTCTCTTTTATGATCATGAAAAAGCTTGCAAGGCACGGCACAAAGAGGGTCAGGGTCACTATGCTCACAATGATCTGGTTTTCGTTCATCAGTCCCTGTTTTGCAAGCTCAAAAAGCCCTGCTGCGCCATAGTCCCTTCTCAGGAATCCCAGAAGGAACACCCCTGCCGTCTTTTCCGGGAGTCCAAGGAAATTTACGACAACAGGAGATGCTATATGTTCAAGCCATGCAAGGATCTTTGTCTTGTCGAGGACAAAGAGAAGGAGGGTGCCGATGATAAATAAAGGGACAGCCTCTTTCAGATACCATTGGATCCTGCTCATAGTCTTCATCAGGATATTGCCTATCTTGGGCAGCCTCATAGGCGGGATCTCAAGAAAGAAATCGGCCTTGTCACCGGGTACTATCTTTGATGAGATATATCCTGTCAGCATCAGCACGAATATCACTGTGCCTATCCACCACGCAGCGACCTTTATGGGATAGGGACCTAACATGCCGAGTATGACGCCCAGTTGTGCAGAGCAGGGGATAGCCATCGCGATCAGGAATGTAGCGATGATCCGCTCTCTTTTTGTCTCAAGAATCCTTGTTGTCATGGTAGCCATGGTCCCGCACCCCAGCCCCAGCACCATAGGGAGCACCGCCTTGCCGTTAAGCCCTATCTTTGAAAAGGCGCTGTTCGTGAGTACCGCGATTCTCGGCAGGTATCCGCTGTCTTCAAGAAAACCGAAGGCGATAAAAAAGGTTGTGGTTATCGGCAGTATTATCGCAACAGCATAAGTGATGGCCATGGTGAACAGGCCGTACCGGCCAATAAAGAAATCCTGGACAAGGGGCAGGGGGATGAGGAGCTTGACAGCCTTTTCTATGCCGGGACTCAGGTATCTCCCGAATATCACCTCCTCAAAGAAATCCACCATAGTGCCTGCCCCGAACTCTCCGACGAACTTGTAAAAACAGAAGAGGACAAAGAGCATGAAGAAGATGCCCCAGAAGGGATGCATAGACCATCTGCCCAGCCACCTTGCAATATGTCCTGCCGTAGCTGCGCCTCTTTCCATGACCGCATTTACTATAGCCTCGGCCTGATCTATCCTTTTCTTTGCTATCAGATTGGCAAGCGGGATCTTATGTCTGATCTGGGCCTCGTCTCTCAGGTCTTCTATAGCCTTTATAGTGCCGCTGTCGAGATGTGCGATAAGCCATTCCCTTAAGCTGTCGTCGCCGGAGAGCACCATAAGGCTGATCGAACGTCTCGAAATATTCGCGTCAGGGAGAAGGCTGGATATCTTTGAGATATACCCCTCCAGGGTATCTCCGTAATCAATGGCTACATCCGGTCTCCTGGAGATAAGAAGTGACTCTTTTAGTTTAGATATCCCTTTTCTCTCCGGAGCAACGGTCCCTATAACCCTTACCTTCAGCATCTCCTCAAGCTTTCTGTAATTGATCTCTATGCCCCGCGCCTTTGCCTCGTCTTCCATATTCAGGGTGAGGATACAGGGCAGATCCATTTCGGCAAGCTGGACAAGGAGCATCAGGGCCCTTTTGAGATTCTTCGAATCCGCAACCAGTACTACGTTTTCCGGCCTTTCAGCCAACAGCATGTCACGCGTAACCCGCTCGTCTTCGCTCATGGGTATAAAACTGTTAATGCCAGGAGAATCAACCAGGACAAATTTCTTGCTGTCGAGCATGATATTGCCGTGGGATACTTCTACCGTAGTGCCCGGATAATTCGAGACAGTAACATATTGTCCGGTCAGGAGCCCGAAGATCACGCTCTTGCCTACGTTGGGGTTGCCGGCAAGGACTATTCTTCCGTATTTATGTTTTCGTTTATCTGTCTTCAAGGCCTTTTCCCTGGCATGTCTCGCAGCGTCCGCGTATCTCAAGGGTATGACTGGACCCGGAGAAGCTGTTCTGTTCACAGATCTCGGCCTGGAGACTTTCGAGCTTTTCAGAATAGAATTCGATAATCCCGCCGCAGGCATCGCATATCATATGATCATGATGTCTGTGGCCGTACGTATGTTCGTAGACATTACCCCTGTCCGTTCTTGTAACCTTTTCAACAAGCCCGCTCTCAACAAGAAGACTGAGAGTTCTGTAGACCGAGGCCCTCGACGCCTTTGAGCCTGAACCCCTTATCCTGAAATAGAGGTGTTCAGGCTCAAAGTGGCCGTGAAAAGAAAAAACCTCTCTGAGCACTGCAGCCCGCTCTTTTGTCAGCTTGAGGCCCCTCTCACCAAGAAACTCCTGGAATATCTTCTGTTCCATGCGGTTATTCTAACTGAAATTGAGATTAAGTTTCAATTGAATGAGGGCTCGTATCCCAAATTTACATTTATTTCTCTTTTATGCTATGGTTAAACCCTGCAATTCGGCGTCTATACAGATGCATTGCAGGGCTCTGATTTAAAACCTTTTCTCTTGGAGGTAATAATATGGTCAAGAAAATAGTCCTGGCATATTCCGGAGGGCTTGATACCTCTGTAGCCATACAATGGTTAAAAGAAACATATAATGCAGAGGTTATAGCCTTCTGCGCCGACCTGTGGCAGGGCGAGGACCTGAGAAAGGTCAGACAGAAGGCACTAAGGACAGGTGCCTCGAAGGTATATATAGAAGACCTGAGGGAGGAGTTTGTCAGGGATTATATCTTTCCCATGCTCCGGGCCAACGCTGTATACGAAGGCACGTACCTCCTCGGCACCTCTATTGCCCGGCCCCTTATCGCGAAAAAACAGATAGAGATCGCAATAAAGGAAGGCGCCGACGCAGTAGCGCATGGCGCCACCGGCAAGGGGAATGATCAGATACGTTTTGAGCTGACCTATTACGCCCTGAAGCCTGATATAAAGGTGGTTGCTCCATGGAGGGAATGGTCTTTCGACTCGAGGGAATCCCTGATCGATTATTCAGAGAGGCACGGCATCCCTGTAACAGCAACAAAGGCAAAACCCTTCAGTACAGACCAGAATATCTTTCATATAAGCTATGAAGGAGGAATACTCGAAGACCCGTGGAAAGAGCCGCCCACGGATATGTATACCATGACAACGCCGCTTGAAAAGACACCGGACCGGCCTGCCTATATCGAGATAGCATTTGAAAAGGGTGATCCTGTAAGCATAAACGGCAAGAAGATGTCGCCCGCAAAATTGCTGCAGAAATTAAACGAGATCGGCGGCAGACATGGCGTCGGCAGGATCGACATCGTTGAGAACAGATTCGTGGGTATAAAGTCCAGAGGAGTCTATGAGACCCCTGGCGGCACCATACTGCATCATGCCAGGAGGGCTGTGGAGTCGATTACCCTGGACAGGGAGGTGAAGCATATGCTCGACTCCCTGATGCCCAAGTATGCCGAGCTTATCTACTACGGCTACTGGTTCTCTCCTGAGAGGATTGCGCTTCAGTCCATGATAGACCGGGTTCAGGAGAATGTAACGGGTACCGCACGCCTGAAGCTTTATAAAGGGAACTGCCTTACTGTTGGGAGGAAATCTCCCTATTCCCTTTACAGCGCCAAACTTGCGACATTTGAGGCTGAAGATGTATACAACCAGAAAGACGCAGAAGGGTTCATAAAGCTTCATGCCCTCAGGCTAAAGGCGAACCAATCCCTCAGGAAGGGAAATGTCTGACATCAGATACTGGATAGGCCTCTCTTTTGTGCCGGAGATCGGGCCGGTCATGGCAAGAAGACTGCTGGCCCTCATGGGAAGTCCTGAGCAGATCTTCAGGGCAGGGTTAAAAGACCTGCTGGAGATAAAAGGGCTAGGCAGGGAAAAGGCAGAGAGCATAAAGAATTTCGGTCTCTGGGATACGGTGGAAAAAAGGATAAAGATCCTGGAGAAAAAGGGTATTAGGGCGATACCCTGTAACGACTCCGCATATCCCGAGGTCCTGAGGGAGCTCGAAGGAGCGCCTGTTGTCTTATATATGAAGGGAGATTACATCCCCGAGGACCGCTACGGCATCGCAGTAGTAGGATCAAGAAAACACACGCCGTACGGGGAGGTTGTGGCGCAGAAGTTGTCAGGCGATCTCGCCTCAGCAGGTTTTACTATTGTCAGCGGCATGGCGCGGGGGATAGATACCCTTTCTCATAAGGCTGCCTTGGCAGCTGAGGGAAGGACGATCGCGGTGCTGGGTTCCGGAATAGATGTCTGCTACCCTGCAGAAAACAGGGGCCTGGCAGAAAAGATCCCCTGCTCAGGATGCCTGATCAGCGAATTTCCTCCTGGAACCATACCGGGCAGGGAGAATTTTCCGAGAAGAAACAGGCTGATCAGCGGCCTCTCTCTCGGGGTGCTGATTGTTGAGGCAACGGCTGACAGCGGATCACTCATAACAGCCCAGTATGCACTGGAACAGAACAAGGAAGTGTTTGCAGTGCCGGGCAAAATTACGTCCCCCAATTCAGAGGGAACAAATAGTCTGATACGTCAGGGAGCCAGGATCGTTCTCGACGCAGACGATATCATAGAAGAACTGGCGCCAGTGCTTCGGGGATTTATAAGGGCAAAGGCCGGAAAAGCAGCCGACCTCTCCGAGGAAGAGGGCAGTATCTGCACTGCGCTGTCGAGGGAACCGAAGCATATAGACATATTATCAAGGGAGACGGCTTTGCCTGTGCAGAAGATGCTTGAGCTATTACTCTCCCTTGAGCTGAAAGGGATCGTGAGACAATCAGGCGGCAAAAGATTTTATCTGTCATGAGGTGAATTTTGACAAAAAAACTATTGCAGATGTTGCAGATGATTACCCGGAATATTAAAGACATGGAATTTTATTCCGAAGAGATACTGGACACTATCAGTTACGATGAACCGGACCTTTTTGATATAAGTGAGGAGTTGTCTATTGTCGAGACTTCCGAAAGTCTCGGGGAAGAAGAGCTTGACATATTGAAGTCACTTCTTGTTTATATATTAATGAGAAGGAGTTCCTTTGAAAAGGAAGACATCTACTCTCTGATCTTCGGAGGAGGAAGAAGGATAATATGGAATTAGGATATGGAAAAAAGATCTCAGGAGGTTACAGATGAAGTCGCTTGTAATCGTTGAGTCTCCTGCAAAGGCAAAAACTATCAGCAAGATCC
>JACRHE010000008.1 GCA_016217695.1 Nitrospirota bacterium | reverse complement strand
TTGTAGAACTTTGATTTCTGGGCGCGCTTGATATTGCCGACTTCTATGACGATCTCAGAGCGCCTGTTAAGCATTTTGAGTATCTCGTCGTCGATCTCGTCGATCTGTTTTCTGAGTTTTTTCAGTTCGCCCATCATGACCTTTCAGGGATTAAAGAGTCCGGTAAAATTATCTTCCCCGGTTTCTGAATGAGAGTACATGATAACGAATTTATCTTATTTTTTCAAGGGGTTTGAGAGCTTGGCGCCCATCCTCACCTGGCCTGATGTTGTCTGGCAGGGAAAAATCAGGAGAGGCTTTTGTTATATAATTATGACGAGCTATTTATCATGGACGTAATCGAAAAACTGAAAATACTCTCCTCAGATTCACAGTATGATCTGGCCTGCGCCTGCGGCACAGGCAGGGACGATCACCGCAGGAGGGGCTCTGAAGGCAGATGGCTTTATCCGGTTTCCCTGCCCCAGGGCGGCTACTCGGTACTTTTGAAAACCCTCCTTTCGAATGCGTGTGCAAACGACTGCAGGTACTGCCCTCTCCGCCTTGAAACGAACGTAAGGCGCTGCAGCCTAAAGCCTGAAGAGGTGGCAAGTGTATTCATGGACTATTACCGGAGGGAAAAGGTGTTCGGCCTGTTCCTGAGTTCCGCTGTAATCAATAATCCGGATTACACGATGGACAGGATAAATACGGTTGCCCGCCTTCTCAGATACAGGCATAATTTCAGGGGCTACATACACCTTAAGATCATCCCGGGCGCCTCGGATGCAGCTATAGAAGACTCCATGTCGCTTGCAAGCGCAGTATCTCTGAATATCGAGACCCCCGCCAAAAAACACTTTGAACTGCTTTCGGATAAAAAGGATTATGAGCAGGATATTATCCGTCCGCTGAAGCTGATGGGCCGGCTCACGGAGAGGGGCAGGAGATTTTCAGGGGTCAAATGCACAACGCAGTTCATAGTCGGGGCTTCCGATGAAAAAGACAATGAGATCATAGATTCCATGTTCGGCTTATATGACCGCATGAATTTCAAGAGGGTATATTTTTCATCCTATCAGAAAGGTCTCGGGTCCCCGGATATTCCGGGAGAAAGACAGTTTCTCACGCCTCCTGAGAAACCCTTTATGAGGGAACACCGCCTTTATCAGGCTGATTTTCTGAGCCGCACATACGGGTTTAGCAGGGAGGATATCCTCTTTGACGAAGACGGCAACCTGAGGCTGGATAAGGACCCCAAAGAGGTCTGGGCCGACAGCCATCCTGAAGTCTATCCTGTCAGGCTTAATACAGCTGACAAGGAGGCGCTGCTGCGGGTGCCCGGGCTCGGGCCCAGGACAGTGCAGAGCATACTGAAGATTCGCCGGGGGCACAGGATCAGCCGCCTTGAGGAGGCAGGCCTGAAAGGAAAAAGGCTCGAAAAGATAAAGGGCTATGTGGCCCTTGATTAAGCCAGGCGCAGGTTATCCACGGTGAATCAGGCATAATTATGATCTATATCATTACAGAGCGGTTGAAAGTGATATAAAATAATAATAAAGCTGAATAATTCTGTAACGGAGGTCAAAAATGCTGGACAGGACAAAGGTTGAAGAGGTGATCGACAGGGTGAGGCCGTTTCTTCAGCGCGACGGCGGCAATGTAGAGCTTGTGGAAGTCACCGAAGACAACGTCGTGAAGGTGAAGCTGACTGGCGCCTGCGGCTCATGCCCCATGTCTATGATGACATTGAAAGGCGGCATTGAAAGAGAGATGAAAAAAAGCATCCCTGAGGTCAAGGCCGTAGAATCGGTATAAGACTCGGTAAAATCCGAAGGGCATCCTACGCCAGGAGGATGCCCTCTTCCTCAGCCTCATGATCGTCGAAAAGCGGGACCCACTCGTTTTTCTTAGTCAGTATAAAGGTCATTTCCTTTCCGCATGCGGCGCACTTCCTGACCTCTGCAGACTGGAGTCCCAGCTCCATCAGTTTTGACGACAGTCCGTGATGGGATATCGCTTCGTATGTATGCTTGTGTATCATCCTCTTTTCCTCCTTGTCTCAGAATACCTGAAACATCGTATTATGTCGAGCCTGCTGATTGTACCCCAATCCACCATCAAGAAAACCGGAATGGCGCGGAGATACCATTGTCGCTCATTCTCGCTTCGCTCCGAGGCCTTCTTTGTGAGCTTTGCCTTTCTGACTGCCCACATGAGCGCCTTCTGCACATGAGACTCATGCAGATGGTATCTCCTGTACTTTTTCTCCTCAGGCACAAAGGTGAGGACCTTTGCCGGAAAAAACCATTGCCAGACCAGCTCCTTCGGGGCGTTCCTGTATTTCTTCTCAAGCAGATTATCCGGAAAAGTCCCGGCATAACCCGCATCAAGGTCTTTTTGATGAATGTCCTTGACATACTCAAGCTGGGCCTTCAATTCATCCATGATCGACTGAGGGAGGGGCACGCACCTGTCCTTCATGGAGCTTTTTTTTCGCTATTCACCATGGGAAATACAGACCATTTTGTTCATGCGACAGCTTGAGCGTTCAACACGCCACAAGGTCGAACCTATTCCAGGCCTTAGCAGGGAAAGGCTACTAAGTGAAGGCTTAGTTGATTAAAGAGGCGGCCTAATGACAACGAGGTATCGGCACCTGACGTATACAACAACCAGTTTGCAACCCGCCTAAGTCAGTCAGGTGCATTTTGATGCAAAATGGTGTATGCTAAGAATATGAGCATAGCTGAAAAAACGATTCGCCAAAGTGTCTCGTTACCTCCACCACTGGCTAAGCGCGTGAAGGCTTTAGCGAAAAGCCAAAAAGTAAGTTCTAATCGAATACTCGTAGAACTCGTCGAAACTGGGCTGCGATCAAAGGAAGAGGAGAGGCGTAGATTCTTCGATTTGGCAGATCAGTTAAGCGCCTCAACCGACAAGGAAGAACAACGGAAATTAAAAGAGCAACTCGCCCGAATGACTTTCGGAGAATGAGTGCCGAAAATCCAGTGGTCTGATCTTCCTTCCTCTCTTCGCGACCATCTCTTTGCTCGGCTTCAGGAGCGTCAAATAACCGCTGAGGATGTCTACCAACTGAAACTCTGGCGTGAAACTGCGCCAGATGCCCCAGATGGCGATTGGTATAAGGATTTCGGCTCCTTCAAAATCTGCGGTAGGGGAAAATACCCAAAGACTTTTCTTCTCAAGGGAC
>JACRHE010000094.1 GCA_016217695.1 Nitrospirota bacterium | reverse complement strand
TTATGAATGATTATCAGTATGATAATCAGACCGTGAAGGGGTTTATCGTCTCCTCAATCTTCTGGGGTGTGGTAGGGATCCTGATCGGCCTCTGGATCTCGGTCCAGATGTGGAAGCCGGAGTGGAATATCCCGCCTTTTTTCACCTTCGGAAGGATGAGGGTTGTGCACACAAACGGCCTTGCCTTTGGACTGGGCATAGGCGCGATCTTCGGTCTTTCGTATTACATTGTGATGAGGCTTACAAAAAGGGCGCTGCTTTTTCCGAAACTGGCGCGCTTTCACCTCTATCTCTTCAACGCTGCAATCGTCCTGGCTGCGCTCAGCCTTTTTGCCGGGATGAACCAGTCCCTTGAGTATGCGGAGCTGGAATGGCCCCTGGATATCGGAGTTGTTATCCTCTGGGTAATATTTGCGGTGAACGTCTTCGGCACGATCATTAAACGTAAAGAGGAGCAGATGTACATATCGCTGTGGTATATCATAGCCACTGTGATCGCAGTTGCCGTGCTCTACATTGTCAACAACCTTTCTGTGCCGGCGGGTCTGTTTAAGTCCTACCACCTGTTTGCCGGAGTCAACAGCGCCAATGTCCAATGGTGGTATGGTCATAATGCGGTCGGCTTTATTTTTACGACTCCGATACTGGCCATGTTCTACTATTTCCTGCCGAAATCCACAGGCATCCCGATATACAGCCACAGGCTTTCGATCATAGCCTTCTGGTCCCTTGTGTTCGCCTATCTCTGGACAGGAGCTCACCATCTGGTTTATACCCCGCTGCCTGACTGGATACAGACCTTGGGGATAGTATTTACGATATTTCTTATAGCGCCCTCATGGGGTTCTGTTGTGAACGGGTACTATACGGTCGGCACTGACTGGTCAAAGATGCAGACAAACTATCTGACCAAGTTCTTCATCCTGGGCATCACCTTTTATGGTCTTCAGACTGTTCAGGGTCCGACCCAGGGGCTGAGGGTCGTCAGCCAGTTGATCCATTATACTGACTGGGTTCCCGGGCATGTGCATATGGGTACGATGGGGTGGGTGACAATGACGACAGCTGCCTCGATCTACTATGTCATCCCGAAGATATACAATACCGAGATATACAGCATAAAGGTAGCTAACACCCACTTCTGGCTCGTTCTGATCGGCCAGCTGATGTTTTCGATAACCATGTGGATCACCGGCATCCAGCAGGGCGCGTTATGGAAGGCGGTTAACCCTGACGGCAGCCTCAAATATACCTTCATGGAAGGTCTTGTCAGAAACTATCCCTTCTGGCAGTTAAGGACGGCAGCAGGTCTCATTTTTACCGTCGGCATGCTCTTTTTTATCTATAACGTATATATGACGATGCGCAAAGGCAAGGCCCTTGACGCGTCAAAGGCATAGGTGGTGAACGGAATGGCTGCTGAGCTCTATAAAAAACCGATAATGTTTGCTATAGTGGCGACGGTTGTTATCCTCGTCGGGACAATTGTTACCATGTTCTATCCGATGCTTACCCCGGAGATGCACCCGAAGCTTGAAAACCTGAAGCCCTACAATGCGCTTCAGCTTGCAGGGAAGGATATCTATCAGCGTGAGGGCTGCAATAACTGCCACACGCAGACTGTCCGGCCTCTGAAGACCGAAGTGATGAGGTACGGCGAATATTCGAAGGCAGGCGAGTTTGCTTATGACCGGCCGTTTCTCTGGGGTTCGAAAAGGACAGGTCCTGACCTTGCGAGGATAGGAGGCAAATATCCTGATGCCTGGCATTACAGCCACTTTGAGAATCCTCGGGCTTTTTTTGCAGAGTCAAATATGCCTGCATATGAATGGCTGAAGAATACCAGGCTCGATCCTGTTGATATCGAGGCTCATCTGAAGGCGTTGGGACTCCCTTATGCCCCAGCCGACATATCCGGACTGGTCGGCAAGACAGAGATGGATGCGCTTGTGGCATACATGCAGGTGATAGGTACCTCTGTGAAGCAGAAGACAGAGAAAACCGGTCAGCCGGCTGTCAGGGAGACCCATATCCCGAATCCCCTTGCAGGAGATCCTAAGGCGATCGCGGCAGGCAGGGAATTGTTCAAGACACATTGCGCGGCCTGTCATGGCGAAAAAGGGCAAGGTGGCATAGGCCCGAGCCTTGTGGACGCTATGTTCCTCTATGTCGCAGGTGACATGCCTGATGACGACTATTTCGAGATTATCAACAACGGCACGCAGGCAGGTGATGTGGAGGACGGACGCGCCGCAAAGGGGGGAATGCCTCCTTTCGGCAGCACCCTTGACAAGAACAAGATCTGGTCCATTGTTTCCCATATAAGGGCGATGCAGGGCAAATGAAAGGAGGACATAATGGCTGAAGAATTTGATGACATAAAACAGTTCGAAGCAAAGGAGACCTCACGCAAATTACCTGTGGGGTGGCTGATACTCTTCTGGGGCCTGATCCTCTGGGGTATATATTACTTTGCCTCTTATTCACCGGCGATCAGCGGATGGAGCCAGTCAAAGGCATACGAGGAGTCAATTAAGAAATAAACAGCAGAGAGCGCCGGTGTTTCGTGTCATGAACAGAAAGGTATCAAGCACCGGCGCGCTGAAGGTTTTTCTGAACACTGACGATTAGAGGAGAGGTATTATCATGGATATATCGATTGTGGCAACGATCGGCTTTACGACAGCCGCTACAGTGGCGATAGTGGTCCTTTTTCTTATGATGAGCAGCAGGAAATAGACGCAGAGGACCGGTGAGAAAATGACTTCACAGGCGATTGCGTATGGCCTGTTCGGGCTTGGTCTTGTTGTGCTCTTTGGAATAATTATCATCTTCTATTATTCAAAGAAACGGCATAAGAAGGTCGAAGAGGCGAAATACAAGATGCTGGATGACGAAGATTAAGCTGCTTCAGCCGTGGAGACGGCTGGTTGAAGCGCTCCAGGCGGTCATTATCATCGGCCTTCCATTTATCAGCATAAAAGGCGAGAGCGCACTGAGGTTTGATATCCCTTCCCTGAGGCTCCACTTCTTCGGGGTCAGCCTCCTGATGGACGAATTTTTTCTCGTGCTTGTCGCGCTCATCTTCCTGACATTTCTTGTTGTCCTGATCACTCTGATGTTCGGCAGGATCTGGTGCGGGTGGGTCTGTCCCCAGACAGTGCTGGTCGATTTTACCCGGTTTCTCGACAGGGCTGATGCAACGGGGCTCGCCTACAGACTATTTTTATATGCGGTGACTTTTCTGACAAGCCTTGTCGTGGCAGCAAGCCTCATATGGTACTTTATATCTCCCTATGAATTTATCGGCCGGCTGGTTACCGGCAACCTCGGGACTGTCATTGGTGGTTTTTGGGGCGTGATGTCTGCCATCATCTTTCTGAATCTGGCATTTCTCAGGCACAGATTCTGCGCAACGGTCTGCCCATATGCTAAACTCCAGAGTGTCCTGTTTGACAAGGCAACCCTCGTCATAGCCTTTGATCCGGGGAGGAAAGAGGAATGCATGAACTGCATGGCATGCGTTAGAACCTGTCCTGTTGGTGTGGATATCAGGAACGGTCTGAATCCCGCCTGCATCAACTGTGCGGAATGTATAGATAAATGTTCAGTGATGATGGGACGCATGCAGAAGAAGGGGCTGATCAGTTATTTTTTTGGCGCACCAGGATACAAGTCCCCATTATTGAGGCAGAATGTGATTATGACGGGTTCAGTGACCATCTTTTTTTTTATTTTTCTCCTTTATCTGTCCCTTTCCCGGATGCCTTTTGATATGACGATCCTGCCCAACTATGATTATCCTCCCAGGATTACAGCGGACAATCAGGGAATAAACTCTTATCTCCTTTCTTTTGAAAACAGGGGAAAGACTGATATGGACATCCGGATAAGTGCGAGAGGATCTCATGGAGATATAAGTATTGTGCCGGAGAGGGTCTTTCTCCGCGCTGGTGAATATAAAAAGATGCCGGTTTATGTCACGGTGAGCGGGACAAT
>JACRHE010000093.1 GCA_016217695.1 Nitrospirota bacterium | reverse complement strand
GATGTCGCCGAGGACCGCTGCTGGCAGATAACCGGCACCTGGTGCAAAGGCAACCAGCAGGGAGATTTCCGCTCCAAGCTGAAAAACTGCATGACCTGCGAGGCCTTCAGGGTCATACAGGGTATCGAAGTCTAGAGAAGGCAAGGAGGAGACCGGATCACTATGCAGGAGGTTCAGGAGCTGTTGCTGGGATTACAGAGCAGTAACTGGTGGGTGAGAAAGGAGAGGATCGAAAAGCTCCTCGGCTATCCCGAAGGCCTCTACATGTCTGTCCTGGAAGCGTGGATCAAAAAAGATGATGACGCTCTCCTTAGGAACGCCTCAATGGAGGCGTATCGGGCGCTCGGACGGAGGTCTCTTAACTCCCTTGTGTCACTTTTGCAGGAAGACGATGCTGATGTCAGGATCTTCTCTGCGAATCTGCTCGGAGACATAAAAGACAGTAATTCCCTTCCAGCCCTGATAGAGGCAATGGCCGACCCTGACGATAATGTGCGGATCGCAGCTGCCGAGGCCCTTGGAAAGATCGGGGATAAAAGGGCTATCCCTGCTCTGACTGCTTCCCTGGACGACGTGCCGTGGGCTGTAATGGCGGCTATAGAGTCCATCGGTATCATAGGCGGTGAGGAGGCCCTCTCAGTGCTTTACAGGTGTCTTGAAAGGGATGAATACTGCGGCATGGCATGTGCCGCGATCGCAAAGGCCGGGAACCTGAGGTCCCTGCCGTACCTTATGCCGTATCTGCAGAGAGGCGACATCAGGGAGTTCGCCCTGAAGGCCGTTGTCAGCATAGCCGAAAGAGATGGGATACGTCCGGCCCCTGCCGAATTTGAAGGCATGGCGCCTCTGCTGACTGAACTGCTCGGCTCACCCGACAATGAACTGAGGAAGGCCGCATTTATAGCCCTCAGCTGGACAGAGGATGTGAGAACCCTCCCCTGTTTATTTGATGCCCTCAATGATGACCGGCTTCAGGAATATGCGGTAAAGGCTATTATCTCTGTTGCAGGAAAAGCAGTGCCGGAGATCATTGAGGCTCTGAAAAGACCCGGAAGAAACAGGGTCATCCTTGCAAAGATCCTTTCGATGTGCGGAGAGGATAAGGCGCTGCTGGAGTTTGCAGGTGACGAAGATGCCGAGGTTCGTACAGAGGCGGCTCTGGCGCTCGGAAATATAGGCGACGCAGAGGCTCAGGAGGCGCTTGCCAGGCTCAGGCGTGACCCTGTCGAAGAGGTGAGAGCTGCAGCCTGTCGTTCAGTGAAAAAAACAGGGAAGGACAAGTGATCGCATGATGAATGCCGGATCAAAGAACGATTTTATGTCTGAGGATGAATACAGGCTGCTGAGGGAGCTGGTTCATCAGGAATTCGGTATACTCCTGCAGGGAGACAAGAGACTGACGCTGCATACAAAGGTCTCCCACCGGCTCAGCATACTCGATCTTGCGACGTATCGGGATTATTATGACTACATCGTTTCAGACCGGAGCAGGGAGGAGCTTTTTACTTTTGCCTCGCACATAACAAATAACGAGACATATTTTTTCAGGGAGAAAGCCCAGCTCGATGTCTTTTCAGATCTGCTGAAGGAGATCAAAAAGGAACGTCAGATGAAGGGCGAGAAGGCGCTGAGGGTGCTTTCACTTGCCTCTTCAAGCGGAGAAGAGGCCTATTCCCTGAATATCATCATCCAGGAAAGCGGGCATTTCATGTGGGACTGGGACATCAGGGTGACGGGAATGGATATCGACAGAAGAGCTCTGGGAAAGGCCGTGCAGGCCTGTTATACCAGGAATTCATTCAGGACTCTGAACAACGGAGATAAGGCCTTTATCAAAAAATATTTCACGATCGACGGCGACCGGTACTGCCTGAGGAAGGCCTTCGCAAGGAATGTTGAATTCAGGCATGGCAATATCCTTGACGCCGAATCCTTTTCAGGCCTCGGAGGCACGGATATCATCCTGTGCAGGAATGCGCTCATCTATATGAGCAACGATGCGATAGGAAAGATAGTCCGTAATTTCTACGACTGCCTCTCGGATAGCGGGTATCTTCTTGTGGGCTCCTCGGAGAGTCTCATTCAGAAGACGAATCTGTTTACGCCGGAGTATTGCAATGGCGTAATCGTTTACAGAAAGAATATCGACCATCAGAATTTGTGACGGTCCAGGATAGGAAAAGTTTCAGGAGACTGGCGCGGGATGGCAAGAGAAATCCATAAGCTGATACAGAAGCTTCCTGAGCAGGACTGGTGGTCCAGGCAGCGGACGATTTCGTGCCTGATCGGGCATCCGGAAAAGGAATACATAGCATATCTTGAAAATGGCATCAGGAATCATGAGCATGCCGATATCAGAAATACCGCCATGGAGGTCTATAAGGCCCTCGGCTCCAGGGCGCTGCCTTCTCTTGCCGCGCTGCTTTGCGACAACGACTCCGAGGTAAGACTTTTTGCGGCTAATGTTCTATGCGCCATAGAGGAGCGCGAGGCCCTTCCCTTTCTTATTTCTTCTGTTCATGACAGGGACGTTAATGTCAGGGCTGCTTCGGCAGAGGCCCTGGGCAGGATAGGAGACAGAAGGGCTATACCTGTCCTGAAGGAAAAGCTTCATGATGAGGAGTGGGTTGCCATAGCTGCAGTCAATGCCCTGGGAGAGATCGGGGGAGGAGAGGCCCTGGAGCTGCTCTATGACTGCCTCTGCATGGAAGGATGCCGGGAGATGGCTGTTTCGGCCATTGAAAAGGCAGGGGACAGGGATTCTATCAGACATCTCGTCTCCTGTTTTGACAGCCCCGGTCTCAGGGCGCCTGCGCTCAAGGCTATCGTAGCCATTGCCGAAAGGGAGCAGGTCAGACCCAGGCCGGAATATCTGATGAGCCTGGAGTCGGTCCTTATAGGGATGCTTGACTCGGCTGATCCTGAAATGAAGAGGCACGCCTTCATGGCTTTGTGCTGGTCAACGGATATCATGGGCCTGCCTCATCTGATAGAGGCGGTTAAGGACGACGCTCTTCAGGAATATGCGATTGAGGGGCTTTTGCGCATAGGCAGAAGGGCTGTCTGCAGTATAGCAGACGAGATAAAGGCAACAAGCGGGAATCACCGGGTTATCCTGGCTAAGGTTCTGGAGATGATCGGTGAAAATAAGGCCCTACTTCAGTTTGCGGAAGACGGTGATCCCGAGGTGCGCGCTGTTGTCGCCCTGGCCCTGGGATCAGTCGACATGGAGAGGGCTGTCAGGACCCTCAGGCAGATGCTGTCAGACCCCTCCGAAGAAGTGAGGCTGGCTGCAGGCAGGAGTCTCAGCAGGATGAGCGCCGACAGAAGATGAACAATAGGGTGCCGCTGTTGGTTGCCCCATATATATGAGAAAGATCAAGGTTCTTGTTGTTGACGACTCGTCATTTGTAAGAAAGGCGCTTCTCAGGATCTTTGATGCCGATCCGGAACTGGAGGTGGTCGGGGTTGCGGGTTCGGGAAAAGAGGCGGTCGAGAAGGCACTGTTTTACAGTCCCGATGTGATAACACTTGATATCCATATGCCGGGGATGGACGGGCTCGAAACTCTGAAGATCATCATGGCAGAGCATCCTACCCCTGTGCTCATGCTTTCTCAGTTTACCAAGCAGGGGGCGGAACTCACCCTGAAGGCACTGGAGCTCGGGGCCGTGGATTTTGTGGACAAGTCGTCTACGGGCATGATGGACTTTTTTGATCTGTCACGGGAGATACTGTCCAAGCTTAAGTCCATAGCAGGCAGCAAACCTCTGAAGATCAGCGCCCCCCTTAATGTTCTCCCCTCAGCCAGCTCCGGAGGCCTCATCGATGTCGTCGCAATAGGCGCCTCTACAGGAGGTCCTCTGGCTCTGCAGATGGTTTTGAAAAAGTTTCCAGGGGATATCAGATTCGCGATTCTCGTGGTGCAGCACATGCCGGAGGGCTTCACAGGTCCGTTTGCCAGAAGGCTCGACTCTCTCTGCGAGATACAGGTTAAGGAGGCAGAGGAGGGTGATCCTGTAAGGCCGGGCATATCGTTTGTGGCGCCTGCCGGTCTTCACATGACCATAGAGCGGAAGCGGCGCGAAGAGCCTGGCACCCTCGGCAGGATAAGGCTTGTGGAAAAGCCTCACGATACTGTCCACAGGCCGTCAGTGGATCTGCTTTTTCAGTCCGTGGCAGAACAATACAGACACCGCTCTCTGGGCGTATTGCTGACAGGGATGGGATCTGACGGCATGCTCGGGATGAAGGCGATAAAAGAGGCAGGGGGCGCTACGATAGCACAGGATGAAGCCACGTCGGCCATTTTTGGCATGCCCCGCGTCGCAATTTTGAATAATGTCGTTGATGAGGTGCTCCCGGTAACCTCAATAGCAGAGGAGATTTTAAGAAAGGCTTAAGGTCCTGCCCGGCACAGTCAGGATGATCGTCGTACCCATTGCATCCGTGCTTTCAACGGCTAAAGAACCCCCGTGATCTTCAATGATCTTCTTGCATATGGGAAGGCCCAGTCCGGTTCCGCCTTTTTTGGTGGTGAAAAAGGGCTCAAAGATACGTTCCAGGTTCTCGGCAGGAATGCCCGGACCGTCGTCAGTCAGTCTTACTTCGACGAAGCCGCCGATATTTCTGGCTGACATTCTTACGGATGTTCCGGCAGCCTCAAGCGCATTGTTCAGAACATTCAGAAATACCTGCATGATCTTGTCCCTGTCGACACTGACGGACAGCAGCGGATGAATATTCATTGTCAGGCCTATTGAAGGCTTCTTAGTTGCCGAGTAATACTTCAGTTCATCCACTAGTATGCTGAGGTCGATCTCCTTTATCTCGAGCCTGGATGGCCTCGTATACAGAAGGAGTTCCTCGATGAGGCGCTTCATTCTGTTTGCCTCTTTAAGCATCGCCTGTATCAGTGCCCGGTGCTGGGGCGACTCGAGTTCCCTTTCGAGTATCTGGCCTATAGAGGATATCCCGAAGAGGGGATTCCTGACCTCGTGGGCGACTCCGGAGATCAGCTTGCCCATTGTCTCGAAGTGCTCCTTTTTTCTGACCTCTGCCTGGAGTCTCTTTATCTCTGAGAGGTCCCTGAACAGTATAATCGAACCTTCCTCGTCATCTTCCGAACCATACAGAGGGGAGCTGGTGAACCCGACAGGTATGCTTGTTCCGTTGGGCAGTGAAAGGGTTATCTCCCTGCCCATCCCGAGGCCGTAAGAGAGCATCTCCTCTGCCTTCGGGTGGATATCGGTGATTTTCCTGCCTATAAGAGCCTCTGTGTCGGTCCAGAGAATGCCTGCGCCCATGAGGTTCAGCTTCAGAACCCGGCCCTCCTTGTCCAGAACCATTATGCCGCTGGCAGCGCAGTTGAAAATCGAGTCAGAAAAGTCCCTTTCAGTCTTTAGCGCCTCATAGAGTTTTGCGGTATAGATAGCTGCAGCTGCCTGCCCCGCAAAGAGCAGGATGACCGCTTTTTCCGAATCGGTCATGAAAAAGTCCTTCTTTTTAAAGAGGGTAAGACAGCCGTATACGGTTCCTTTGAACTTCAGGGGGATCGCTGCTGCATATCTGAAGTCATGACTTCGTATCAAGCCGTTGAGGCATTTTACATCTCCGGGCCTGACTGTCTCGATCGCCCTTTCTTCAGTTATGGACCTTCCCGGAAGAGACCCGTTGAGAGGGAGGACATCGGGGATAAGGTCTTTTTCGCACGCATCGCAGCATATATCGGAGGGCGAACAGTCCACGCTATACGCGCTTTCAAGGTGAAGCTCCTCCTCTTTTTTGAGCCAGAGTATGGCGGTATTCATGCCTGCAAAGGCTGTCGATGACGTTACAATCGCCTTTGTGAGTTCCGTCATGCTAAGGGTGCTGGATTTCTCGATGGATACGTCATGCAGGGCCAGAAGGCTGGAGATGTCCTCTTTTTTACTCTTGATGAAGCGGTGATTCTCAATGGCTGACGATATTTCAGATGAGAGTATCTCGAGGGAATGAAGTGAAGACTCGGCAATATCTTCGTTTTTGCCTGCGATGAGTACGCCGAGAACAGGAAAGGCAGGGCAGTGAAGGCACCCGAAGATCTTTTCCCTGCCGGCAACCGACTGGGGGCTCCGGCAGAGGGTATCCTGCACAAGCCAGCAACGTTCATCAGCGTTGTCATATGCAGGGCAGTTTTCATATTGGCAGAGGTTGATCTCCCTGCATCTTTTTCTCTGATGAGAAAGCAGGGGGATAATCGCGACATTTGAGAAGCCCTCCGGTGCGTTAATCTCCGTATTCTTTTTTATTGACGCCCTGGCATCCCTGATCGTCCTGACAAAGGGGTGTTCGCTCGCCAGCGATATTTCCATGGCGCAGAAGCCGTTTTCGGTGCCTTTTTTATATTCATTCGAAAGCAGGCCGGTTTCCCTGTCGACGAGGCACAGGCTGGCGTATCCAAATCCCATTTCTTTAGTTATAGCGTCAAGAAACTGCTCTATGATACCCCCAATGGTGAGATCGCCCTTAAACACCTCGGTCGACAGCTCCGCTACTACCCGCAGTTCGGTCGTCTTCTGCCTTACCGCCCTTTCAAGATGGTCATGCGATCTTTCCAGGCTTGCAGCCATCTGATTGAAAGCGGATGAAAGCTCCTCAAGCTCGTCCCCGGTCCTGATCTCTATCCTGTGGTCAAGGATTCCGGCCCGTAATGTTTTGGCGCCCTTATGGAGTATATCGAGGGGCTTCAGGATCATCTTCTTCAGGACAAAGGCAAGAAAAACCTCTGCAGTCAAGCCAAGGAACAGTGCAAAGATAAGAAGTCTTTTTGCTGTGCTGCTGACCTGCTCCTCTGCCTCTGCCATGGATGTCTTTATGACGATCATTCCCCTTGTTTTATCATTCGGGTTGTGGCAGCCATGACAGGTCTTGCTATTGATCAGAGGCTTAAACAGAACAAGCTCATGCCCGTCCTTCAGATAGTGTTCCTTCTGGGCTGAGAATATCTCCTCCGGGATCGTAATGTCAGTCCCGAATGCAGGCCTTCTGTTGGGGCCGACAACGCCGATCCGGATATTCTCGGTCCTGTTAAAGACCGCGATCTTCTGTATCAGCGAATCCGGAAGCTGCTCCTGCATCATAAAGATCAGGTCCTCTGTAATGAGGTTTGCGTTCTGCAGGGATTTCTCTTTATAGATATTGAGTATGAGCTCTTTTTCCCGCTGGAGAACAAGAAAGGTCAGCAGGCCGAAGAATACGATTACTCCGCACAGGAGAATCCAGAAGAACTTTTTGCTGAGATGCTTAATGTTACCTCACCCTTTGACAGATCGGTCTTGCCAGCGCCTTTTTATTTTTTATATCCCGGCAATGTTTAAAAATAAAACTTTTTATGTTAAAAAATCAATGATTAAGTCTGACATGGCTAG
>JACRHE010000091.1 GCA_016217695.1 Nitrospirota bacterium | reverse complement strand
TAAAAGCGGATGCAACAATATTTATGCTGAATCCGGTAAGGCTAATTGCATTCGGAGATAAAGGGATATGTTTTGCAATTCGCGACAGCGGTCTATCAAATGCATGTCCTATTTTTTTGCTGAGCATCTGCGCCTGATAAAAATTATCTCTCTATTTTTCCGCTGATAAACCCTTCGACCATTACCATGGCCCGGTCATCGGAAAACTGTTTATAGGGGTGCTTCATAAAATAGGCAGATGCAGAAATCAGGGGTCCCCCTATCCCCCTGTCGAGCGCCAGTTTACAGCAACGAACGGCATCAATAACGACCCCAGCGCTATTTGGCGAATCCTCTACTGAAAGTCTCATCTCGAGGTGCATGGGAACATTCCCAAAACCCCTTCCTTCCATCCGGAGAAAACACACTTTATTGTCGTTCAGCCAGGGTATGTAATCCGATGGTCCTATATGAATGTTCTCGGCGTGGAGGGGATTCTGCAATTGTGATTGTACAGCCTCTGTCTTGGAGATCTTCTTCATTTTCAGCCGTGACCGGTTCAGCATATTCAAGAAATCGGTATTCCCGCCAACATTTAACTGGTATGTATTATCTATCTTCACACCTCTGTCATCAAAAAGTTTTGTCAGGCAACGGTGGATTATGGTGGCTCCGATCTGGCTTTTGATATCATCACCTATGACAGGGACGTTCTTCTCCTCGAAACGTTTTGCCCATGTCTTATTTGATGCAATAAATACGGGAACGCAGTTTATAAAGCCCACTCCTGCCTTAAGGCATGCCTCAGCATAAAATGCCGTGGCTTTTTCAGATCCCACGGGAAGATAATTGACAACGATTTCTGCCCCCGACTGTCTCAATATGCGCACAATGTCTGCAGGTTTCTTGTTAGCTCGCATAAATCTCCTGTTTTCAGGGTAACTTTCCATATGTTCAGATATGCCGTCAAGCGGGTTTCCCATGTTAACTATCACTGGAACGCGCGTTCTCATGCGCTGAAAGACCTTAGTGCAGTTTGGTGCGCTTACAATAGCCTCCTGCAGGGACTTGCCCACTTTTCGCCTGTCTATATCAAAAGCCGCTACAACTCTGATATTTCCGGGCACGTATCCTCCCAGGTTATAATGCATTAACCCGATTGAATTCTCAGACCCTCTTTTCCCGGCCTTCCTGTAATAATCAATGCCCTGAATCAATGAACTTGCACAGTTTCCTACGCCAACAATTGCTACGCGAATTTCTTTCATTACGTTGCACTCTTCCTGAGATTATTTGTGGTATGTCACTGCAAACTTTATATATCAAAGATGTTTTTTATGTCAAGAATAATCATGGGAACAGTGATTTTATCTTGCTATTCCGGGAATCCATTTTTTATACTTATTGCTCTTATGAAGGCAAAAGTTTCCGTAATAGGTGCAGGAAATGTGGGAGCTACGACCGCACATCTCGTTCTCCAGTCTGGTCTTGCTGATGTCGTTTTATTCGACATAGCCGAAGGCATTCCCCAGGGGAAAGCCCTTGATCTTACAGAGGCTGCCCCCCTTTGGAATGTGGCGACGACATGCCATGGAACAAACGACTACGCTGATACAGCCCGCTCTGACGTTATAGTAATCACGGCAGGGTTTCCGAGGAAGCCCGGCATGAGCAGAGACGATCTGTTGCATGCTAATGCCGATGTTATAAAGAAAGTTGTTCTTGAGACTGCGAAGCTGTCCCCCGATGGAATATTTATAGTTGTCACTAACCCCATGGATATCATGACATATGTCGCATGGAAGGTATCCGGCCTTTCTCCACAGAGGGTTATGGGAATGGGAGGGATTCTCGATGCCGCCCGATTCAGGACTTTTATTTCGATGGAATTAGGGATCTCTCCTGAGGATATTGAGGCGATTGTCCTCGGAGGTCATGGCGATCTTATGGTGCCGATGACGCAATATACTACAGTAAAGGGAATTCCTCTTGATGAATTTATCAATAAAGAGCGTATTTCAAATTTGATACACAGAACCAAAAATGGAGGAGCTGAAATAGTTTCATATCTGAAAACGGGCAGCGCATTCTATGCGCCTGCGGCTTCAACATTCCAGATGGTTAAGGCCATACTTCTTGATGAAAAGCGTATCCTGCCATGCTCAGCGTATGTCGATGGAGGATACGGGATCAAAGATCTCTTCATAGGAGTGCCGGTTAAGCTGGGGCGTGCCGGTGTACAGGAGATTATAGAACTTAAGCTGAATGATGATGAAAAGATGCTGTTTCATAAATCAGCTGCATCCATAAAAATGCTGCTGAAAAAAATATCTTAGAAATATAGAGCCTGGAGGAGAAGATGGAAAAAACGCTATCAATCATAAAACCTGACGGGGTGAAAAAAAATATTATCGGAGAAGTGATAAAACGATTTGAGCAAAAAGACCTGAAGGTTGTCGGCATGAAGATGATACAGTTGTCAAAGGAAGACGCCCAGAATTTTTATATTGTGCACAAGGAAAGACCATTTTACTCAAGCCTCACTGATTTCATGTCTGAAGGTCCCGTCGTTATCATCGTTCTCGCTGGTGAAAAGGCAATTATGCGGCTGAGGGATTTGATGGGCGCTACTAACCCCAAGAGCGCTGCACCTGGCACAATAAGGGCGGATTTTGCCTCTGATGTAGAGCATAATATAGTCCATGGATCAGATTCGGCAGAGTCTGCGGCTTACGAGATTCCCTTCTTTTTCTCATCTCTGGAAATCCACTAATTAGTCCCAGTAATAACCTCTTTCACAGCCCCGGCCGTTGGCCGGGGAGTATAGCTCTTTATTGACTTTAAGCCGGTAAAAAACGTATCATTTTATTATGAACTATAAAGTTCTGATAAGGAGTTAGCGATGTTTGAGAAATTTACGGAACGAGGAAGAAAAATTATTATATTTGCCAAAGAAGAGGCTGAAAAACGTCAAAATGACTATCTTGGTACAGAGCATCTTCTCCTCGCTATTTTACGAGAAGATGACGGCCTTCCCGTAGCCATTTTAAAGAAAATGGGTCTTACCGTGGAAGAACTCAGGATGGAAATAGAGAGAAACCTGCCTGCAGGGATGAATCTGCTTACGTTTGGCGATATACCATTTACCCCCAGGGCAAAAAAAGTCCTTGAATTGGCTGTGGAAGAGGCAAGACTGCTCGGGCACAATTATATCGGCAGCGAACACCTTCTCTTGGGACTTATACGTGAAGATGAAGGGATCGCAGGGAAGATACTGAGGAATCTTGGCGCAAACCTTCTTGGTGCAAGGCAGCTTACCATAAACCTTTCCATGAAATCTTATGCCCATATGCGTGAAAAGCGAAGTGCGACCCCGGCCCTCGATGAGTTCGGCAGAGACCTCACCCTATCGGCAAAGGAAAACCGTCTTGATCCTGTGATCGGGCGGGAAGATGAGATTGAAAGGGTTCTTCAGGTTCTTGGAAGGAGGATCAAGAATAATCCGGTTATAATAGGTGAGCCCGGCGTAGGAAAAACAGCTATAGTAGAAGGGCTTTGCCAGAGGATCGTCAGTGGAGATGTGCCTGAGAGTGTTCTGGGCAAGCGGGTAATTTCTCTGGATCTCGGAGCCCTTATTGCAGGCACAAAATACCGGGGACAGTTTGAAGAAAGACTGAAGATCGTCATGAAGGAAATAATCCAGATTGACAATATAATTTTATTTATCGACGAGCTCCACACATTGATCGGCGCCGGAGCTGCCGAAGGTTCGATAGATGCGTCCAGTATGCTCAAGCCTGCCCTTTCGCGCGGTGAAATCCAGTGTATTGGAGCTACCACACCTGACGAATACAGAAAGCATATTGAGAAAGATAGGGCTTTCGAAAGAAGATTCCAGCCTATCTATATTCAGCCTCCTGACATAGACACCACCATTGAGATCCTCAATGGTCTGAAACCCAGATACGAGGCTCATCACCGTGTAAAGATAAGCCCCGAGGCGGTTAATGCTTCTGCAAAATATTCTGACCGATATATACCAGACCGGTTTCTTCCTGATAAGGCCATCGACGTCATAGACGAGACAGGATCTAGGATAAAGATGAAGCGGTTTACACCCCCTCTCGAACTAAAAGAACTCGAATACAGGATGAACAGGCTTTCAAAGGAAAAAAATCTTTACGTAAAACTGCATGATCTCGATAAGGCATCGTCAGTACGGCTCGAAGAGGAAAAGGTGCGGAAGATGTTTGAGCAGACACAAAAAAAATGGAAGGACGACCTAAATAAGGAAATACCCTTGATAGTGGAAGACGACGTTGCTTACACTATAGCAAAGATGACCGGCATCCCAATATCTAAGATAGAGGAAAAGGAGTCCGAAAAGCTTCTCAGAATGGAAGATGAGCTTCACAAGAGGATTATCGCTCAAGATGAGTCGGTAAAGGTTGTCTCCAAAGCTCTTAGAAGGTCGAGGGCCGGATTGAAAAGCAGCAAAAAACCGATAGGTTCTTTCTTCTTTCTTGGTCCCACCGGGGTAGGTAAAACAGAATTGGCTAAGGCCCTTGCAAGCTTTTTGTTTAATGATGAAAGCTCCCTCATAAAAATCGACATGTCAGAATACATGGAACGGTTTAATGTTTCAAAGCTTACAGGGGCGCCTCCTGGCTATGTAGGGTATGAGGAAGGCGGTCAACTCACCGAAAAAGTGCGAAAAAAACCTTATTCTGTAATCCTCTTCGACGAGATAGAAAAGGCACATCCTGATGTCTTTAATATCCTTTTACAGGTCCTTGATGAGGGAGTGCTGACGGACAGCTATGGGCGGAAAGTTGATTTCAGAAATACGGTAATAATAATGACCTCGAATATCGGGGCAAGGATTATTGAAAAGGCTACTCCACTGGGCTTCCAGAGAAATGAGGCTATCGGTGCATATGATAATATTAAGGATAGCGTTCTAAATGAGTTGAGAAAAATATTCAACCCGGAATTTCTAAACAGGGTTGATGAAATTGTGGTATTCCATCAGCTGGGCAAAGAGCATCTAATCTCCATTATCGATCTCCTTATCGACGAGACAAACAGGCAGTTGATTGATCATGATCTCATAATCGACGTGTCTCAGGATGTAAAGGAATGGATACTGGATCAGTATTATAAACCGTCCTATGGTGCAAGACCCATGCGGAGAGCCGTTCAAAAAGAGATTGAGGATCCCTTGTCCGAGGAAATTCTTAAAGGCAAATTTAAGGGAGTCAATAAGATCAGAGTACTTTTGGAGGCAGGAACGCCTATTTTTATAGCAGCAGAAGAGGCATCTGTCTTATCGGGCATGAACTAGTCCGCCATTTATGCCTGAAAACCCGATATTATTTCCGGAGGTCCTTTGGGCCCGGTATCTATGTTAAATATCCCCAGGAAATTAAATAATGAAAAATAAATGGTTATTGATCGTCCTTAGCGTTACGCTTGCTTGCTTAATGACAGCTTGCCAGAAAGCAGGAGATAAAGAGATAGCGATAGGTGTAAAAGCTCCTGTTTTTGATGTTACCGATGCCAGGACTAATAAAAGAATATCAACTGCTGACTTCAAAGAGAAGGTAATATTCCTTAACTTCTGGGCTTCATGGTGTCAGCCCTGCAAGGAAGAGATGCCCTCTATTGAAGCTCTTTTCAGGGAGATGGCTTTTGATGACAGTTTTGTCATGATCACAGTTCTTTATAATGACTCTCCGCAGGATGCCCTTGGATACATGAATGCTAATGGCTATACATTCCCTCTCCATACTGACAAAGATAACGAGTCATCGCGAAAATTCGGTGTCACGGGCGTTCCTGAGACGTATATAATCGACAAGAAAGGAATCATAAAGAACCGCGTAATTGGTGCCGCCGACTGGAACTCTGAAGAAATGAAAGGTTTTATCAAAACCCTCCTTAAAGAATGATAAGTATCCGGGAAGGTCCTGAAGAGGCTATCCTCTTCGTAGGAGCTCTTTTCTCCAACGAGGACATTTTTAACTCCGCATCTCAGTTTCTGACAGACAATTTCGGAAATATCTTGTATCAGAGCCCTCTCATGCCGTGGGACTATACGGATTATTATATGAGCGAACTGCAGCCTCCGATCTTCAGAAGTTTTATTTTTTTTGGCTCTCTGATTGATCCTTTGGTTCTTGTTGAAGTCAAACATATCACGCATGCGTTCGAAGTTCAGACCTCCAAACTTAAAAAAAGGATGATAAACCTTGACCCTGGCTATATGACCCTCGCAAAGGTCGTGCTTGGATCCAAGAAAAATTACTCTCACCGTATGTATCTGGGAAAGGGGGTTTTCGGGGAAGTCGAGTTATTTTTTAAGGATGGAAGATTTAATCCTTTTTTTTATACCTATAGTGATTATAAGGACGAGAAATTTCTCGATATCTTTATGCTGGCCCGTGATCACTTCAGGAAAAAACTTTTGTACCAAAAGAAAGACCCGGCAGAATAAGGGTCGCAGGAATGCAGCATGTATTTTGAAATCGTCTAATTCTCAGGAAGAGGATTGATCATTCCGTCGACCTCCGCAAAGGCATCCCGGCGGATCATCACCTTTCTGCCCGAGACCTCTATCATCCCTTCCGCAAATAATTTTACCGCCTGAGGATAGATTTTATGCTCAAGCTTCAATATTCTTTCAGATAAGGACTCTTCGGTATCGTCATCATGAACTGGAACTGCTGCCTGTATGATTATCGGTCCAGTATCCATCCCCCCGTCAACAAAATGAACAGTGCAGCCAGATATCTTTACTCCGTAGTCAAGGGCCTGTTTCTGACCATGCAGCCCCGGGAAAGACGGCAAGAGTGCGGGATGTATATTCATAATCTTAAAAGGAAAGGCATCAATTAACGGCTTCCTGACTATTCTCATGAAGCCTGCCAGAACTACGAGTTCAACATGGATTTTTTTTAATTCTTCCGCAATGGCCGAAAAATACAGATCTTTTGAAGCAAAGTCATTGGGGAACATCGAGCGATATGCAATGCCGTGTTTTTTTGCCCTTTCTATGGCAAAGGCCTCGGTATTATCGGTTATCAGCATGGAAATCTCTCCCTGCAACCAGCCAGAATCAATAGCATCAACTAATGACTGGAAATTGGAACCCCGGCCTGATGCCAGTACAGCGATTCTCAGTTTGCCCATGATGTCCCCTTGTGCTTCTTTGTAAATTTCAAAAATTGCTATATCTTAAATTATCTGGTAGATTATAATCCACAATTCAAAAGGGGGATTTTTATGGAAAAGTATACCTGTCCGTCATGTCAGAAAACTACGTACACGGCTTATAAAGATAGAGCTCATTACTGCCCTTATTGCAATACGGAAAAACTGCTTATCTTTAATCCCAGGGTTTTTGGAACAGGCTTAGATTTATCTGATGCAAAGATACTGTTTGACAGAAGGAATTCAGGCATACCCCAGGAAATGGAACGGAGGGGGAAAGATACTCTCGATCTCGTACCTATAGCCTGGCTTGTAATAAAACAAAAATCAACTGAAAGTGCTATCTAAAGTCTGATTTCGATAAAGGCCTTTTCCCTCAGCGTCTTTATCCATGCATTGTACTTTTCCATGAAGTATTTATTGGTAATCTGACGCTTTGCTTCTTCCTGAATCTCAACAATTCCTCTCGGCTCCAACTTTTCATCGAGTCTGATAATATGAAGTCCTCTTTCAGTCCAGAATGGCTTACTCACATCTCCGGGTTTCATGACAGCAAGGGCTTCACGGAATTCCTTAAGCAAAGCGCTCTTACTTATCACCCCTATCTCACCGCCCGCAATGCCGGAAGAGTCTTCCGAATATTTTTTTGCAAGTTCCTTGAAACTCTCGCCGCCAGAGATGCTTTGAATCATTTGTGCAGCCTTCTCACTTAGTCTTGCCATTTCACTTTCATCTTTTGGTTTTTTAAAAAATATCTGACTGATTTTGTAACTTTCCTCATTGCCCTGAGCGCCTTTATTGTCGTCGATATACTTGGCGATTTCTCCCTCAGAGACAAAAATCTTGTTTCTAACCTGCTGGTTGACTATCTTGCTTATAAGTATCTGCTCCTTCAGTCTCTTCCTGTATTCTTCAAATGAATATCCTTCCTTTTTTAAGGAGTCCCTGAATACGGAATCGGTCATGGAATACTTTTTCATGATGGAGTCAATTGCCTCGGCAATTTCGTCATCGGACACATTCATTCCCATGACTTTTGCTTCGTGTAACTGGAGTTTAACATTTATCAGACTTTCGAGAAATGCGGCCTCGTTTTCTCTGAACACCTTTTTTCTCTCCTCATCCTTTAATTCCCGCAGTTGAGGCGATGCATCCGTTTCCATGTTTTTGTATAGCTCACTCCATGTGATAACCTCCTGATTTACCACTGCCACAACCCTGTCGAGCAGAACATTTGCAGAAGGCGCACCATATAAAACTGTTACGATAAGGAATATTAATAAGGGTCTAAATTTATACATTTCTTTCCTCCTGAAAATTCCTTCCCGATACCAGCAGGCCTTATTCAGGCTCTTTGATCCACGGGCAATATTTCTATTAAAATTATTAATAAATCCCCAGCCTTCTTTTCCTTGACAGCCTTTCTTCGCATGTGATAATTTTCAAATCCGTATATTATAATAATAAAATACATGAAAAAAATCTTAGAAAATATTTACGAAGGTCATAAGAAAAATGAAGGGAACATCATATCCCTGCTCCAGGATATTCAAAGCGCGTTTGGATATATACCCGAGGACGTTGTAATATGGTTTTCACGCAGGCTTGATATACCGGCAAGCCGGTTCTTCGGAATAGCCACTTTTTACGCTCAGTTTCATCTGACCCCGAGAGGGAAAAACATTATCACCACGTGCTGCGGCACTGCCTGTCACGTAAAAGGCTCCGAAAGACTGATTAACGGTCTCATGACTGAACTTGATCTTGCAGATGGTGAAAGTACCACTTGCGATAAGGAATTTACCCTTGAGAAGGTCAACTGTGTTGGAGCCTGCAGTATCGCCCCTGTCGTTATTATAAACGACAAGGTTCATGGAAAAGTATCTGCAGATAATCTGATGAAGGAAGTCAGGAAGCTAAAGGAATGCGAAGTTGAAAAATGATCTCAGGATAAGAATATGTATGGGTACCGGGGGAATAGCTGCCGGCGGGTCAGAGGTCATGGCAGCTTTTAAAAGTCAGCTCTCCGGCAAGGGTGTCAGGGCAGATATCAGAAAGAACTGCTCGATGCATAAGGTGGGCTGCCGCGGTCTTTGTGCAAGAGACGTTCTCGTTGACGTCATTATCAATGACATCAAAACTACATATCAGTACATCAGACCCGATATGGTAGAGCGGATAATCAATGAGCACATAATCGCCGGCACTCCCGTTGAGGAGTGGGCGGTGTCAGGGGATTACCACAAATTTCACGACAAACAGATCAAGGTCGTGCTTTCAGACTGCGGTATTGTTGATCCCGAAGATATAGCATCGTATATCGGTTCTGGCGGTTATGAAGCCCTCAAGAGAGTCCTTGGTACCATGTCACAGCAAGATATTGTCGGTATGATAAAAAAGTCAGGCTTGCGGGGGCGCGGTGGAGCCGGGTTTCCCACGGGTGTAAAATGGGAGATCTGCAACAAGGAGCAAGCTTCTCAGAAATATATAATATGCAATGCCGATGAAGGCGACCCCGGCGCGTTTATGGACAGATCTGTTATTGAGGGCAATCCCCATGCCGTAATCGAAGGTATGACAATAGGCGCTTATGCCATTGGAGCAGATAAGGGCTATGTTTATATCCGTGCAGAGTATCCCCTCGCTGTCGAGCGCCTCAGGAACGCGCTGAATCAGGCCAGACAGAACAGGTTTCTCGGCAAGAACATTCTGGGGACAAAATTCAGTTTCGATATAAAGGTAAAACTCGGAGCCGGCGCGTTCGTTTGCGGAGAGGAAACAGCTCTTATAGTCTCTATAGAGGGTCAGCGCGGGATGCCTCGGGCTAAACCACCCTTCCCTGTCTATAAGGGCTTATGGGGAAAACCCACTGTAATAAACAACGTGGAGACGCTTGCCAATGTGCCTTATATAGTCAGGAAAGGGGCAGAGTGGTACTCGTCATTCGGAACCGAAAAGAGCAAGGGTACGAAGGTCTTCGCCCTTACCGGAAAAATAAGAAACTCAGGACTCATTGAGGTTCCCATGGGGATTCCTCTAAGGGAGATCATTTACGATATCGGCGGTGGTATAGAGAATGACAGGAAATTCAAGGCGGTCCAGACAGGAGGCCCTTCTGGTGGCTGCATTACAGCCGATATGCTGGACATCAAAGTCGATTTCGAGTCCCTTGCCAGTGTCGGCTCTATCGTGGGATCCGGCGGTATGGTGGTACTCGATGAAAATGACTGCATGGTCAATATCGCAAAATTCTTTCTCCAGTTCACTCAGTCAGAATCCTGCGGCAAATGCGTTCCATGCAGGATCGGGACAAAACGATTGCTCGAAATACTCGAAAGGATAACGTCAGGAAAAGGCAGAAAAGGTGATATAGAACTTCTCGAAGACCTTGCCGGGGACATCAAGGCAACATCTCTTTGCGGTCTCGGACAGACAGCTCCGAATCCTGTATTAAGCACTATAAAGTATTTCAGGGACGAATACGAAGCTCATATTACAAAGAAGAAGTGCCCGGCTGGAGTCTGCAGAGATCTGCTGTCATACGCTGTCCTGGCTGAATTCTGCAAGGGCTGCGGCATGTGTAAGAGAGTATGTCCTGCCGGCGCTATAGCAGGAGAGCGCAAG